>JAHDEB010000002.1:63154-69183 GCA_020629055.1 Chloroflexota bacterium
AGCCAGCCGTCTTTTAGGCCCCGCCAGTAGCTTTTGACTTCTTGAAAATTAGATGCAAGCAATAGGCCGCCTGTTTTGCGAAGGGCGCTGGCCAGTCGATAGGGGAGGATGAGAACCATGCGCCACCCTCGGCCGTAGGTGCGAAAATACCGGCCGCTGCTTTTTGCCAGCCAGTACAAGGCGGCCGCGCTTTGGTTCCCCCCACTGCTGGCCGAAACCGCGTGCCAAATAATGGCGTTTGGTTCAAATTTGATTTTCCGGCCGTCTGCAAGCAGCCGCTGACAGTAATCCATATCTTCGTAGTATAGAAAATACCCCTCATCTAGCAGGCCGGTTGATTCAAAAACATCCCGCTTAAACAGCACGCCACAAAACGGAACAAACTCAACTTGTCTGCTCTGGCCCCATTGCCCCTTGTCTATAGAATCTTTGCCGATGTCATTGAGTTCTCGCAGCCACGGCCGGAAATTACACCCAACGGTCCAAATTCGGCTTCTATCGTGGGCATAATAGATTTTGGCAGCAACGGCCGCTACATCTTGTTTCGCTCCATCCAGGCCGTTGACCAAGGTCTGCAAGCATCCACTGTCTAGAAGCGTGTCGTTGTTAAGCAGGAAGACAAAATCAAATGACTGGGAGCGTGCATATCGGATCCCGATATTGTTTCCCCCAGAAAAGCCAAGGTTGGTCGGGCTGCCAAGTAGCGTTACCTGAGGATACTGCGCTCGTATCTTTTCCTGGAACCCGGCATCACTCCCATTGTCAACCAGCACCACTTCAAACGAATCGTACGATTGGGCGTAAACGGTTTCTAGGCATGCGAGCGTCGCATCTAATTGATTCCAGGCCACAATAACGATGGCGACTCTAGGCTTCAAATGCAAACCCGTCCTCTATCGATTTGGCCGCAGCCCAACAGTAGATAATTTTCGTGGCATAAACGACCGGAATAGTTGCCCAGTAGCGTAGGAAGCGCCGGTCGGCAAATAGCTTGGCGGTGATAAACAGGGCGATTAGCGGAGACAAGAGGCGCAATTGGAACGGTTTGCGTGTAAACGAGGGCATTTGGTATTCAGACTGATGACGCAGTCGGACCCGAATATTGTTGTAGCCCGCATTGTACCAATGGCGAAAGACATCTCGCCAAACGACCCGATTGGGTGCATGTACAATTTGGATCGTCGGGTCAAAATGAAGCTTGTACCCCGCTTGGCGCATGCGAATGGTCCAGTCGGTATCTTCACCGGCCGCACCCGGGAACGATTCATCCATGCCACCAACTTTTTCCCAAACGGAGCGATGCACGCTGATGTTCAGGGTGGGCAACAGAAAACGCTCTCCTTTTTCTGTCGTGGTGGCGAACTCATGAAACATCGAGACATTGTCACTGCGAGCCCAATAGTTTGGATCATCGAGTTGAATGCCGCCTCCTAAGACTCGCTTGCCATTTTTTTGCCCCGCTTGATGTTTGGCGACCCAGTCGGCCGCCGGTATACAGTCAGAGTCTGTGAAGACAAATAGGTCACCTGACGCGTTTTGCATCCCCATGTTGCGCGCTTTTGCGGCACAAACAGCTTGTTCTGTATCCACAAATTTAATTTTGGGGAACCGGTCGGTTAAGGCTGCGTCAAACAGCCCCACGACCACAATCTCATCCGGGGGGACCGTCTGATTGTCTTGGATCGCTGTTAGTGTGCGGGCCAAATTCATATCGTTTAAGGTCGGGACAATGGCAGATGTTTTCATCGCTGGGCCACCTCCCTTAAATGTTGAGCCAATTGTGCCCCCAACGCCTTAACCGTATGTTTGGTCATAAATTTTTCGCGGCCGTTTTTGGCGATCGCTTGGCGCAAGCCCCCATCTTGCTTGAGGGTCAAGATCCCGTCCGCCAAGCTGCGGCCGTTTTCACGCTCAACAAAATAGACTTCTTGTTGGTCTATTAGGGCATCTTGTGCGGTGGGGGAGGCTCCTGTAATCACCGGCAGGCCGAGCGCCAACCCCTCAAAAATCTTGTTTTGCACCGTAATCCTTGATTGTAATGTGGTGCCAAAAACCCCTAAGCAGACATCAGCGGCCGCTAGTTTTTCAGCCATTTCGTCTCGCTCTATCCAGCCAGAGAACCGGACGTTTCTTAACCCAGCATCTTTGGCCAGCGCTTTTATTTTTCCCTCTTCTGGCCCCGTCCCAAAAAATACAAACTCGATATCAGCATGCTCTTGCAGCTGCTCGGCCGCGTCTATGATGGTTTCTAGCCCGTGTGAGGGCAGAAAGGTGCCATGATAGGCACAGGTAAATTTGTCAGATGATTTTTGAGCTTCACGTGGGAAAAACAGCCGGTCATCCGCCCCGGCCGGTACAAACCGAAAGCGGTCGGCCGTCAGTTGGTATGTCTCGCAATGATAATCTCGATAGCCGAGTGTGTCACATATAATCAGGTCACAAAGCTTCAGGCCGATCTGCTCTAAACGACGAATAACAGCGCCGGTTAGGGGGGATTTGGCAACCAATCCGCGCTCTGTAGCGATTAAATATAGCGACATGTACAGATCGATGGCAAGCGGTTTGCCCCGCCACCATGAAAGTAGTCGTCCCAAATAGGCGTCAAATTGCCCCGGATACCCTAGCATCATCACATCATAGTCAGCCATTTGACGATGTTGTCGGATGAGGCTCCAGTAGGCGTGGATCACCCGGCCGACAAACGACAGGCTAAGCCACTTGCCGCTGGCTTGGGCCACACGGTCTTCGATGCCGCGCCACAGCTGCGCCCGACACTCTTCTACATGGACACCATTGGCGCGCAGACCGTTGAGCATGATTTGATTCCGGCCGTAGTTTTGCCGATAGGTGCCAAAATAACAGACCCTTAAAGGGGGCTGCTGGGCTGAGTTTGGGTCTGTCTGTGGATCGTCCATGTATCAAAATTATATGTCAACCGAAATCAACAGACAGATATTCGGGCAAACTGTTAAAATAGCGCTATGTTCTTGATTACTGGATCAAATGGATTTGTCGGCCGTTCCGTTGTGCGCGCCTTTGAGATCGCTGATTTGCCGACCGTCGGGCTCACCGGCCGCTTGAACGATGTCGACGAGATCGCTCAGCAGCTTGAGGGGATCGACACGGTAATTCATTTGGCATCTGGCATCAAATACGGCCGGGAGCGAAATCTAAACCAAACGGACATTGACGGGACTCGTAATCTAATCGAAGCGGGGCGCCGGGTCGGGGTCAACCATATCGTTTTTATTAGTCAAATCGGGGCCGATTCAAAATCACTTTTTCCGGTAATGCGGGCTAAAGGGATGATTGAAGAAATGCTGCAGCGCAGTGAGATTCCTACCACGATTATTCGATCAGCGATTTTGTACGGCCGAGACGACCGCTTTTTAACCCCGATCACCTCATTGGCGTTTTGGAACTGGCCTTTCGTTTGGCTACCCGGTGGTGGACGCAATGTGTTACAACCCCTGTGGGTAGAGGATTTAGTGCGCATTATTCTTGAAGTAAGTGACACGCTAGATTTAAAAGGGTATCGCGGACAGATTTTTACAGCGGCCGGTGAAGAACGCATCCACTATGACGAGCTGGTACGGCTGGTGCTCGAAACGTCTAATCTAAATCGTCGCCTGCTGCCGATTAATATGACGTGGGTTCGTTTAGCGACGCGTGCGTTTTTTGGTTGGCGTCGCAATCCACCCATTACCCTATTCTTTCTCGATCGACTTAATCAGCCCGAAATCACCGACTTAGACATTGTGAATCAGCAATTTGGCTTTCATCCGACCCGCATGGTTGACCAGATTTCGTATTTGCGTCGGCCGGGTTTGGCCCGATATGTCTTTGGCAATTTAGCGGGGCGATGACATCGAGGGATGAATCCCCCGGTTAAAATAAAAAGCCCGATGAATCGGGCTGAAATAACCTCACAAAATTCAACAAATCATCCATTTAAGGGTAAAATCTTCAAACAGACCTATCTAACTTTAGGAAAAACCCATGACTCAAACGATTAGAATTGAAAATATTAGCCAACATGTTGGTGAAAAAGTAACACTCAAAGGTTGGCTTTATGCCAGCACCCGTAAAGGCAAACTCTACTTTGGCCGTATGCGCGACGGCAGCGGCATGGTCCAACTGGTCGCTTACCGGCCGGAAGTCGGTGACGAGCTGTTTGAAGATGTCAAACGGATCGGCCAAGAATCGAGCATCATTGTTAGTGGTGAAGTGCGGGCCAACGAGCGGGCGCCTGGCACCCCCGGTGGTTTTGAAGTCGCCATCGAGAGCCTTGAAATTTTGCAAAACGTCGAAGATTACCCGATTACGCCGAAAGAACATGGGGTTGAGTTTTTGATGGACAATCGCCACCATTGGATTCGCTCGCGCCGGCAGTGGGCCATCTTGCGCGTTCGTTCAGTGATCAAAAAAGCGATTATGGACTTTTTAGACAACGATGGGTTTATCAACATCGATACGCCGATTATCACCCCATCAGCGGCCGAAGGGACCAGCAACCTGTTTGAAGTTGGCTATTTTGACGAAACCGCCTATTTGGCCCAGACGGGACAGCTGTACAACGAAGCCAATATCATGAGCATGGGCAAGGTCTACTGCTTTGGCCCCACGTTCCGGGCTGAAAAATCGAAAACCCGCCGCCATCTAACTGAATTTTGGATGGTAGAGCCGGAAATCGCATTCTGTGATCTAGATGATTTAATGGACCTCGAAGAACGGTTCATGACCTATATCGTCAAAACGGCTATGGAAAAATGTGCGGCCGAGCTTGAGATTCTTGAGCGTGACTTGGCCCCGCTGCAAAATGTGACCGGCGACTTCCCTCGTATCAGCTACGACAAAGCGGTCGAGATGCTGCACGAGTTGCGTGAGAAAGAGACCGATCCTGAAAAGAAAAAAGAGCTGGAAATCGAATGGGGTGATGACTTTGGCTCGCCTCACGAGACGGTGTTGACTCAGCAATTTGACAAGCCACTGTTTGTGTATGGGTATCCGTCGGCCGTCAAAGCGTTTTACATGGAACCATGGCCCGACCGGCCGGAAGTGTGCAAATCTGTTGACCTGCTCGCCCCTGAAGGGTACGGTGAAATCATCGGCGGTAGCGAACGGATGAGTGACCCACAAAAGCTAGTCGATGCGATCCATGCCCATGGCTTGCCCCCCGAAAACTACAGCTGGTACATCGAACTGCGTCAGTTCGGCTCTGTGCCCCATAGCGGTTTTGGGCTGGGATTAGAGCGTACGGTCGCCTGGATTTGCGGCTTGCCTCATATCCGTGAAACCACAGCGTTCCCCCGCATGCTGTATCGGATGAACCCCTAATTTAGATACTGGATGTTAGATATTAGATGTTAGCAAACTGACCTACTAACATCTAATATCTAACATCTAGCATCTAACGACTAACATCTTCTTTTGTACGCCATTTATCAATGCACCAGCCAAACTTGCCGGTTCCGTTTTCCAGGGTCGGTAGAAGAGTCCCCTGAAGGGGGGTATGCCTGCCCCAAATGTGGCGAGCCAACCAATGAAGCTGCTCGCACCCATCTGTCAGATTTCACCAAGACTCGCACAACGCAGCACGGCCCACGGCCGCATCTTGAACTTTTCCTCGACAACACCCGCAGCTTGTACAACGTTGGGTCGATCTTCCGCACGGCCGACGGTGTAGGGGTGCGAAAACTGCATCTGTGCGGGATCACCGCCACACCAGAAAACAAACGGTTCGATAAAACCGCTTTGGGTGCTGACTTGCCTTGGGAATATCATATGAACGGGGTTGATGGAATTCAGCGGCTCAAAGATGAGGGGTATCAAATTTGGGCGTTAGAAGAGGCCCCCGAGAGCGTAGATTTATATGCAGACAGTCCCAAACTGCCTTTAGATCAAAAAACTGTTTTGGTGTTGGGCAACGAGGTGATGGGGGTTGATCCTGGTATTTTAGAGCTGTGCGACAAGACATTGATGATCCCGATGCGGGGCGAGAAGAAGTCGCTTAATGTTACGATCGCCTG
>JAHDEB010000002.1:69283-81411 GCA_020629055.1 Chloroflexota bacterium
CATTGATGATCCCGATGCGGGGCGAGAAGAAGTCGCTTAATGTTACGATCGCCTGTGGCATTGCGGTTTACGAGCTGTTAAATAATGCAAACAGAAGATAAACAAGAGGGACAAAGCCAGTGGTGCTTAATAGGGAATATTGTTGCGGAGCGGCCGTTTGGCCCTGAAGGTAGCGAGACTGTACTCGGGACAAAGCATTTTTCACCGGGAACAAAAGTTTATTGTTTTCCACCCCAATGGGGGGATGGATATGAGCAGATTGCGGTGATTGGCCATCATCGTGGGTCCAAGAAGTTCGTGACGCTGGTCGTCAACTCAAAGTCAGTTGAGAATTGGCGTGCCAAAGTCGTTTATAACCCCGAGGTGCTTAGACGGTTGCAGAAATCCGATAAGAGAAATTGGGTATCACAAGAGGAAGTTGAGACATTTCTTGAATCAATACACAAAAATCGTAGTTAGTTTAATTGGTTTTTTGCCGCCTAAAGTGAGTTAAACTAGGCTTATGGATATCGATATTATCTTTGAGCATCAATCGAATAAGCTTTCGGGTAGTCTTCACACCCCCAGCAATTTTAAATCATCTACTGCTATCGTTATGTCTCACGGCTCGGGCCCGGCCGACAGAGACAATGACATCTTTTTCCCGCCGATTCGTAATTTCTTTTTGAGGCAAGGCTTAGCCGTTTTGTGTTATGACAAACCGGGTGTTGGCGGTTCCACAGGAAACTGGAAACAGCAATCATTTCAAGATCGAGCCTCAGAGGTGTTGGCGGCCGTCGATTTTTTAAAGCGGACTGACTCCCATAAGTTTCAAAATATCGGCCTGTTTGGTCACAGCCAAGGGGGATGGGTTGTTTTCTTGGCGGCTTCTCAGTCTAACGCAATCGATTTTGTCATATCAAATTCAGGACCAGCTATTTCGCCGGCCGAGCAAGACAAATTTGGACTTCGCAGCACAAATCAGCAGAATGGTCTGCCTGAGGCGGCTATCCAGCAAGCTTTAGAATTGCACGAACAGCTTGTTGATGGGGCTAAAAAAGAACTTCCATTCGATCAGGTTTCAAACTTGATCAAAAGCCGGACCAACCTTGCATGGGAAAGTTATTTCAGCTTCGATTCAGATTCTTGGGACTTTTTTAAGAAGGTTTTTAACTACGACCCGATTCCTGCTTTGCGGAGTACACAGTGCCCAAGTTTGATTTTATTAGGTGAACAAGATCTTCTTGTTCCGGCTCAACATTGTTATCCGATTTTTCAAGCAAATCTAACTGAATCAGATCATCGAATTCACTTGTTTCCCGATGCCGATCACCGCATGAAAGTGGGTGAAGACAGACGATTTACCGCTGACTATTTCAATGTCATCCGATCTTGGCTGACTGAGCACAACATACCAGAAAGAAAATCCTCAAGGGTACGATTAAAACCATGAAAAGATTTATTAAAATTCTCATTGTCGTGCTAGCGATTGTGCGGGTGATCGGCTGGCAGATTGAGCGCTTGATCAACAGAGTGGATCGTACCAAGCCGTTGCCAACAGCTAGTCCACGTGCTCTAGAATTACATCAAACTAACCCAGTTGTCGATGTGCATAATGACACCCTGCTGTTTGAACGCAATTTCTTAAACCGATCAAAATTTGGACCAGAGGGGCATATCGATCTGCCCCGTGCTGAGCAGGCAGATGTTAATTTGCTGGTGTTTGCGGCTGCAACCTTGATTCCGATGGGATTTAATGCGGCCGGGACTGACAGCAGCGCCCCCGACCTGCTTAAACTTGTTTACGGTGCTCGCTTTTCACCCCAAACGTTTATGACACCGTTTCAACGGGCCATTCACCAATCTAAGCGGCTGCATGGCATGGTGGGGCAAAGCGGCGGCCGAATGCACATGGTGCTAAACCAAAAAGATCTGGAGCCGGTTGAAAACAAGCGCTCTTTGGGAGCGGTTTTAGGCTTTGAAGGGGCGCAAGCGGTGGGAGACAAAGTCGAAAATATTCATACTTTGTTTGATCGGGGTTATCGTGTGGCGGGCCTAAGCCACTTTGTCGACAATAAATATGCTCATTCAAAGCACGGGGCCAAACGGACCGGACTGACGGTAGAGGGGCGAGACTTGGTCGGCCGGTGCGCTGAGCTGGGGATGGTCATCGACCTTGCCCATTTATCCGCAACGGGGGTAGAAGATGTGCTCAGCATCACCAAAAACGTGCCGCTGCTAGTTTCACACACCGGCTTGCGTAGCCTGGTCGATAACAATCGCACGATCATCGATGAACAGGCGCTCGAAATCGCCCGACGCGGTGGCCTAATCGGCATCGGTTTTTGGGAGGAGGTTGTGCCTGACAACACGCCTGAGGCGATTGTAGACGGTATTCAACATGCGATAGAGCTATTGGGAGAAGATCATGTCTGCTTCGGCTCCGATTATGACGGGGCAATAACTCCGTCCTTTGACATTAGCCAACTGCCGGTTTTGACCCATGTGATGCTACAACGAGGGATGAGCGAACCTACCGTTAAAAAGATAATCGGTGGCAACGCCCTCCGTTTTTTCCGATCTGTTCTACCCGCCTAACCGACCTAATCGGTATTCAGTTTGTTTGGTATTCGGTAGGTCGGTCTTATTGACACACCGACTACCGACTACTGACCCACCGACTAGCATAGCGGACCGGCTACCGACCACTGACCCACCGGCTAGCGAAGCGGACCGGCCACCGACTACCGAAACCGTTTCGTCAATTCCCGAATATGCTCAGGGCCGATGCCACAGCAACCGCCGACGAGCCGTGTTCCGGCCGCAACCCACGCTTCGGCAGCATCGCCATATGCTTGTTCTGAAATCATGTCGTTAAACTGCCAGTTTGGCATGATGAACTCACCCCAGTGAGCATATACGCCGCTGGGTCCATCATAATTCGCATGAATCACTTCGAGAGATGCGGGAATATCGCTCGTGAGTGAATGCATGATCGTGATCATCGGAACCCCATCGGGCAAAGCTTGAATCCCTTCAGAAAGCAGCGGTCGGCCGGATGGATAATGGCCCATCCCCAATTGAATCTCTCCCGCCCCGTTGGTGTGGGCATTGAAGCCTACGATAACCGGCAGCCCTGTTTTGGCGGCCGCATTGTAGGCGATCAAGGTTGGCTCGATATCATTCATCATTTCTAGGGTAAAGAAATCAACCCCACCTTCCGCTAATATTTCAGCTTGGCGTTCGAAATTGGCCTGTAGATCTTCCATCTTGGGCTGTTTCTCATCTGTGAAGACCACGGCCGACATCGATCCTGCAACCCAGACTTCGTGATCGGCCGCAGCATTTTTGCGGGCCTCGTTGGCGATGCGGGCTGCGGCCGCGTTCATCTCTTCAAATTGATGCCCCAGACCACAATCGTCCAATACCTCTTTAGAAGTGGCAAACGTATTGGTGATGATGACCTCAGCACCCGCTTTAATATAATCCTCGTGGATGCCGCGTAAAAGGTCGGGCGCGGTAAGCGTACAGCTAGCGCTCCAACCTTTCGCTTCCATTTTGGCTCCACGCTTCTCCATTTCTGTACCGGTGCCACCGTCAATAATGACGGGTTGGCCGGTTTGGACACGTTCAAAAAAATCAGACATCGCTTCAACTCCTTATTTCAGCATTCATTTAGATTCGCCCTTATGCGCCCTAAGATTTCGGTCTGAGCTCAGCCGAACGCTTGTCGAAGATCACGTAAGGACTATAGATATCAGACTTTCGCTCAACCCCCTCGCAGCCTCCCCCGATGGGGAGGAGCAAGATTCCCCTCAGCCGCGGGAGGGGTTGAGGGGCAACCGCGCGAAAGTTCTAAGATGATAAAGACTGGTGAACGTTTCTATTTGACGTTTACCATCCACCGGTTAAAACAGCGACTAAATCCATAATTCGCTCACCGCACCGATTTGCCCCGGGCAATTCAACATCCCACATAGAGACCGACACACCACATAGGTGATTAGAATTGCGGATTCTGCTAAAAACCCGCTCGATCTCTGGAATGGTGGGGCCACCGGGTGTGGGGTAATTGGTGGCTGCACAATCTTCGACCCTCATGACATCAACATCGAAATGAACCCATATCGGCTTGTCCGGCAGTGGATGCTCATTAATCAGTTGAGTCAGTCGATGCAAATGGGTCATTCCCGATGCGGCGACTTGTTCCCCTTCTTCCGGGTCCAGATCGCGCGCATCGGTTAGAATAACATCTTGTTCCGCCAATAAGGATTGCCCCACCCCTTTAACAATCGTCTGTTCGCCACGGCCGACCATCATCGCTAACGGCATTCCGCCTAAAAAGCCGCTGGCAGATGTCTGCCATGTATTAAAGTCACCATGAGCATCGATCCAAATCAATGCTGGGGCGATGCCAGCCTGCTGCAAACCGGCTAGCATCGGAATCGCCATGCAACAATCCCCATTCCAAGTAATCGGCACGTCACCATCTTCAACCGTATCCGCCACAAATTGGGCCAAATATTGATACGGTGGCAGCACCCGATGCTGCACGTCTGGCCCGGCCGCCAGTGGGACTCGATTAATCGTCAGGTCAGGTAGATCGATTGAATCATACCCGTCCCGCCATTGATCGAGATACATCGGAGTGAGAAGGTGTTTAATAGCCATAAGTGGGGCAGACGCTAACCGGTATTCTTGAGTCCGGCCGCAATCCCATTGATCGTAATGTACAACGCATGCAACGTCTGTTTGGCTTCGTCTGTTGTTAAATCATCCATCTGTCGTACCTGTTTTAGCAGGTTAACTTGTATAAAGTTCAGCGGATCGACATATGGATTACGCAGACGGATAGAACGTTTTAAGGTTGGATCGTTGTCTAATATCCCTTGTTGATTGGTGACCAGTTTAATCCAATCAACCGTTTGGTCAAACGCTGTGCGAATGTCGCCGTAAACTTGATCTCGTAACGCTTCATCGGTCACCAGTTCCGCGTACAAACGCGCAATCTCTAAATCCGCTTTGCCAAGGGCCATCTGCACATTGTCGATCATCGTCGTAAAAAACGGCCACTGGGCGTACATTTCCTGCAAAATCGTCAATTTGTCCCCTTTGACTTGGGACCCTTTTCCGCCAGCGTATGCTTGTAACGCTTGGCCCACTCCGAACCACGCAGGTAGATTATGGCGACTCTGCATCCAGCTGAACCCCCATGGAATTGCACGCAAGCTAGAGAAGATGTCTCCACCTTTCCGGCGGGCGGGCCGAGATCCGATACGCATGCCGCTCAGTTCGTTAATCGGAGTCGCTTCTTGCCAATAACGCAAAACGTCGGGGGATTCATAAATAAAGTCACGATACGCTTTAAACGCCGTTTGCGATAGCTCTTCCATCACACCGGTCCATTCCGGCCGAGCAACGGCCGTCTTTTTATGGTCTGGGGAGGATGCGTTGATGACGGCGTTCACCATTTGCTCTAAATGGCGTTTGGCAACTTCGGGGTGGAAATAACGGGCGTTTATCACCTCACCCTGAACCGTAATTCGAATGCGACCTTCAACCGATCCAGGTGGTTGGGCCAGAATAGCCCGGTTAGCAGGGCCGCCACCCCGTGCGATGGTTCCACCACGGCCGTGGAAAAGTGTGAGTCCAACCCCATGCTTTTGACACCGGACGGCTAAACGATCTTGTGCCTGATAAAGCTCCCATGTGGCGGTGAGCAACCCAGCATCTTTATTTGAGTCTGAGTAGCCGATCATCACATTTTGCTCCATCCCTTGCGCCTCTAAGTGGGCACGATAAGCGGGATGATTAAACAAAGTGGTCATCACTTCAGGTGCGTTAACGAGGTCGTCGCGTGTTTCAAATAGCGGCGAAATGGCGGGTAATGCCGGTTTTTCAGGGTCTCCGTGTAAGCACAAACCGTGCCACTTAGCGAAAAGCAAAACAGCCAGCACATCATCCACATTGGTTGTCATGCTGATAATGTATGGGCCGATGAGTTCTGGACCGTAAAGCGAAACCGCTCGGCTAATGACCCGGAACAATCGGAGCAACTCGGCCGTCTGATCCCCATAATCTTCCGGGTTGCCAAAATCTGGCACCGGTTTGTCAAGCTCCGCTGTGAGCAAATCAGCCCGTTCATCTTCACTTAGCTCCAAATAGTTATCGCAAATGTCTAGCTTGGTAAATAACTCATCCAACACTTGATCGTGATAGTCTGAAAGCTGACGGAAATCGAGCCGAGCCGCATTGACCCCAAACACTTTCGCCTGAATTAGGGCATCTTTCAGATCGGTATCGGCGATTTCTTTTGAGTTTCGGTCGCGCAAGCTGCGGTCGATGTGCTCAAGCGGCCGTAATAAATCGGCCGCCGTACGCACTTGGGCCATCTCTGCATCGTTGTTTTCTAACAGCCGCGATTTAACAGGATCCTTGTTGGCATCGTTAATATCAGCTCGTAATGCGGCCGCCAGCAGGCGATAGGGCTCTTCGGGATATTGAGTCTGTAGAAAATTAAGATGTTCCGTAAACCCAGCATTTCGCTCTTCTTCTAGAAGTGCCAACATCTCAGGGTCAGGTTCGTGTAGGCGGCTAGAAAGGCTGAGCGAACGATCAAGGGTGCGTACCGTATGCGCATGTTTTGTGAGCGCCAATCCACGGTGCAAGCGGAACGTTTCGGCCGTGACATACGCAGTCACATTTGGGTTTCCGTCACGGTCTCCCCCGATCCAAGAGCCAAAAGTCAGGAATTTTTCCGGCATGGTGACCGTTGGAAAATGCTCATGAAGGGCATCTTCCATAATCCGGTAAATCTGCGGGATTAATTGCCAAATCGTTGTGTCGATGTAATGTAGGCCGGTTTTGACCTCATCGGTCACCTGAGGTTTTTCGACCCGACTTTGAGCCGTTAACCATAGAATCGAAATTTCCCCCAACATGCTGTCAATAAGCTGATTTTTTTCAGTCGGCAGTAGATCTCGGTTCTCAAGCTCATATAAGCCGTCTGCGATGCGGCGCAGTTTGGTAATCATCGTCCGCCGTTTCGCTTCGGTAGGATGGGCGGTAAAAACCGGTTCGATATGCAGCCGATCGATAATCTCTTGAGCTTGAAATTCATCTAGCCCCGATTTGCGTAAGTCGCGCACGGCCGCACCGATCGAGCCGTTCAGCGGCTCGGGATGGTTGTCACGCGTGCGCTGACGAATCACCCGAGACCGATGTTGATCTTCTGCCACGTTGACCAGCTGAAAGTAAATGGTGAACGCGCGGGCAACCGCCTGCAGCTGTGGCAACGATTCATTGGCAACCAATTCACCGATGCGGGCGGTGACCTCGGCCGCCATTTCTGGGTCCTGCCGCCGCAGCCGAGAAAGCGTGCGAAACTTTTCCTCTAATTCGTAAATAGGCAGTCCGGCTTGACGACGGATAACACGACCCAATAGACGGCCGAGCAGATTAATATCTTCAGATAACTGTTCTTGACTGTTTTTATTCATTTTTGCCCTTTTTTGATTCTTTAGACGCTAAAGGGTTTCAAAGAAATCCTTAGGGTCTGTTGGGTATAAAAACTGGAAAGGACGAAGGGGGGTGGGTTTACGAACGAGAATCACGCTTCCAGCGCAAAAGTGCGTCAGAAATCCATCGTTCACGGTCGCCTTCAGGGTTACGCGATTGCTCAAAAGCAATCAAACGCTCGACTAAACTTTGATCATGTCGTGCACGCATCATCAGGCTGTCATAATCAGACATCGCTTTTGCGGTGCGTGACGTCTTTGTAGCTAAACTAACATCAGCTCCTAACCGTTCCGCCACCACTAAATAGACAATGGCGATAACAAGCAGAATGGTTAGCAGCAGGAACCCGGTTGAGCTAGGTTCAAAAAATGCCGATAGGGGAGAGGCGAGGAGATAAGCTAAAAATATGAGGACGATTTTTTGCCAAAGTGGGGCTTTTGGCTTTTCTTCCGATTCATTATCTTCGTAATAGATGTCTGTTTCAGTTTCTTCCGCCCAGCCGGTCTCTTCATCAGATCCACACTCGGGGCAGGCGGCCGCATTCCAAGGGACGTCTGCATAGCAGTTCGGGCAGACGAAGAAATCATCTAGGTCGTCAAAGTCGTAATCGAAATCATCCATAAACAGTTAACCGCTTAAATTAATGACAAGTATTTTACCGGCACATGGTCTGTAAGCCATACATTATTTTCAGATAGATAAAAAAGGTGTCCATCTGTCGCCATTTGGGCTGAATGCACCTCTAAAATAACCGGTTTTCCATGCCTTTTCCCTACGGCTGTTGCAGTTTCAATATCCAGAGACAAATGCACATGCTGACGTGACCTAGAATTGAGCCCTTGGGCTAAGATTGAATCTAAAAAACGAGCTGCAGTCCCATGAAACAATTTGTCAGGCGGTGCTGAAGGCTCAAGCCCCAAATCAATATCAATCGAGTGCCCTTGACTCGCTCGAATAAGGGATTGATCTTCGTTGTAGGCAAATCGCTTTTTGTTATTGGTTGCGACAACTTCATCCAAATCCTTCTTGGTTAACTCCCACCCACGAGCCTCATTAATCTTCAAGATTAATTCTTGAACGTCGGCCCATCCTTGTGCATTAAGGGTCAGTCCAACTTTGCCTGGATTATGGCGTAACAGCAAGGACAGAAACTTGCTGATTTTTCGAGCTTCTTTTTCAGTCATCTTAAATTTTGATTGGGATCGCCGGCCGCAATGATCGTCATGATGTTGACACTATCAGGGATTTGGTTCAGGTAGCTGTTTGATTTTTTGTGATTGCAATGTGGGGCGCCATCCGGCCGGTTTTTTGCGGCCGTAGGTCAGCTTTTTCGCACCTAAAAAGCGGCTGAAATCAACCAGCGTTTGATGTATGTCTGCTCCGACAGATGCGTCCATCGGGGCATCCGGTTCCGCATAGACCGCGTTGACCGTATACGTGCCACTTTTCCGATCCATCCGTGAATCGATACGGCCGATCAGTCGGTCACCGTGCAAAATCGGCAAAACATAATAGCCATACTGCCTTTTAACTTCAGGTACGTAAATCTCGATACGATAGTAAAAGTCCCAAATTAGTTCAGTTCGATCTCGATCAGCAATTAAATTGTCAAACGGCGATAGCAACGTCGTACGTGGATGCCATCCGGCCGCAAGTGGATCATCCAAAAACGGCAAATAATCTTTATGAACCAGCCAAATCGCATCCCCCCAAGCCGGAACTGCCGCTTCTATAAAAGTGCCATTTTCAATCAAGGTCGGGACGATCTTTTTAAGATCAGGATACCGGCCCCGGGTGAAATGTTTGCCGATATCTTTGACCCGAGCAAGGCCCAAGGCACGTACAGAAAGCTCGGCCGCCTGCGCGGTGACTTCAGCTGGGGTTAAATTCTCGTTTGGTGTATCGCTGGGCCGAACCCGATCAGCCAAATCCCACCAGCGTTTCAACCCGTCCCGTTTGCTAACCTTAATCTCCCCTTTGGTCCATAAATAGTCAAGCATATAGGGCAAATTCCGGCCGTTCGTCCATCCGCTCGACCCCCAAGGAACATCTGCAATATCTTCAAAATCTTTTGTGAGCAGCTCCCCTTTTTCATCAAGCTCACGCAGCACATACCGCTTGAAATTTTGATTTTTCTCTATCCACTGCGCAATTTTTCTTTTTGGATCCGTACCGTAACGGTCCATTAAATAGCGGTGGATCGGATAATCTTCATACAGAACAATCGAGGCGGCATGGGCCCAATATTCAAATAAATATCGATCTTTATGGGTTAAATTGTTTAACCATTCTCGGTCATAATCGCCCAATCGGCTCCATAAAACAGTAAATTGCGTTCGTTCTACAGCGCGTAACGGGTCAAGCTGTAAACAACGGATCGACCGCATAATATCGAGCATGCGTTCTTGAGAAGATGGAGGGACTTTTTCACCCAAACGTTGGGCGAAAACGGCCGTTTGGCGTACCTGTTTCGGGGTCAATTCAAGCATGTTTAAATTGTATCAGGAAGTAGGAGAAGGCGTAGAATCTGCTCTAAGAAACTGTTTGATAAATCGAAAAAGCCATCTTTTTCAGGATGATGCTTTCCAGTCTAACTATTCTGTTCATCTTATAAATCCTGTCCAAAAAACATTTATCAAACAGTTTCTAAGATTTAAGCGTCGTCTAAATGAGGAGCCCGAAACACATCATCATTGTCCCAGTCAGACAAAGGCCTTGGCGGTTTCTCAGTCTCACCATCAAGCCATTTGCTAAAGTAGCGGGCCGAATTAATCGTATAAACTGTGCCACCCACCATCCAGATAATGATGCCACCAATGCGTTGGCTTGTAAGTGGTTCCAGCTCCCATCCTAAGAAAGTCGCGACCGGGAAACTATACAAACTCGTGATGGAGAAGAGGAAAAATAGCCCAGGGATTTTTAGTGGCCCTGCACCTGCCAGCGTATAGCCCATATGCGCGAATGAAGGCAGCCGAGGGTGTATTTTCGGTGTAGCGGCCGCCACATGCCACCAGTGCAGCATCGCCCCAAATAACATCACCCCTTGCTCTAAATTGCGCAGCCATGGTCGGGTCATCGATGCGTCCACAAGCGTATAGTCGTACCAAAGCCACACCGACATAATAAAAACAAACCAGCAAGCCCCTTTTGTAAAATAACTTTTTAGAATCGGGTACAGCCAATCTGTAAATTTGTCTACCCAAGGTTGAATTGATTTAGGCAGCCCCGCATACATGACCAAAAATGGATCGGTGTTCATGAAACTAGATGTGAACACACTGATCAGCAAAATGTGTTGGGCCACGCGTAAAAAGAAAAAGTGAGTTGCAAGAAAGTGGATAGGAGAAAGCATGACCAATGTAAAAATGATCATGCTAAATCTAAATAGACCCGGCCGAGGGGGTGTTTCAAAATGGTAACCGCTTTTTCTCCCTCGGTAATGCAGCCACGCAGCGCAGATGACAAATAGGATCGGAATCGGCCGAAGCGACCATGCGGTTAAAAGAGTGTTCCAGTCTGCGTTCATCTCGTCCCCATTGTAGATGGGGGATCTAGCGATGTCACTCGTCCCTTACGTGATACCAATCTGGCAACGCATATTAGACCAGTCAGGTCTTTTGAAACCAAGGTTAATTAGCCAATAGTCGCTGAGACCTGACTGGTCTTTAGACAGAATTAGTCGTGTGCTGCGGCCGTTTTGTCCGCATACGGCCCCCATTCGTGCAACAAAATCGCTTTTTTACGTAAGCCGCCCCAACGGTAGTTTTGCGTATCACCGTTCTTACGGATTACTCGATGGCAAGGAATGAGCCAAGCGATCCCGTTCTTTCCAATCGCACTTCCAACCGCTCGTACCGCTTTTGGTTTATCGATCATTTCCGCAATATCACCATAGGTACAGACCGTTCCGGCCGGGATTTTGAGGAGTGCTTGCCAAACCTGCAGCTGAAAATTAGTTCCGCGAATCAGCAGATTAAGCGGCTGCTCATCATCGGTTTGATTCAGCTGATCTAATGCAAAAACCCGGTTGACCAACTGTTCTGTGGTCGCTTGATTTTCAACCAACTCAGCTTCTGGCCATTTATCCCTTAATTCATTGAGTGTTTCAGCACGACCTAACGTATCGGTAAACCAAAGGCCACAAATGCCACGTTCGGTACTTGCCAATAGGCATTCACCAAATGGGGTAGGATGGATCCCATATTCGATGCGTAGCCCTGCACCCATACGCTTGTATTCGGCCGGAGTAACCGCCTCCACATTCACAAATAAATCATGTAGCCGACTGGTGCCAGATAACCCCGAATCAAGCGCTGCATCCATAACCGATCCAGAATCTGCCAGTAATTTTCGTGCATGGTCTAGGGTCAAATGTTGTACAAAGCGCTTAGGGCTTATTCCAGCCCAACGTTTAAACAAACGCTGAGTGTAAAACGGGCTCAAATGCAGATGGGCCGCAAGCTCCTCCAAGGTTGGTTGATCTTGGAAATTAGATTCTAAGTATTGGATCGCATCAGTCACACGATTGTAATCTTCGCTCGTGATCTGTTTTTCTTCTAATTCAGTCATCTTGTCGCCTTCCTTCATGCGTGGTTCAATAAATTTTAGCATGTTCTAAGCGTACAAATTCT
>JAHDEB010000002.1:81511-91748 GCA_020629055.1 Chloroflexota bacterium
GGTGACGAATTGACTTGGATCGAGCCATCAATCGTTTCAGCTCGCTCTCGCATATTCAACATGCCTAAGCTGCCGCGTGACGAATAGCCCGTCATCACATCATCAACGTCAAATCCCACACCATCATCTTGAATACGGGTTACAACCAACCCATCTTCGTTCCACAGCCGTACATCAACGCTGGAAGCCTGTGCATGCTTGCGGGCATTGCCAATCGCTTCTTCAATGATGTGGAACAAAACCCCCTGGGCTTGAGGATTTAACAGGTCTCCTGTGTCTCCGCCGGTAAGTCGCATGACCATCCCACTTTCATCAGAGACACGATCCATAATTGTTTCTAGGGCAGCGCCCAAACCTTGGGTTTCTAGCACCAACGGCCGGAGTGTAAATAGCATCCCACGAATATCTTTCGCCGTATTTTTGGCAACCTCTTCAACCTTTTCAATCTCTTTTGCCGCTTCATCCGGGTCATGCTCTAACAAATTGCGCACAAAGTTCAGCCGCATCGCGATAGCCGACACTGTCTGGGTCGGCCCATCGTGTAAATCTCTTGCCAATTGGCGACGCGCTTCAGTTTCTGCTTCCATAAACTTCTGCTTTTCAGATTCTAAATCTTGGTGCAACTGAGCATTTTGCAACGCGATAACCATCTGGTCTGCGACAGCTAAAAACAAATCCATGCTGTCTTCATCAATCTTAAACTTCACTTCAGATCCGATAAGCATGACACCATAAATTTGAAATCGAACGCGCAGCGGAATACAGACCATCGTTCGGGCTCGCCGAAAATTTGGAAATTGTGATAAGACCGGATCTTGGTCAACGTCACTCGTCACAATCGGCTCCGCTTTCGCCATCGACCGGCCGATGACCCCTTCTTTATCATCGATTTCAAAGTAGGGGATGCGTGCCATCCCCTTTTTCGCAACCAGCTTTAGCTCATCCCCTTCATAAAGTAACACCGCACCCATAATATTCTTTTCAGGGATACCAGCTTCCTGTAAGCCCAGTGTGCATACGTTTAAAGCAGACTCTAAAACTTCGTCTAAATTTAATGTGGCTCGTAAGCGGGTCGCCATCTCTTTTAAAGCTAAATTTTTGCGATAAGAAGAGCGCAAGACACGCAGCTCTTTTCCCACCGCCTGTTCTACAGCATGCCGCATCCGCTCAGACCGGCTACGCATCATAACCAGCGTAACAATCGTCAACAGCACTAAAAATGCGGTGGAGAACCACACCAGCTCTGGCCAGTTGGCGGGATTGGTTGAGAAAACCGCTCCCTCAAGAAAAATACCCAACGCGATGCTCAGCCCAATGATAATCAACGCAATCACAAACAGGGTCCAAGAGACACCCCTAAATTGCTTTTTGATCGCGGTGCGGATGAACTGTATTTTTTCTTTGGATTTGTTACTTTTTTCAGCCATATGTGCTTGGTAATCTAATCTGGTCTTGAAAACGATTTGATGAATGGCCCCCCATACAAAGGGGTGTACAATGTTTAAAATTGCTCGTTATTTATGCCCCTTTGTACTAGTTTACCAACCTTTGATACGCGGCCGCAATTTGCCCGGCTACACTTCCATTGTTTTTTAACAAGGCGATATTGGCAGACATTGATTTATTGTTGCTTAATTCCGCAATTCGGCTTAACAACCACGGGGTAATCTTGGCTCCATGAATCCCTTTCGCATCAGCTTCTGATAGGGCCGTTTCAATCGTATCTTGAATATCGGCTGCAGGGATCCCTTTGTCGGCCGGAACCGGAACCGCTACCAAAGTCCCGTTTTTCAACCCTAATTGATGTCGATAATAGACAATTTCTGCGACTTGGTCTGCCGAATCAACCCGCTCATCTATTTTATAATCGCTTTGCGGAGAATAAAATAGGGGCAAATGGTCACACTTATACCCGAGTATAGGCACCCCTTGGGTTTCCAAAACCTCTAATGTGTTCGGAATATCTAAAATCGCTTTTGCACCACTGCAAATGACCGTCGTCGGTGTTTTACCAAGTTCCATCAAATCTGCACTCACATCAAATGTCGAGTTCCGATGAACGCCACCAATTCCACCTGTTGCAAAAAACTGAATTCCGGCCAACTCTGCCAAGATCATCGTCGCTGCCACGGTAGTCGACCCATGCCCCTTGGCGCTCATCACCATTGGCATGTCTCTGCGGCTGCACTTGCGCACTTCACCTTCCGGCCGCTGGGCCAAAAATTCCAAATCATCGGCCGACAGTCCAATGCAAATTTTCCCATTGATGAGAGCAATAGTAGCCGGTACAGCGCCACCCTCTCTTACAGCATCTTCCATCCCTTGGGCCGTTTCAATATTTTTTGGCCAAGGCAGCCCATGTGTAATCACAGTAGACTCTAGCGCAACAACCGGCCGGCCTTCCGCCAATGCATCGGCAACTTCTGGGTGTACTTTTAATAAATTTGCGTTCATTCAATTTCCTTTAATTTAGTTTTGCCCAAGCATCTAGATCCCCACCTATCGTCGTTTTAATTAACTCAACATCATCTGCCTCGGGGCTTTGCGATAAATAGGATTCTAGCAGCATAGATGCTTCAGGAAAGTTCTTTACATGATAGTGAATCAACCCTTCATCCCTTTCAAGGGTTGGCACAGCAGGCTGTAATATTCGCAGGTGCCGAATAACCTCAATCGATTCGTGCCAATGTTCTTGGCGCATAAAAGCGACTCGTAAATTGTTTAGCATACGAACCAAAATCATTTTCGTCGAAGTCGGTTGAAGCCATTCTTCTTGAAACGTCCCAAAATATCCAGTTGTATGGGCCACTAATTTAGCACACTCATCTTGGGTAAGATGTTTCCCTGAATTAAATGGATCAAACAACAGAGGCGGGCTAGTTTGGTTGATGTACCCGCCTACCACAAAGTGGCCCGGCAGACCGATCCCCTCAAAATTTAAGCTTAAACGTTTACCTACTTCTATACATACAACTGATAAAGAGATAGGGATACCCAAACCTCTCTTGAGCACTTCGTGCAGATAACTATTCCGCGGGTCTCCATATTGTTTGCGGTTACCCGTAAATCCGGCTCCACTCGATTGAGGGTTAAATAGCCAATTGGTTAGGGCGTGCATCTGATTTTGGGTTTCTGCGTATTGGTCAATAGATTCGGCAGCGGCTTTAGCAAGGTCATCCATTTCAGAGACCCACGTATTAATCTCAAGCGTGGGGTCAACGATATTTTTGACCATGAGCAGGCTGGATTCAAGTAGTGGAATCTGATCGTTTTCGACCAAAAAGCGAAACTTTTGGATAGACATGTATTTGATTATAGCCGAGTACCGGTACAAGAGAGGAGTAGCAATAACGGAAAAAGTTTAAAATCATTAATTTGTTGAATCAAAGTCGGCCAAAATTAATTCGTTGTGCAACTCGTGCAACTTTTTAAAAACCTTTGCGTAGATATCTATACACACAGTATTTCTGTGTTAGTGGTATTTTTTAACTGTTCTGGCTCCGGTTAGAGCAGACGGAATAAAGGTAATGGTTCTCTCAACAAATAAAGGGTTACAAATCATGGATCGTGGTTCTAGCACCAGTCCTTCGCCAATTGGGTTATACTTAAACCCAGTGAAAGCGAAGACGAGTGACAATGAACAGGAAATGACTCAGAAAGAGCGTGAAGCGCTTTGGCTAAGTCAAGCACGTGAAGGCGACAGAGTCGCTTTTGGCAAATTGGTTGAAGCATATCAGCGACCAGTTTTTAACCTTGCCTATCGCATGTTAAACAACTCGCGAGAAGCAGAAGAAGCGGCACAAGAAGCTTTCATCCGCGCATGGACGCGGTTGCACAGCTATAACCCAGCTCATAAATATAGTACGTGGATGCTGACAATCACATCTAACTACTGTATCGATCTTTTACGTAAACGTCGTGCGATTTTGTTATCAATCGACGAGCCTTTGCCATCGCATCCGGCACTCATGTCAGAAAAACAAACTGGCCCTGAGTCTACCGTTGTGCGTGGTGAAAGAGAAACGAAGGTTCAAGAATTATTGCAGTCTTTACCAGATGAGTATCGTGAAGCGGTTGTTTTACGGTATTGGTATGACCTCTCTTACGAAGAAATTGCAGAAGCGATGGATACAAGCGTGAGCGCAATTAAATCACGGTTGTTCCGCGCACGTAAACAATTGGCAGACTCTGGCGTTAAAATGGGCATGTCAATGTCTACCGTCTAACCTGCTGAAGATTTAAACAAAATACACCAGATTTGTTTGAAGTTTCGAACTGGAGCAATCAAAGGAGATTGCTCTAGTTGTTTGTTTAACACCCTGTAAGAAAAGTAAAGATGTAAGCGATCAAAGATTTTTGAATACAATCCCATAAGGCAAACCCACACGGGGGTGATGAGATGATGAATGAGACAAAACCACCAGATGAAAGAGAGTACGTCGAAGCGCTAATGATGGACGCGCTTGATGGAAATCTGTCAAAGTCAGGGGAACGAGAATTAAATAAGTTTTTGGCAGCTGATCCTCAGTTGCAAATCGAAATGGCTGACATGCAGGGAATCAATGACCTGTTTAGTGATGTTCAAATGATTGAACCACCAGCCGATTTTGTACAAAACACAATGGCGCAGCTGCCTAGGCCCACTATGAATCGGTGGCTAGTCGGATTTGGCGTTGCCTCACTTATATTGGCAGCGCTGGCTCCTCTGACAATCCTAATTTATCTATTCTCTACGATGCCGGCCCAAGAGGCTGTTTTGCTAATCACAGAGACCGTTTTAGACGGCTTGGCTCAGCTTGTTTTAAGCCTTACTGAACTTGCAGCCAATCAGCCATTAACTTTGGCGATTCCTGTATTTATGGTTGGCAGTATTTTCTTGTGGGCAGCACTTTATCGCCGCATGGTTGGTTCACTCCGTCCTGTGCGCGGCTAAATTTGTTTTTGTAAAGGGTTACAGGAATAAATTTCAACATGAAACTCAAAAAGATAATCACCCTTCTAGCTTTGCTGGCTGTGGCAATCCCCACAGCTGTTTTAGCTTCTAGCAGCGGCGATAAAATTGAAAATGGTCAGACGGTTGAAGATGATTTAACCATTTATAATGACATGACCATTGAAGAAAGTGCCGTTGTGAACGGGGATATCACCTTAATGGGTGGTGAGCTTGAGATGGAAGGCACTGTGAATGGTGATATTTTAGTCTTTGGTGGTGATGTTGAACTAACTGGCAATGTGTTTGGCGAGCTTGTCGTGTTTGGTGGTGATATAGAAATTCATCCTGATGCGATCATAAGTGGAGAGTGTGCTCTATTTGGGGGGACGGTCGATCGAACTGATATTTGCCTAAACCCTATTTCAGCAGACTTTAGTTTCGCTTCACTCAATGACTTTTTAACGGCCGGCGGACCTAATGTTCCTGCGGCACCATCTGCACCGTTTCCCCCAAGTGAATCGGGCGGTTTCTTTTCTGCCCTAATGGGGATGGCGTTTACAGCCCTAATCGTAGGTACGATCGGTTATTTTGTTACTTCGGCCGTACCTAGCCGTATGTATGAAGTTCGTAGTGCAGTAAAACACAACCCGTATATCGCCGGTGGTATCGGTATGTTAACCGCCATAGCTGGATCATCATTTCTGATTCTCACAAGTTGGATCTGGATTCCGGTTCTCGTTGTTTTATCACTGGTGTGTGGTATCGGCGTATTTTTAGGATTTGCCGGTTTGTTTTACTTGGGCGCAGTCGTGTTAATGGGTTGGATTACAGTTGGCGCTTTGGCAGCAGGTCGATTTGTTGATCAATCGAGCCCGCTTAATCCGAATGATCCGCTGGTTGCCGGTATCGGCACAGGGGCAGTAACTTTGCTCTTGGGCATGTTAGCGATCGCGTTTCCAGTCATAACCAGCATTATCGTTTCGGCATTATTTTTCGTAGGCTTGGGTGGTGTTGTTTTAACACGCATAGGGAAACAATCCTATCCTAAATTCCCTGACGATATGGATCGCGGAAAGTTCGACAAAGTCATGCAAACCTTGCCGGTAGACTAAAACAAATACCAGAAAAACAATAGGATTTTTCCTTTCTTCAAAAAAAAGCGCGTCTTACGATGCGCTTTTTTTATTTTCTGTCATTATATTTTGGACAAGATGGGTCAGTTGCTCGTTCTCTTCGCTGTCGGAATTGATTTCCCCATTTAGCTTTGCGGCCAAAAGGTGGTCGAGAATTTTTTGATAGCTGGGTCCCGGCGGTAGGTTCAGCTGACGGAGCGTATTGCCGTCGGTGCTTGTTTTGATCAGGCGCCATCGGTTGAAATAGGTTGGGATGAGGGTTTTGATCTCTTTCGGAAGCTGTTGATTGGCTTGAAGCAAGGTCAATTGTGCGGCCGATAATCCCCGCAGAAGTTTTTCAATCGTTCCAGGGCGCAGGTCTTCTAACGTTTTAGAGGCATCGAGGACTTTGAGAACCTTCTCAATATCGCGGCGTATGTCGGCAGATACATTTAAGCAGTTGGTTATAGATAAAGCTGTTTCTTCTGATTGAGGTAGATTTGTTAGCCATGTAGTTAGCCTTAAATAGGTCTTGCTAACTTCTTTGGCTGCGCTTTGCCCAAGCTCTAGCGACAAGAGCCCATCGAGGTGAGCCAAGGCGATTCGCTGGGTGTCAGACCAAACTAAGTTCGCGTCTACCGCTTTAAGAATTCCAAGATCTTCGAGAATTTCTAGCATCGGCATGGGCAAGGGCTCGGCCATTGTTTTTTCAAGTTCGTGACGCACCCGGTCGGCCGAAAGTAATTTGATCTCGTTTAATGAATTAATTAGCGCCTGCTTTGTTCCATCTGCAAGTGCAAAACCTAATCGGCCTGCGTAGCGAGCCGCTCGGAAGGTGCGGGTAGGGTCATCCTGAAAGCTTTGTTGATGAAAAACACGAATCAATTTTTTTTCTAGATCACGCTGACCGTGATAGAGATCTAGGAGTTCTCCGTGCTGAGGGCCGCCTAGACGGATCGCCATCCCATTAATGGTAAAGTCACGACGAAAGAGATCATCCTGCATATTTGAGGGAGTGACTTCTGGCAGGGCGGCCGGAGTTTTGTAGATCTCCTTTCGAGCTGTAATGACATCTACCGTATTGGGGAATAGCTGAGCCGGGGGTGTCCAAACAGCTGTACCAAACCGCTCGTGTGTGGTAAGGCTTCCATCTAGCGCTTCACATATTGTCTGGGCCAATGCGAGGCCTGACCCTTCTGTGACAAAATCTAAATCATGTGACATGCGGCCCAATAATAGATCTCTGACAGCGCCGCCGACCAGAAATACAGGTTGCCCAAGATCAGAAGCGATCTGACTAACCGCTTTTACAACCGCATAGGCTTGTTCTGATAGGAATGATTGGAAATTTTGCTCCAAATTCATGACACAATTACTGGTAGAACACTGTAAACGTGCTCTGAACTTCTGATATAATCGCCCTAATGATTTATTTGATCTTGTCTTTAATTGGTCTTGCCGTTGGGGCGATCATCAATGTTTTGGCAGACGACCTGCCTGAACGGCATTTGCCTTCACTTCCCCACTGTCATGATGACGCATGCGCACATCGTTATAACCCAGCGGGCTGGCTGGCGATTTTACGCTTGCCCATTTATCGAGGGCGATGCCCAAATTGTCAGACTTCTGAGAGGTACCGTCCGATTATAACGGAACTTGTAACAGCTACCACCTTAGGCGTCTTGCCATTTTTCTTTACAGACTTAACCGAGTTAATGATCAATGCTTTTTATTTATGCATTCTCATTTTGATTATCGTCATCGATATCGAACATCGGCTTATTTTGCATGTGGTGACAGTGCCATCGACGCTTATTGCGATTTTAGCTTTAAGCTGGCTGCTGCCAGATAACAATATGCGTTTGGCTGCGGTGGGTGCGTTAACCGGTTTCTTGTTCTTCTATATTTTATATTGGCTGGGGAACCGCTTTTATGGGGCCGGGGCGTTGGGTTTTGGGGATGTGACCCTTTCAATGACGATGGGGGCGATGCTAGGTTTTCAATTCATCTTGCCAACGTTGATTATGGGCATTTTGATTGGGGGAATCATGAGTGCTGTATTGTTGCTTACTCGTATCGCGAACCGAAGCAGTTATATTCCTTATGGCCCTTTTTTGGCCATTGCAGGTATGATCATGATTTTGTGGGGGCAGCCGCTGATGGATTGGTATTTTGGATGATGAAAAATGAGGATTGAATGCTTGAAAATGTAAATATCGCTTTTATTGGTGCCGGAAATATGGCTGAGCCGATGATTGCTGGGTTAATTCAAAAGGGTGTGGAGCCTAATCTGATTTCTGTTTCAGATATTCGTAACGAACGCCTGTTGGAGCTTGAAGGAAAGTATGGTGTGCGGCCGGCGGCCAACAATAGCATTGCCGCTGCCGAGGCAGATATTTTAGTCATAGCGATTAAACCGCAATATTTTGATGCGCTGGTGCCGGATATTCAAGGAAACCTGTCAGAAGAGTGTTTGGTGATTTCAATTATGGCTGGGACAACGCTCGAGACACTTGTCGCGGGTACAGGGCACGCGGCCGTGGTCCGTTCAATGCCCAATACCCCGGCTCAAATTGGAATGGGTATGACGATGTGGACCGCGACGAGTGCGGTGGCTTCGCATCAGCGAGATCAAGCCCAAGCTGTATTGTCCTCGTTTGGCCGCGCGGTATTTGCAAGTGGTGAACATTATTTAGACATGTCGACCGCGATTAATGGATCTGGCCCAGGCTATGTTTTCTTAATGCTCGAAGCGATGATTGATGCGGGTGTGCAAATGGGATTCACACGGCCGGTTGCGAAAGAGCTGGTGTTACAGACGGTCATTGGCTCTGCAACGTATGCTCAGCAATCAGACATGCATCTGGCCCAACTGCGGAATAATGTAACCTCGCCTGGCGGAACAACTGCGGCCGGTTTAGCCGCTTTGGAGGCTGGGGGAATACGGACGGTTCTTTCAGATGGGATCTGGGCCGCTTACAAACGTTCGGTTGAGTTGGGGGATGGCTAGAGCTCAAGGGTTCAAGTAAGCTTAAGCTGGACAGAAACAGGAAATCGAAGTGCCCCTTTATTTCGGGTTTCGTTTGGATTCCAAAGTTTAGCCCCAATCTTAATCAAACCTAGACCGTAATTATTTAGCACCCCAACTATTTTCGCCAGGTTGGCCCAGTTTTTAGCTTGTCTTTCCGCATAACATAGATCCTTTTGTCAAACTGGACCAAACTGCTGAATAGTAACCACAGACCAAACATTCATGAAACTGCTAGGCGCGTTCTTAACCCGTGACTTCCTGACGCAGATCAGCTATCGATCTGCGTTTGTGCTTAGTTTTGTCGGCATCTTCTTTCGAGCCTTTACTTTTTTCTTTATCGCTAAACTGGTTGGCCCATCAGCCACCCCTATGCTAGGGGAGTTTGGCGGGGATTACTTTGCTTTTGTTTTGTTAGGCATCGCGTTTAATAGCTATTTTGGCTTAGGCTTGAACGGGTTCGCCAGCAGTCTACGTCAAGCCCAAACGACAGGTACTTTAGAAGCGATGTTAATGAGCCCGACATCGGTTTCTCGACTGATTATCGGGTCGGCGGTGTGGAACTATGCGTTTACAACATTTCGTGTTTTGGTCTATATCGTACTAGGGTTGGCGTTGGGAATGGATTTGTCACAGGCGAATTGGTTTCCTGCCTTGATTTGTCTGCTCCTTTCGATTGTTTCTTTTGCCGCGATCGGCATTATTGCGGCCGGCATCATCATGGTGATTAAGCGAGGAGATCCACTAACATCACTGGTTTCTAGCGTGTCTGCCTTGTTTGGGGGGATCTACTATCCTATAGATTTATTGCCAGATTGGTTGCTGCCAATTTCGGCCGTCTTGCCGATTACTTACTCATTGCGCACGATGAGAAAGACTTTGCTGGTTGGAGCTGGATTTGGCGAAATTTGGGGGGATCTAGCGATTTTGATCGGCTTTTGCGTTGTGCTTTTTCCGCTGTCATTGTGGATCTTCCGACTTGCGGTAAATCGGGCTCGTGCTGATGGCTCTTTGGCTCAATATTAGACTGACGATGGTAAGGGCATTTGTCAGGTAGAAATCAACTTTCTTGATTCCAAAGCCATTAGGACTTTCTTTTCACGCTTGCTCAGTAACTGAGGGAACGCCCTTCGACAAGCTCAGGGTTCTTCGACAAGCTCAGGG
>JAHDEB010000002.1:91848-112787 GCA_020629055.1 Chloroflexota bacterium
CTTCGACAAGCTCAGGGTTCTTCGACAAGCTCAGGGCTCTTGGTAAGCGAATGTCCTAACCATAAAACAAAAGAGCGGTACTGAATTTTTTAACTCAGTACCGCCCTCTAAAGTTTTTGATCTGCTTTAAACTGTTGATTAGTCTGCGCCAGACATTACTTCTTTGGCTTGTGGTCCTTTGCCTTGATCGACTTCAACATATTTTACATTGTCGCCTTCAAACAAGTTTCGGTAGCCTTCGCCTTTGATCGCTGAATAGTGAACAAAAACTTCACTTCCACCATCTTGGGGTTCGATAAACCCATATCCTTTCACACGACTGAACCATTTAACAGTGCCATTTTTAGTTTCCATAGCTGATGAACCTCCGAATCGCTTTGATTCTTTAAACTCTGAAAGTTTATTGAATGGAGCAATAAACTACATATTGATTTCAGAATGAGGGTCGATACTGCTGAACCTTATACTCTTAAATCCGATTTAAATAATTTTAGGGGGCTTTTGTCTCAATGTTTTTTGACAGGGATCAAAAAGTCCTTATTTATTCGTTGCTGTAACTTATTTAACTATGGATGAATTTATAGGTCTATCAACGCACCGTGAAAAAAACTACTACCTTTTTTACACGATTTTTTAACATTTCTTTCATGGGAAAAATGAGATGTGGGCGTGCAAAAGTGAAAAAAATTGACGGGGTGTAGGCTAGTAGAAATAATTAATTGTAGGTTTGGGGTATTTCAACTCCGGCTCTTACCGGGCGCGGATTTCGAGCATGAGCTGACGGTACCCTGAATCATGATAACCTAGAGATCGGGCAAGCTCGATTGACGGATGGTTGGTTTCATTGACGGCGTAGAGAGGTCGACGGCCGTTTTCGATGAGGTGGCGTGTGAGGGCAGATACAACACTTTTGGCTAACCCGCGCCTTCTGTACTCGGACCAGGTGCGGACAGCGATTTCGGCGAATTTAGGCGTTATCCAGTTAACCCCTGCACTCGACACGACGATGTTTTGCCCGTTCACGCTCTGGTTTATATAAAAGCGAGGTGTTTCGCTATTGCTGTCTTTGGTTACAAATATGTTGATTATGGGTTCTGGTAACCCGTGTGGCATGGTGTAAATTTCTAGTTTTTGTTCAGATTTGACTTCAAAAATCGCCCGGATGAGCGGATCATACTGGATGGGGCAAACGATAAATGCTTCGTTGCCAGAGGGTAGGGCTCGTTTTAGGAGCTGGGAGCTGGCGTCTAGGTCCTCAATTGGTAGGCGGGTGGTTAGCAGCGGCCGGAAAAGATCGATGCCTGTTCGCGAAATTGCGACATATCCTTTCGCCTTCTCTGTTGAATTGGTTGGATCTAAAGATTCGGGGTCGGTGATGATTGATGTACGATCATCATCATGGTAGAAGGCATAATAGGCGGCCATCGCATCGGCCGGGTTGTTTTCATCAATCAGTCGCCTGATGGCACGGCGTGTGTTATTTAGAGGCATAGCATTGATCTGTAAAAAGCGATTTTTCTGAATCTTATCAGGAAAAATATATTTTACCCGACTTCAGAAGATGCTCCTATAGAACGACCTCTTTATCTATTATTTTGTCAAAAGATGTATCTGGTGATTGGATGAGATTGAAGAGAGGCTTAGTAGGGCAAGGCTGTATGAGAATTTATAGTCCGTATCGATCTAGAACCAGCTCGAGTAACGCCTTGCCTTGGAATTGGAACCATAAGGCGACGCCTACGACTAGGGGGATGGCTGTAATCTGAGACACTTGTTTCATGCTGCCGAAAAACCCCTCGTACAGGATCGACTCATCGTCCGGCCGTAGAGCCCGTTGTTTTTCACTATACCAAACCCAAATTGTCATTGTGATGAACGGAATGAGCGAATAGGCGAGAAATGGCAAGATCCAATCTGTGGGTAGCAAGGTTTTTGTTTGAGGGAAGAGCCAAAAAAGAATCAAAATACAGCCGACATGGATGATTTGATCCGCAAGGTAGGCTAGAAAATTGAAGCGTGTATTGATTTGCAGTTTAGCCAGATCGACTGTGAAGTGCAGAATAAACAGGAGGAGAAGTAACAACCAATTTTGGACAAATCCAAGTTGCAATAGCAATCCGGTTATCAAAACATGAATTGTGACATGGATGGCTAAGCCAAGAATACCGCCACTGGTTTTTAACTTGTAAATTGAGTCTGTTTGAAGTGCGTAGTCCCCGATCACATGTGTTAAGAGGAGTATGGCCAAAGTTTCTGGAAAATAATACATCGATACCGGTCTGAGATGAGGCCATCCCCATTAAAACAGAGAGTTTCATGTTTTAGGGGTGGCTGTGGGGCGATATAAAGACTTTGTTTAAGTCCGTATGTGCTGAATCGCCTTAGCTTTTTTAAGCGTAAGCAATGTCTACCCATAATTCTGTAACTGATTCGCCATTTGGCCGTTAAGCAATTTACAGGGATGTGAAAAGGCGGTAAAGAGTAAGGGAAATATAGGCTATTTAAGGGTGTTAGAGTGGGATTTTATCTTGAGATGGGTCGGTTTTAGCGAACCATGGCTTTTTCTGCGATGGCTCTGCCTTCGTCTGTCAGGTTGAGAATGCCGCGTTGGCGACGCACCACCCCGTGCCCTTCGGCGTAGCGAATGACTTGCTCGGCGAAGTCTGGCTGCCAGCGTAAATGCTCCCAAAGATGGTCTACACGGCACTCATCTTCTTCAGCATCGGTCCCTTCATGGTTGAGCAAATGAATGGCGAGCATGGTCTGAGAAAATTCCCAGCGCTGGCGCATGCGGCGCAAGGCGACGGCTATAAGTCCTCGGTCAGGGGCTGTGAGCAGGGCGATGATGAAGACAACGCCACACATTGTTGCCATAGAGCCACCCATGTTGGTGTCGAACCAGATCGCCATGGCAAAACCACCAACCGCGCTGAGTACGGCCGCGACTACGGCATAAATCAACATGCGATCGAGCCGGTCTGTGAACAGCCAACCTGTGGCGGCCGGGGCGATCATCAGTGCCACGACTAGGATGGAACCTACCGCATCAAATGCACCAACGGCCGTAATCGAAACCATCATCATTAACCCGTAGTGGATAAGAACGGGGGAGAAGCCAAGGGCGGCCGCTAGACCCGCATCAAATGTTGAAATTTTTAGCTCTTTATAGAAGAGTAGCAGCAGGATGACATTGAGAATTAAGATGATGCCCATTACTTTTAGAGCATGTGCAATGTCTAAACCAAACAACTGAGACCGGTCGAAGAATGCGAATTCAAGCTGGCCGAGTAAAACTGCGTCACTGTCGAGATGGACACCGCTGGCATAGCGGGAAATTAGGATGACGGCGATGGAAAAAAGAGCGGGGAAGACGATACCGATTGCAGCATCTTCTTTGACGAGGCGTGTATTGACAAACATTTCGACAAGAAAGACGGTAATCACACCCATAATAGCCGCGGCCGGGATGAGCCACGGTGAATCGAGTGATTGAAAGGCGAAAAAGCCCAAGACGATACCTAGTAAAACGGTATGGCTGATGGCGTCGCTCATCATGGCCATTTGGCGCAAAACTAGGAAGACACCTGGGATGGCACAGGCGACTGCGGTCACGATGGCGATAAGGAGAATTTCGGTAGAAGCGGACATAGTTTTAGCGGTTAATTGTTTTGTAGTAAGAAGGTTTCAGCTTCTTCGATTCCGGCGGCGGTTAAGGAAAAATGGGTCGGGTCTATCTGAACGACCCAGCCCCGTTTAATCAGTTCAGAAAGGGTGTTCTTCACACCGCCTTGCCCATGATTCATCGCTTCGAGCACGACAAGTGCATGGGGGTGGGTGGGGTCATCATGCTGTTCGGCAAGTTTGAGCATGTTGTTGAGGACCGATTCGAGGATTAGCATACGCTGGCGGCGGAGGCGGGAATACCAGCTCCAGACAACGCCCCGTTTGGTTGCAAATAAAACTGAGAACAGCACGATGGTGCTGATGACGAGAACGACAACTGGTCCGGTCGAAAGCCCGGCCCCGGTGCTACTGATGATCGCACCTGATATGCCGGAAATTGCACCAAAAATGGCGGATAGGATCATCATGATCGACAAGCTATCGGTCCATTGGCGAGCGGCCGCGGCCGGGGCCACAATCATGGCACTCATAAGAACCACGCCAACCGCTTGTAGTCCGATGACAATGGCGACAACGAGTAATGAGATGAGCAAAATATCGAGCCAAACCATGTTAAAGCCGATGGATGCCCCGAAATCACTATCAAAACTGAGCAGCTTGAACTCTTTCCAAAAAAGAATGACGATGCTGATCACAAGCAGGCTGATAATGGCCATTAAGACGACGTCGCGAAAAAGTAAGGTGGCTGCTTGGCCAAATAAAAAGACATTTAATCCGGCCCGGTTTGGCAACCCGAGTCGTTCGACGACTTGGAGCAAGATGAGGCCGAAGCCGAAAAAGACAGAAAGGATGATGCCTAAAGCGCTATCTTCCCGAATGCGGGTGTAGCGGGTGATCAGCAACATAAACAGGGTGCCGATGATGCCTGCTATGCCTGCACCAATTAAAAGCACCAAGGGCTCACGACTGCCGGTGATGATGAATGCCAACACAACGCCGGGCAGAGCGGCGTGTGACATCGCATCCCCTAAAAGGCTTTGACGCCGTAAAACGGCATAGGTGCCTAAGGCGCCGCTGACAATGCCTAAAACGGCGGTCCCAAGGGCGACAGTGCGTAAGGTGTAATCGGTAAAAAGTTCAAGGAAGAGATCCATGGTTGTTTAATCTCCGGCCGCTTTTTCTTCTTTGAGGAATGCGATCCGGCCGCCGTAAGCTTGGCGCAATTTCTCGGGGGTAAACGCTTCTGCAACCGGGCCGCTGGCGATGCGCCGGACGTTGAGCAGGGTGACCCAATCGAAATATTCTTGAACCGTTTGGAGGTCGTGGTGTACGGCGATGACCGTTTTGCCCTGCTCGCGTAGGTTTTGCAGAATTTCGATGATGGCACGTTCCGTGGTGGCATCTACCCCTTGAAATGGTTCATCCATAAAGTAGAGTTTTGCATCTTGAACCAAAGCGCGTGCCAGAAATGTGCGCTGCTGTTGCCCGCCGGAGAGTTGGCTGATTTGGCGCGACGCATAGTCAACCATGCCGACCTTTTCGAGGGCGTCGTAGGCCAATTGCCTGTCGGCGGCCGAGGGTCGTTTGAACCAACCGAGTGCACCATAGCGCCCCATCAGGACGACGTCTAAAACGCTGGTGGGGAAGTCCCAATCTACACTGCCCCGCTGGGGGACATAGCCCACTAAGTGACGTTGGGCCGCGTATGATTTACCGTAGATCAGAACGTTGCCTGCGGCCGGTGTAATTAACCCTAAAATCGATTTGATTAAAGTGGTTTTGCCTGCACCGTTGGGGCCGACGATGGCCATGAGGATACCTTCTGGAACGTCGAGATCGATGTCCCATAAGACCGGTTTTTCTTGATAAGCGACGGTTAAGTCTGTAACTTCTAGTGCTTGCATATGATATTTGGGTATGACAAATGACGATTTACGAATGAGGGTATCTCACAATTGCAAATCGTCAATTTGGAGTCTTAAATCGGTTTATTCGCCGAGTAGAGCGGGTACGATTGTGTTGATGTTGTGGCGTACCATTCCGATGTAGGTGCCTTCTGGTGTGCCTGATTCACCCATCGCGTCGGAGAAGAGGCTGCCGCCAATTTCAACCGTCCAGCCGCGGCTATCAACGGCCGCTTGTACCGCTTCGACGTTCCGTTCTGATACGGATGACTCGACAAAAATGGCGCGGATCTGATTGTCTGTGATGTAGTCTGCCAAACGCTGCACGTCGGCCGTGCCTGCTTCAGAAGCGGTGCTAATCCCCTGTAGCCCGAGCACTTCCATGCCGTAGGCGTTGCCGAAGTAGTTAAAGGCATCGTGTGCGGTGATGAGCACGCGCTGATCGGCCGGTATGCGGTCGATTTCACTGGTGACCCATGCATCAAGCTCTGCGAGCTCGGCCAAATAGGCTTCAGCATTCGCTTCGTAGGTGCTGGCATTTTCCGGGTCTTTTTCGATTAAAGTATCGCGCACAACTTTGGTAGCCTCGGCCCATAAGTTGACGTCGAACCAAATATGGGGGTCAAACTCGTCTTCGTAATCATTTGAGTCTAACAGCAAGTCGGCCGGAATGGTGCCTGCCACGGCGACAACAGTTTTGCGTTCACCCAACTGTTCTAAAATGTCTTCCATTTGGGCTTCTAAGAAAAGGCCGTTGTAAAAAATGATGTCTGCGTCTTGCAAGCTGCTGACATCGCCAGCGCTAGGTGAGTATAGGTGGGGATCAGAGCCGGGGCCCATCAGCTGATCTACGGAGATCGAGTCCCCACCAACATTGATAACGACATCGGCAATTTGAGAGATGGTGGTTACTACGGTGAGCTTGCCGTTGTCGGCCGCACTATTTTCAGCGCCGGTTTGGCAGGCTGTGAATAAAAACATTCCACAAAGTAAGATGGTAAATGTGAATTTTTTGAACAAAAGAGCACCTCTGAATGATTAAATTTTTAGGCTTGCCTAAATTTTAGCGCGGGCGAATATTTTGTCAAGCCTAAAAATTTTAATTCAATAGATTTTTCGGTGGTTTATAGATGGGTTTAAACTGGAAACAGCAAAAAGAAACCGTCTCAAATCGTTTTGAACGGCGGTAGGCAGATTTAGATGAATGGTTCGGGTTATAGGCCCCGTTTCGTTTCTTCGATTAGGTGATCAACGACCGCTTTTAACGCTTTTGTTGACTGATTTTCGCCGCCATGTTTTTTGTAAACGGCTAGCTGTCGGTCCGCACTTGTCCCTTCTTTGAGGATTGTGTTGACATATTCAACCTCTTTGCGGCAACCGAGATCATCGAGGACATCATCAACGAATTCAAGCAGTTCATTGGCCAAAAAGTGAAACGGGACTTCGATCTGTTTTCCAAAATCAATTAGGTTGCCGTGGATGCCATAACGCACAGCGCGCCATTTATTTTCAGAGATATGCATGGCGCGATAGTTTCGCCAACTCATATTTTCACGGCGTAGTTTGACGAGTTTGGCGCAGGTTGCCTGAAAAAGTGCCGCCATGCAAACCGCTTCATCGACCGTTGTACAAATGTCTGTAATCCGAAATTCGAGCGTGTCGAACAGCGGGTGCGGCCGGATGTCCCACCAGATTTTTGCGACTTTGTCTCCCTTGCCGAATGCACCTACTTTTCCCATCAGCCGCTCGTAATTATGGAATTCTCCCCATGATTCAAATGTCGGTGGAATGCCGGTGCGTGGCAGCTGTTCAAACATGACCGACCGGTATGATTTTAGGCCGGTTGATTCCCCTTGCCAGAACGGGGAACTGGTTGATAGGGCAAGAATGTGAGGGACAAAATAGCGAACCTGATTCATGATTTCAATCATCAGGTTTTTTAAGCTTAAATCATCTTTGTGGCCAAATCCCACATGCACGTGCATGCCAAAGATTAGAAGACTGCGGGCGACCCCCTGCATATCATCGAGCATTTCTTTGTAGCGGGCGGCATCTGTAATCGACTGGTCACTCCATTTGGCAAAAGGGTGGGTTGACGCCGCGACGATGGAGAGATTCTGTTCTTCTGCAACCTGAATGACTTGGCGCCGCATGCGAACCACTTCTTGCCGTATTTCAGAGACATTGCGACAAACATGACTGCCAACCTCTACCTGTGACTGCATGAACTCTGGTTTGAGATTCAGCGTGTTTTCAGCCTCGGTGTCTGCTTCTATTAATTTGTCTATTGATGAGTGGAGGTTGCGGCTGCGGGGGTTAACGATTTGGAATTCTTCTTCAATTCCCAAGGTTAATGGTGGTGTAGATAGCGTCATTTTTTCCTCTCTTTTCGCATGCTACTGGAGATTTGACTTGGGGTGATTATAACTAAGTTTTTGATTTTTAAGGAGCCCATAATAGGAAGGGGTTAGAATTTTTAATAATTCGAGGGTTGGTTGGATCAAAAATGGAGACTTTATTTGTGTAGGTTGAAGAATCGCCATCTTCTGAAGGGAAACAGTGCAATAAATCGGGGAATTGATCGAAGCGTTTTGATCCATTGGATGGGGTTAAGGTGCAGCGCCAAAATGTATGAAAGAAGGCTGAGTGTGGGCTTTATTGTTTGCTGGTTTTCCGTTAAACTTCATCATAAGAGTTGGCTGGATGATCGCGGGGCTAAAGAGTTTCTTTTTGGTTTTGAGGAAAGTCCGCACTCCGTAGAGCAAGGTGCCGGCTAACAGCCGGGCGGGGCGACCCGATGGCAAGTGCAACAGAGAGGCATATTGCGGCTCAGCCAATGGTTGGGTTGTGAGGGTGAAACGGTGGTGTAAGAGACCACCAGCAGGGGCAGTAATGTTCCTGGCTAGGCAAACTCCCACCTGGAGCAAGGTCAAGCAGAATGTCGTTTGGTTCGCCAAACATCGAGTTGCTCGCTCATATGACATTCGGGTAGACCGCACGAGGCGATCGGTAACGATCGTCCCAGATAGATGATCATCAGGCTGAGTGATTGCTCAGTTTTACAGAATGCGGCTTATAGGCTGACTCTTAAAAATTTTGGTGAATTGCGTATTATGAAATTTGTTGAAGAACTCATTCAGAAAGCCCAAAAAAGCGGGGAGTTTAAAAACTTGGAAAATGAGGGGGAACCGTTGGTGTTGGATGAAAATCCATACACGGCCGAAACTCGTTTAGCCCACGGTATTATAAAGAATGCCGGATATAAACCGCAGTTTATCAACCATCAACAACAGATCAAAGATCAAGTTAAGGCTTTGCGCAATGGTCTAAAAATAGGGGCTGAAAATTGGACTGGAACGGAGATGAGCAAAATTCGTTGGAATACGGCCGTGGCTGATTTTCGCGCAAAGGTGGCCAAGCTCAATCAGCAAATACGAGACTACAACTTGAAAGCGCCTAACGAACAGTTTTTTATTATTCCAGTTGATCCCGAGCGTGAGATTAAGAAATTTTCCCCTGAGAAACGTAGTGGTTGAAAACCTAAGAATTTATGGACGTTTATGCAAAGCCTTCACTCTATGCGCGTTACTGTTGGTGATATTCTCAGGATGTGATCTGATTGATCCTGTTTTGCCGGCCGTAGCACCACCTGGCCCAACAATTACGCCGATCCCAACCGCAACTGTCGATCCATCCGGCCGGTTCAATGCTTTTTTGAGTCCTTCGTTTGGGGTCGCCTTGCGCCATCCACCGAATTGGATTGTAAATGAGTCAGACGTTTTGAAAATCGCTTCGAATGCGGACCTACTGACACGGACTCGATTAGACGATTCTGGGGCATTGCTAGAGATCGAAATTGCTCCAGAGCTTTTAATAGAGAGCGATGATTTAGCTGGCCCGTTGCGGGACCATGTGATTGATGCCGGGGATTATAAAATCATCGAGGAGTCGGACAATGTATTGATTAGCGGGCAACCATCTGCCATTGTCACCGCGTTGGTCAATGATGAACTCGGCCGCGAAATAACCACCATTTTCGCACTTGTGAAAAACAATAAAGCTGGCATTTTAGTGCGTGGGAAAACGGCTGATCCGATCAATAATGAGCATTTGTTACGCGGGATGATCGGCACTTTGATTGTTTCAAAACTAGAACCGACACCGGCCCCCCCGACATTGACCCCTAGACCACCCGGCGCGGCCGGAACCAATTTAGGTGAGGTGGGTGAAGATGGGGAGGCTGCAGAAACCGGTAGTATGGCGGTCCCGGCCGGATTGTTGCAGTTCGAGGCGAGCAACGGCCAGTTTTCATTGGGGTATCCAAGTGATTGGCAGGTGACCGACAACGGAGACGCTGTCGTTTTCGCATCGACAACAGAACTTTTGCTGGACAATAAGTTTGAGACAGGGGCTTCGATTTTGATTTTCTCACAAACTTTGAGTACACCAGAAGAGCCTGATCCTGTGCAGATGCTGGATGATTTTATTCTTCAGTTTGGGATCTTTGATGCTTTGGAGATGATTGTGCCACCACGGCCGGTCGTTTTAGGGGGACAACAGGCGGCTACCGCCCAATACGACGTGGTCTTTCAACGGTATCCGGTTGTGGTTGACTATTATGTTGTCGTCAAAGGTCAGCGGGTTGTGATTATGGTAAATCTGATCACTGCAACAGATTATGAAGCACTTAAACCGGTGACTGATGGTATGGCGTCATCGCTAACGGTTAATGAGTAACGTGTGTGGCCTGTTCAGGTTGGCGCGTTAGTGGATAGTAGCGAATAAGGGCAGCGAAATTGCAAACGGCTGTAACCAGTAACACTGTGGTATAGGCTTGGGGGGGATAAGCGCCACTGGCTGTTGCTGTAAATGATCCGATGATGACCCCGATGAGCCATTGCAGCAAAAATGTTCCAGCAAAGCCGAATAGATTCATGGCCGAAATCGCTTGCCCGGTGATGGAGTCCGGAAAAATGCGTCGAACGTGAGACAGGACCAAAATGTTGAATGCACCGGCAAATCCAAATAAGAAGAACATGGTACTCACGATAGGGAGTGGCGGCCGAAGGGCGAGAATAATTTGAGCGATGATAAAGAGTACAGTGCCGGATAAAACAACTTTGGCGATATTTAGGCGGTCAGCTACCCATCCTGAACTGATAAACCCTAGGGTGGCCCCGATACCGATAAAAAGCAAGATGTTCCCCCCTTCGAGTTTTGTAAGCCCATGGACATCAAAGAGATATGGGCCGGCCCACAACCCCTGAAAGGCAAGCCCTGTGCCTGAAGCAAACATCGCTACCGGAGCGATGCGCCAAAAACGGGGATCACGCATCGCCTGACCAATACCTCCTTTGCCTTGGGTAGGTTCGGGCCATTCGACGTCAGGTGGGGTGTTGCGGCCAAAGACGAATATGCTTAAGGCGACAAGGAGTGTGATCGCCGCCATGCCTAAAAAAACGTTGCGCCATCCAACCTGTGAATTTAGCCATGCGAGTGGGGCCGCAGCAAATAATGCCCCTGTTGAACCGATCCCTACAAGCAGGCCAGACATCGTGGCAAAACGATCTGGCGGAAACCATTGGCTAAATGCTTTTAGGGATCCCATTAGGATGCCTGCCATGCCGATACCGATTAATCCGCGGCCGACAGAGAGCCAAAAGAAAGAAGGCGCCATGCCAAACAAAATGCTGCCAAGCACGCCGATTAGCATGAGCCCGGGGGTCACCCAACGTGGGCCCCACCGATCTAAGCCAATGCCCAACGGAATTTGGGCGGCCGCGAAGGTTGCGAAAAACAGGCTGGTCATTAGCCCCAACTGAGACGGGGTTAAACCAAGTTCTGTGGTCAGGTCTGGGGCGATGACGGCGTTGGTTAGCCGATAAAAGTAAGACAAGAAATAAGCACTGGTGAAGATTAGAAAGATGAGGGGGCGTCTACGCATGGGATATGTCTTGGAGACTCGGTCGGCGGGCGAAGGGGGTTAGCACGACAAAAATCGCATAAATGATGATGAACAAGGTTAGAGATGGGGTGTAGCTGCCGGTTAGATCAAAAAGATAGCCCATCACAAATGGACCTAGACTTGATCCGGCCACTTGGGCTGTAAAAATAGACCCACGGATTTTGCCAAGGTGTTCCCGGCCGAAGTATCTGGCCCAAAGAGGACCGATAACACCATTGTAAAGGGAGCCGAGTACACCGTTTAAGATGGCATACATGGTGGCGATTTCGACCGATGTGACAAATAAAAGCAGTATCAACAATCCGCACTGCCCCACCATGCTGGCAACCACAAGCCAGCGGAGCTTCACGTGATCTGCTAGCCAGCCGGCCGGAAGCTGGGCGATAGCACCGGCTAACCCCCCTGTGGCTAAAACGGCGACGGTTTGGGCTTCGGTCAGGCCGAATTCTGCAAATAAAAACAGCGAATTAAATATGATGGCGGTGCCGATCATGCTTGTGGCAAACATCATCGCGGCCACAATCCAATAGGCCGGGGTGCGCATCGCCTGCTGCAAGGTGAATTGTGGCCCTGTGTTGATGGTTCCCGACTCATCTGCATCGGTTGGACTGCCCGGTTCATCGTTGTCAACTTCTCCGTCTAGCTTTTGCCCTAACTCTTCAGGGCGATTCACGTAGAAAAAAATGATGAGTGGCAGCATAACGGCCACGACAATTCCCCCCAGAATCGGGTAGGTCCAGCGCCAGCCGAATGAGCTTATGAGCCAAAATATAAATAGAGGTGCCCCGGCCGAGGCCAGCGAAAATCCGACCCCCATCACCCCATTGGCGAAGCCAAGCTGTTTGTCAAACCACATGGCGGCCGTATTTGAAGACAACAGACTCAGTGCCCCTTGACCAAACATGCGCAGAAACAAAAAGGCGATAAAGAGGGTCCAAAAGCCGCTAACAAAACCGGTATAGACGCAAACCAGGCCGAAAAGAACACAGACGATCCCGATAACGCGTTTGATGCCGAAGCGGTCCATCTGTGCGCCAACATACGTCATCGCCAATGAAGCGAGAAAAGTTCCCATGGCGTAGGCACCGGTTTGCTGGGTGCGGCTTAGATTCAGGGCTTCTTCAAATGATGGGGAAAACAGGGAAACGCCGGCCGTTTGCCCGGGCATTGTCATGATGCCGCCGACGGTCGCGATGGCAAGCATGATCCAGCCGTAGAAAAATTTCGATTTTTGACGGTTTGTTCTCATGAATCAGGAGATTGTACCCAGTGCAAGTGTTACAATGCTCAGGTAAGATGGCTCTTTTCGAGCAATCATGTCAACCTCTTTTAATAATTATGGAAATTATCGATATTCATACTCATTTAGGCGATATCTTGTATCCGCGAGAGCAATCGCTTATTTGGGAGACCGGCGTGCGTAAACGGCCAGATTGGAACGACGTTTACGAGCGCTATAACTGGCCCGAATGGCCAAAATTTCATCAAATATTTGGCAAAGTAACGCATCGGCTAAATATTTTGGCTGGGCAAAATCGCAATCGAACAGCGACATTGGAAAATATGCAGGCGTCTATGCAAAAGAATGGGGTGAGCCGTAGTGTGGTTTTATCGGTGTATCCGCATGCACCGATTGAGCAGATCATGCAGGCGGCCGCCAAGGATAAGCGGATCGTCCCGTTTACCGGTCCTGATTATCGTCCAAATGCGGCCGATCATACGGCCCGCTATCGGGATGAAGTTGCGGCCGGGGTACGAGGCTTAAAACTGCATCCGATTATTGATAAAGTTCGGCTAGACAGCCCCGAAACCTATGCGATTGTTGAATCATTTGCACCACATCATCGTCCTGTCTTATTTCATAGTGGGTATGCGTTCTACTATTTAAAGAAAGATGAGCAGGCGAATGAACGGCCGGACTTTGGAGAGATCGATCAGGTGATTCCGCTAATTGAAGCTTTCCCTAAGGTTCCTTTTATCGCTGGGCATGCGGGGCTGGGCCAAGTTGATGAGGTGATTGAGAAACTTGCAAAATATCCCAACGTATCGATTGATACATCCTTTCAGCCACCGCACGTTTTGCAAACATTGATCCAAGCATTTGGGCCAGAACGCATTCTCTACGGCTCAGACTGGCCTTGGGGTGGTATGGAGGTTGCGATTCGCTGTGTTGAATTGGCGTGTGGCAACGATGAAGGGTTAAAAAGACAAATTTTTAACATAAATGCGCAGGCGCTTATCGGAGATTAGCGTACAATAGGGGGGCTCGATAGTGATAGAAGATAAAGGGATAGGGAGACGCCATTGCGATAATAATTTCGATTATCAAATGCGCTCTCGTACAGGATCTGATCTTTCTATCTTCCATCCCTATCCTTATCTTTTTTATGTCTTCTGTAGATGAAATTAAAGCCCGGCTCGACATCTTAGATATCGTTTCTGAAGATGTTCAGCTAAAAAAGTCCGGCCGGACCTATATGGGATTTTGCCCATTCCACAACAATACCCGCTCGCCGGCATTTGCCGTTTACCCAGAGACGGGGACGTGGAAATGTTTTGGCGCCTGTGCGGACGGTGGGGATATTTTCAGCTATGTCATGAAGAAGAACGGGCTTGACTTTAAAGAGGCTTTAACTCTTTTAGCAGCCAAAGCCGGTGTCACATTAGAGCAATATACGCCCGAGCAGAAGAAGCGTAAGTCGATTGAAGAGCAGCAGATTGAACTGCTAGAGTCGGCCGCAGACTATTTCCACCAGCTCTATTTACATGCCCCGCAAGCCAAACATGCTCGCGATTATATTCAAGGGCGCGAGTTCACAGACCAAACGGTGGCTACCTATAAAATCGGTTTTGCTCTGAACTCTTGGGACGCCCTGCGCAGCAACTTTATGGGGCAAGGGTATTCTGAGCAGGATCTGATCGATGCTGGTCTGCTGACTGAAAACCAAGACAAAGGGACGACGTACGATCGGTTCCGGAATCGGGTCATTATTCCGATTCGAGACGTTGCCGGCCGTACCGTTGGGTTTGGTGCCAGAACGCTAGAAAAAGACGGGATTCCTAAATATTTAAATTCTCCTCAAACCGGCCTGTTTGATAAAAGTCGTATTTTGTTTGGATTAGATTCGAGCAAGCGCTTTATCCGTGAAGCGCGGCAGGCTGTGATCGTCGAAGGGTATATGGATGTGATCATGGCGTGGCAAGGTGGCTTTCGCAATGTGGTTGCTCAAATGGGAACAGCACTGACCCGTGATCAGCTGCAGCTGTTGAAAAAACAGACTAAGCGGTTTGTGATCGCGTTGGATGCGGACGCGGCCGGGGTTAACGCCACCATGCGTAGCCTGACCGTAGCGCGTGAAACGCTTGATCGAGATTCTGAAATTCGTTTTGATCCGTCTGGATTGGTTCGTGAAGAAAGTCGCCTGAATGCTGATATTCGCATTGCATCTATTCCTGAAGGGGAAGACCCGGACAGCATTATCCGCAATGATCCGGCCGAATGGGCCAAATTAATCGGTGGGGCGAAGCCGGTGGTTGAATATGTCACTTCCGTTTTGATTGAACAACAGCCGATAGACGACCCGAAAAACAAATCGGAAATCGCTCAGCAAGTGATACCGATGATTTTAGACATTAATGATCCATTGGAGCGGGACCATTATTGGCAGTTTTTAGCTCGGACCTTACAGGTAGATGAGCGTTCGCTTAAACAACTAAATATCAAACAGCGGCGTAAAAACAATAATCAGCGGCCGGTCGTACAGGGGAAAAAGACAGCCCAACGGCAACAGCCGCCCGAACCAGGTGCTCCTCCACCGATAGATGATTCTAACTACAGTGCGAAGTCGTCGATGGGCATGATGCCTGATCCAACCCGCCGTACCAAGCGAAAAGAGGCTGAATTGATCGGCCGGGCGGCCCACAATCCAGGGGTGATTAGGCAGGTCAATAAGATCCTTAGTGACACCGGGCAACCGATTTTGCATGCGCAAGACTTTTCGCTGCAAATCGATCGAGAATTGTTTTTATTGATAAACGATAAACAGAGTGCTGGAGAGGTTGTACCCTCTGGTGATATGTGGGATAGTCTAGATGATATTCTGTCAGAAAGGCTCAAAGAAATAGGCCAGAGCATCTCTGCGATAGACAAGAAACCGAGCCGGAATTTGGCTCTTTCAGTCTTGCAGTGGCGATTGGAAAAGAAGAAGTTGCTAAACACAGAATTACAGCAAATGCTGCGCACAGCACGCAGCAACGGTGAATCTGAATCTTTAGAGCAGCTGGCCCAACAAGTAGAACGCCTAACGGTTGAAATTAAGCAAATTGACCGGGCGAAAATGGGGCTCAGCTCTCGATCGAAACACAGATACGCTCATAAATGGTAAAACGGCTGGTTTAGTAAGGTATTTCGAAACATTTTTGAAGGATATTTGTGTAGGCTCGATATTTTTGGCAAGTTTCTCTCTGGGAAAAATTTCTTAACGCACTCTTCAGGTTACTATCGTCCTGAATTCACTGCATAGATTTTGAATAGGGGTATACTTCGCCACAACTCATGCTTTTACAGGTGATGACATCTGATAGCGTGATATTTAGCAGAGAATAGCAGAAAGGATAAGGGAGACTGCCTGAGATACACAAACAATACCTGCTAAGGAACGGGAACTCAATCTTTGTCTCAACAAACGATCACGTTCCTACCCAGCTGAAGAAACCTTCAGCCCTTATAACCGGAAATTGAATGGCCGATATGATATTGGCATTTCTGTTGTAAAAGGCCGGAAAACAAACCATGGCTCATAATATGGAAGTATCAGAACAAGTAATTGATGAAAACGACGTTGAAGAAACGGTCGATATCGAAGCGTTTCTAAAAGCGGCGAAGAAAAAAGGCTCTGTCGATGACGCTGAATTACAGAAAGTAATGGGTGATCTCGACGAAGAAGCAACCGAGAAGCTTTATTCGCGGATGCAGGAGTTGGGCATCGCGATTCCGTCAGAAGACGAAGAAGAGCTCCTTGCAGAGGATGACTCTATTTTGCAGGCTTCGATGAAATCAACCATCCATCTTGCAACAGATGAATTGCCTATCATCGATGATGACCCGGTCCATACCTACTTGCGTGAAATCGGCCGAGTGTCTTTGCTTAAAGCGCGTCAAGAAATTTGGCTGGCTTCTCAATTGGCTGCGGCCGCTACGTTAGAAGACTTAACGGAGCAAGCGGGTACGGCTGCCAAAGAAGAAGGGGTCTTTGAAGACAAAAGCCCATTTGTACGGGTGATGTTGCATGACTTCCAAGCGCTAGAAGAAGCTTGGTTGGGTGTTATCGCTGCCAGTGCAGAAATTAATGTAGATCCGCCTGATTTTATTAAACTCACAGAAGAAGCTGTTGAAGTTCGTGACTCTTGGGCGGAATCTGAATCGTCTTACTTGCGTAAATATTTGAATGGTGGATCTTGGGGACAGGCGGCTAATTGGGCCGACGTTGCCAAAGAAATTTTCATCATTTTTAATGCGATTTACTTGATGGTGCCAGACTCCGCGCGTCAGCTAAAAATTTATTATATGAAGCACGGCACCTTGCCGGACTTAGACACATTTGAAGGCTTTTTGCCTACTGATGAGCTTCGCCTGAAACAGAACGAGTATCAGGTATACAATATTGCAGAAGAAGCTAAAGCCCATTTGACTCGCGCCAACCTGCGTTTGGTTGTGAGCGTAGCGAAGAAATATTTGGGACGCGGTATTCAGTTCTTGGACTTGGTTCAAGAAGGAAATGTCGGGTTGTTGCGTGCGGTAGAGAAATTTGACCACAAAAAAGGGTATAAATTTAGTACATACGCCACATGGTGGATTCGTCAGGCTGTTAGCCGGGCGATCGCAGACCAAGCCCGTACGATCCGTATTCCTGTGCATATGTTTGAAACGATCAACCGGATTATTCGCCAACAACGTAGCATGGTGCAGACGTTGGGACGTGAGCCGAAGATCGAAGAGTTGGTCCTTGAGCTTGACTTTTTAGAGCCAAAAGAGATTGAGGCGATTAAACAAGCGCAAGCGAATGACGAACAGTTGGACCCTCTTTTATTCCGACGCTGGCGCCAAGCAACCGGAAAAGTCCGCAACATTTTGCGTATTTCGCAGGATCCAATGTCGTTGGATTTGCCGGTTGGTAGCGATGATGACTCGACCCAATTGGGCGACTTTATCGAGGATGAGTCGGTTGAAGAGCCGATTGATGCGGCCTCACGTCAATTGCTACGCGAGCAAGTGCGTAACGTGCTTGGCTTTTTGACAGACCGGGAACGCCAAGTGATTGAAATGCGCTTTGGCTTAAGCGATGGAAAAGACCATACGCTTGAAGAGGTCGGCCGGCAGTTTGGGGTAACCCGTGAGCGTATTCGTCAAATTGAGGCGAAAGCGCTGCGTAAGTTGCGTCACCCAAGCCGCAGCAAGTCGTTGCGAGACTATTTAACTTAATAGGCATTCATTGATGGGCAACAACCCATCTTGTTAGAGAGAATGACCAGTAATTGGTAGCAAAAGGGGATGATCCCTGGCTATCGATTACTGGTTTTTTCTGTTTTAGGAAGGGTAAAATTTCTCCATGAACGATTTTCCTGAAACCACTGTGCTACAACAATATCGCGCGCTGGAAAAAGAGTTGTATTCTTTGATCGGGCCAGTAAAGTTTAGCTCAGAGATTAATTTACGTTTGGAGAGGATGAGCCAGCTATTGGGGCTATTGGATAACCCACACTATAAATTCCGCTCGATTCATGTTGGGGGTACTTCGGGCAAAGGATCCACCTCGACAATGATTGCAACAATTTTGCAGGAGGCGGGGTTTTATGTGGGTTTACACACGTCCCCCAATCTACAAGTTTTAAACGAGCGTCATATGCTAAACGGCCGTCCTGCTGCCACAAGCCGTTTGGCCAAGCTGTATGCTGAGATGAAACCGGCGATTGAAGAAGTTGGGCGAACGTCTCCATTTGGTAAGCCGAGCTATTTTGAGGCGCAGATCGCCCTGACATTTATGCTGTTTGCGGCCGAAAAAGTTGACTTTGCCGTGATCGAAGTGGGGCTAGGTGGAGCACGGGATGCAACCAACGTGCTACCGGCCGAAGTTGCGGTTTTGAACAACGTGGGGCTAGATCATGTTGAGATTTTAGGGGACACGGTTGAAAAAATTGTATTGGATAAGCGGGGGATTATTAAACATCGCCAACAAGTTGTAAGCGGCGTGACCCAACCCACCGTCATCGAACTGGTAGAGGAAAAATGTGATGAGAAGCAGGCTCGTTTATGGCTGCTGGGTCGTGATTTTAACTTAACGGCCGAATCAGATGGTTATTCAATTGCTTTGCCCGACGTGACTTATGACGGGATTAAGATCAAGATGGAAGGAGCATTTCAGGCAACCAATGCGGCGGTGGCTGTGGCGGCCGTCTCTTCATTGCATGAAGTAACCTTGCCGTACTCTGCGATTTTGAACGGGCTCGCAAAAGCGTCGATCCCGGGCCGGGTGGAACAGGTACAAACAGAGCCGTTGGTATTGCTTGACGGTGCCCATAATCCGGACAAGATTCAGGCCGCGGTTGGCATCATTGAAAAGAAGCTTGCAGATCAGCAGCCGGGGCAGAAGGTGTACACGATTCTGGGGCTAAAAGCTGGCAAAGCGGCGACAGACATTTTACCGCCGGTGATGGCTCTTTCAGATGAGATGTTTTTTACCCAATTTGAGCCAAAGGGGTTGTGGAACGGTGTCCCTGCAGAAGAACTCGGCCAACTTGCGGCCGTGATCGCCCCAGACATGCCGGTGCATGTGGTGCCAAATGCTTTAGACGCTTTGCAACTGGCTTTGGGGAAAGCGAGTAAAGATGATGTGGTTTGGATTACCGGATCACTATACTTGGTGGGTGATTTACGCGAGCATTGGTTTTCCACGGTTGAGCTTTTGGAAAGCTATGAAGAGTAAGTCAGAAAGAGTATAAAATTCCTGTCTTTATCCAACTGGATATTAAATCTGGGACAGTTATTTAATGTTTAACCCTTTTTAAAAGTGCAACGAGCAGATGATTAAAGACGATTACGAATATTTTAAGCAAGAGCATGATTGGTTGTTTTCCCTGGTTACCGATCCTGAGGGTAAACGGTTTAGCGTGGCGAAAAGCGATGAGCAACGTCAGCAAGAGATGCGTAACGCGATGGAACGCACGGCCGACTTTTTGGCTTTTGCCGGCTATCCAGAACGGCAGTTTCCGGCCGTACATGTGACCGGGACAAGTGGCAAAGGGTCGGTATCTATGATGACCGCTTCATTGCTTCAAGGGATGGGGTTAAAGACAGGATTGCACACTAGCCCTTATTTGCAGATGCCAACTGAAAAGCTCATGGTGAACGGAGAAGCGGTATCGCTTGCCGGGTTTGCTGATTTGGTCCGCCGCTTTCGACAGGTTCATGGGGATTGGGCTGCAGCCGATGGCCCTTATGATCAATTGCGTTACACAGAAGCATGGACGGCGACCACGTTTATGTGGCTGGCGGCGCAGAATTTAGATTATGGGGTGGTTGAGGCTGGGATGGGCGGCCGACTTGACCCGACCAATCATATGGCGTCTGATATCGCGATTATCACCAATGTCGCCTTTGATCATGTTAAATCGTTAGGACCCGAGTTAACCGATATCGCTTGGCACAAAGCTGGTATTATGAAACCGGGTAAACCAGCGGTGACGGGGGTCACGGAACCTGATCTACTGGCGGTGCTGGAACGTGAGGCGGCTGAGAAGGGGTCTAAACTTTATGTGCTGGACCGAGACTTTAGCTTTGAAATGCATGATGCCCATACGATTTCGGTAGATGCACCTTTTAATCGGTACGAGCGTGTAACGGTGGGGCCTATCGGCCGTTATCAATTGGGCAATGCGGCTTTGTCGATTGTTGCACTCGATGTTTTGATCGGTCACGGTCTACTAGAAGGTCCGTTACAAACGGCGGCGTTGGCGACCTGTACTTGCCCCGGCCGGATGGAACTCGTTTCACGCGATCCGCTCATTTTGCTTGACGGTGCGCATAATCCACATAAAATGCAGGCACTGGTTCGCAGTTTGCAGCAGGCTTACCCAAATAAAAAAATCACGGCGATTACCGGCAGCATCGTAAATAAAGAAGTCGAAGATGTGTTGCAGGTGTTGGTGCCTGCTGTGGATCGTATTGTTGCGACCGCCCCCAATGTGCCGGGCAAACCGGCCGTTGACCCTCAAATCATTGTTCAGAAAATCGGGCAGATGGCTGACATTGAGACCCATGCTGCGGTTGATGTACGAGCGGCTGTTGAACAAGCGGTTAGCCTTTCGGCCGCCGATGATCTCGTTTTGATAACCGGTTCGCTTTACTTGGTAGGCGAAGCGCGTGAACTGTGGCATCCGATGAAATCATA
>JAHDEB010000070.1 GCA_020629055.1 Chloroflexota bacterium
CCGAAATTACAGTCAAGCTCAGTCAACTGGATGACAACAGTAACTTCTTCTTAGTATTAACCGATGCGAGTGGAAAACAACTCGAACCTGTTGGTAACATTAACCCGGGACAAATCGGAGATAATCCGATTAAGGAAATTAACGATTACCCATTGACTGCGGGAACTTATTTCGTAGCCGTCATCCATAATCAAGGTTCCGGTCGATATGCGTTGACCATTACCGAAAAGTAACCCTATATGAAACAACTCTTCTACATTTTCACGCTAATCACAACACTTATCAGCGTTCCGGCCGTCGGGTTGAACCAAACTTCGGCCGATTTCGCCCTTTTAGACTCCTTTGACGGGTTTAACAACGGTAGCATCAACACACAGGGAGATTGGGTCGGCAATGATCCTGGGGCGCCAGATGGTGCGTTGGTTTCTGCGGCCCCACCGGCTTGGTTTAGCGGAAAAGCGTTTCATAATAACCCGGACAGCTATCCTAATCGGGGGAATGCCTACCGTAAGCTAAACTCAAACGCGGTCAACGGTGGGGAAACGAAAACGTTTTACTTTCAGATCTCTGTCGATGATTTAGCAAATAGTGATTTTAGTGTCGGCTTAACGGATGAAAGTCAACCGGATATTTTCGCAGCGACCCCCGATTTTCAACATTTCGAAGCTGAATTTAATATCAGCCAAAACGGCCTCAAGGTACTTAACGGCAATAGCATGCAGGGGGCGACAAACTTCACGCTTCATAGTCAAAGGCTCATTCACGTTTGGCTGGTCGTAGACCATTCGGCCAACCAATTTGAACTGCATACAGATGATGCGTATGGCGGCCGAGTACAAATCTCGACATCCAGTGGGTCAAGCTTTTCGTTCCGAAATGGAAACAGTAGCGGGAATCTTGTCACGTTTGTTTTGCAAAACAAAGGGTTAAACACCAGCGATAGCTACCTAGACAATCTATATGTGGCTACCGGGAAAAATCTCAGCTATCCGGCCGGAAATTTTCAGGTCGTAGATACATTTGAAAGCCGAAACCTCGGCTCTGTAAATGGCCAAAACAGCTGGAACGTTGTGCAAGGGAGTGGCAACATCATTAATGACCCGGCCCAATCGGGGAATAAGGCGCTGTCGATTAGTGGTGTTGATACGGTGGTTCGCAAAGGGGTCGCGCAAATCTCCAACGGGAATACCGGCACGCTCTATTTTAGAATGTATCGGAATGGCACACTAAATAAATTTGTCGGCCTGTCTGATCAATCAACACCGGCAAATTGGGATGACTACGAAGTGCAATTTGGCTTCCAAGCTGAAAACCCCAATGACTACCGTATTCGGAATGGATCAGGGTTCACCAGCGCAGGCAGTGGAGATAACTTGGCTCAAACATGGATGTGTGTCTGGCTGGTTCCACAGACTCAGACTGACAAATTCGAGGTTTATGCTCAAGGTGGACCATTTGAACAAGCGACTCGACTAAGCGCTGGGGGGCAATCCTCTTTTGACTTTAGGAATGGCGCGGCCGCAAGCAATCTGAGCGCCCTCTTGATCAAAACAGGTCCGGGCTCCACCGGGTCACTCTATCTAGATGATATTTTCATAGACCAACAAAACAAAAACTTGACTCGCCCCAATGGTGCATGCCCCGAATCTGATGGTGGGGGTACTGATCCGGGAGGAAATCAAAATGACCCGATCGACAATCCGATCCCAGGCAGCATTCAAGCTGATGGAACAACGGTGCGGGCTCAAACGATTGCAACGGTGCCAGCAACCGGTAGCGGACCGCGGACCCGAATCAATTATCTATATCACGCCAAAGACGGGTCCAATCGGCTATTTGTGAATGATCTACGGGGTGAGATCTTTGTGATCAATCCAGATTCCGGGGCTGTAAGCGAATACCTGAATGTGGCGGATTACTTCACTCAGTTCAAAACAAGCGGCAGCTTAAACGCAGGTCTTTCTACGTTTGCATTCCATCCAGATTTTGCGACCAACGGCAAGCTGTACACTGTGCATTACGAAAATCCAAATGGAACAGCTGACTTTGGTCATTTAAACACCAATCAACCCAACCCGACCCACAGTGTGATTGTCGAATGGACCGCGTCAAACCCAAGTTCAAACAGCTACAGCGGATCGCAACCACGGGAAGTGATGCGACTGTTACAAGCCACCGCTTTGCATGGGGTTCAGCTGATTGAATTTAACCGTACGGCTAACCCTGGGAGTAGTGATTACGGGAAACTATACATTTCAATCGGGGATAGTGAACAAGAACCATTCTTTTCTGGGGTATCTCAACATCGTTCTTATCCTCAAGGGAAGATCTTGCGCATTGATCCTTTTGGCAACAACAGTGCCAATGGTAAATATGGGATTCCGGCCGACAATCCGTTTGCAAATTCGAACGATGGGACCTTAAAAGAAATCTATGCGATCGGGTTTAGAAATCCGATTCGATTTGATTGGGACCCGGTCACCAAAATGATGCTCACATCCGTCATCGGCCAAAATAACATCGAAGAGGTTGAACTGGTTGAACCGGGTCGTAATTACGGCTGGAACGAACGTGAAGGAACTTTCCGCTTCGACACAAGCAATCCGGGCAATGTCTACCCCATACCAAATGATGACAACCCGAACTTCACTTATCCGGTTGCCCAGTACGACCATGATGAAGGATTTGCGATCATCGGTGGATTTATTTACCGAGGCAGCTTGATGCCGGATCTTTACGGCAGCTATATTTTTGGAGACATTGTTAAAGGGCATCTGTTTTATACCAAAATCGATGACATCCAGTTAGGCCAGCAGGCCCCTATTCACAAGCTGACCTTGTTAGATGGAAACGGAAATCCAACCACCTTTAATTCGATGATCGGGGCATCACGTGGTGACTTACGTTTCGGCTTAGATGCGGCCGGGGAAATCTACATTATGTCTAAACAGGATGGGGTCGTGCGCAAGCTTTATTCCGATGAAGCCCCATCTAATGAATCACCGCAGATTAGTTCTCCAGGAAACTGGTCTAGCAAAGTAGGTGATTCAGTTACTCTGCAGATCAATGCCTCGGACCCTGATGGGGATGATTTATCATTTTCGGCCGAAAATCTGCCTGATGGGCTTTCAATTAACGATCGCAATGGGCTTATTTCAGGCACCCCTTCGAAAACCGGCACCTATCGGCCGAAAATCCACGTCAATGACGGTCAAGGTGGATCAAATTCTGTTGAATTTACATGGACAATTTCGCAAGCCAATGCAACAGCAACACCGATTTCGTTTACACCCACACCTGGGCAAACCACGACGCCCCAGAATACAGCCACGCCGATATCAACGGCAACACCGACTCAAAATCCAGGAGAAACGCCTACCTCTTCTGTCACACCTTCTGTGACACCAACAGGAACGGTGATCCCAACAATTGATCCACAAGTTACACCGATGCCAACGAGCACACCGATACCAGGCGCTTCACCCACCCCCACACCAACAACTGACCCGAATCCGCCCAATCTGACCTTTTTCAACTTTGCTCCCTTTATCTCTTCCTGGCCATAAACATTCGGCTTAGGAACGGGAAGCTAACAGCTATTCAGGACTATGATTTTCAGCCCTGAGCCGATCAAAAACGGAGCAATTTAATCTGTAAGAACATTGCTTCAGAATTAAAGCGATTATCATCATTTTTTGGGGTCTAATTTTCAATATAGATAAATACGTCGCACCTTTGAGTGAATACCGAACGGCTATTTGTTAAACATTTTTACTCGAGAAGCTCTCGTAGCGATGCTCAAGGTCTAAAGGAATTTTTACATTAAGGTGATTTGAGCGAATAAATTAGCGTATTTTGATATTGAGCGTAAAATTAATAGGCTGTAAGTACTATACATTTATCCAATAATTTCAAGCTGATAGAATTCTTCTGTCGGGGAGTAACTTGTTTATGTCTGCTAAAAAACTTCTACTACTCACTCTCTTGTGCCTGTTGGTTGTTCCTGCAACCACATTTGCCCAGTCTCAAATTCGTTCTATCGAAATTAATTCAATTACGACCGATTCATTCCCAGAAGTGGATGTTTTGGTACGTGCCTTAGATTTAAACGGTGTACCTATTTCAAATTTGGGTATTTCAGACTTTGAAATATTGGAGGATGAGGAAAGCGTGGCCAACCCGCGGCTTGCTGTCCAAGAAGAAGGAATCGGCATTTACTTTATTGTCGATGCTGGGAGCACGCTTACAAATAACACGAACGATGCCAGGTGGAACCGTGCCAAAGACATTCTAAATGAATTTGCCATTAATCGGCCGACGATGCTTAATGACAAAGACATCGTGACGGTCCAGATTGTCGAACCTGGCAACGTGCAAAATATCGCAGAAAATATTAGCCAAGGTAGTCAAGTAAGATCAGCGGTCGAATCATACGAATACGCGCCAACCAGCGACTTTGCAGACGTCGTACCGGTTGCAGATGCGGCCTTAGAATCGTTGCGAAACGAAGCTCAATATGATGGATTAGCCAAATTTGTCGTTATTTTGTCAGGCGACCTTCAAATCGCTAAACGAGCACAACTCAGCGCCCTAACCACAAAATCAAATCAATACCAAATTCCGATCCACACGATTTTGTTAAAACCTTCTCCATCAGGCTTTAGCGAATCTCTGGAAAATATCTCAAGGGACTCAAAAGGGCTTTCTATCCGCTACAATGAATTGGCTAACCTGAACCCGCTCTTTGAGCAATTAAATCAGTTTAGACTGCAATATTTATTGACCTACGAATCGGTCTCAGGTTTATCTGGGTCTCGCTTGGTGCAGGTAAACGGGGATGCGGCCTCTGATCGAGCCAATTACGACATCGAGATTGGCCCCCCACGAATTTTAATTAATACCCCGGTTGATGGAACCTTTGTTGATCGTCGAGCCGAACAATATACAGATCAAACAGACGGGATTGAACCGACCACCGTCACGGTACAAGCTGAAGTATCAACCACCCCTCCCCGTCGATTAGCGGTCGCCCGTTTATTGGTTGATGGGAATGTGGTTGATTCGACCAATACACCAGGGCGCGAATTGACTTTTAACTGGGATCTACGCCGAGACCAAAAGCTTGGCACAACCGCCTACAAATTAGAGGTTCAAGTTGAAGATATTTTAGGTTTGGTCGGAACGAGCCCAGTTAGCAACGTAGACGTTCGTTTAACGGTACCAGAAGAAGAAGTTGAAGAAAACGCAGTAATTGAAGTGCCGGTCATCGTAACCCCAGAACCGATCGCATGTGTGCTACCTGATGATCTATTAGATGGCTACCTGTGTGAAGGGGAACGGGCGGTTCGAGGAAATCTATTCTCGATGCTAGCAACTTTGATTTCGGTTTTCGCAGTCTTCTATGTTTGGCGCGGTAAATCGGCACCGGCAGAAGCGATCCGTACAACATTAAGCGATGTGAGTGCGCGCTTGACCCAGCAATTCCGCCAGCAAGAGCCTCGTGCTTATCTGATTGCGGTCGAAGGCGATGGGGTCAACTTGGAGCGAAAACTGCCGATTTTTGGAACAACCCCGATTGGTAGTTCCAGCGATCATGCGCAACTCTTGTTCCATCAAAACAAAAAAGAAAGCCCGATCAGCCGCTTGCACTGCACGATCCTAGACGAAGAGATCGACTTCATTCTGCGGGATGAAGACAGTGCCAACGGAACTTATCTGAACGGCAAAATGGTTGACAATCCGGTGCGCTTACAAGATGGTGACTCGATTGAGTTAGCATTGGTAGAACAAGGCGGCATCAAGTTAATCTTCCAAGTGGAAGCAGATGACTTTGAGGTTTTGCGTGAAACCCAGCCAGATGCGATGGGCGGTATGGTTGAGGGTGTAACCCGCATTGATAATCTATCAGACGAAGAGTATCGAACCGTGTGGGAAGAAGACCCAAATGGGCATGACGATTTAGATCTTGACGAAGACGACGACCGATTTTAAAGGGAGCCTAAACAATGAAAGGGACAAAAATCTACGACAACAAATTTACGCTTGGTGACAAGATCGCCACAGGCGGGTTCGCTACGATCCATTTAGCTGAAAAGGCGACACCAGAGGAGCTCTCGGGCAAGCTGGTCGTTAAGATTGCTAAAATCGAAGATCGCAAAGGCATTAATGCCTCGGTCTATAAAGAAGCGGAATTGTTGGCTCAATTTAAGCACAAAAACATCGTCCGTCTGCATAAACTGCCCCCTATGCGTGGCAAAACGAGTGAGCGCATTTGGGCAAATGCTGGCACGATACAAGGGCGGCCGGCGTTTTTTCTCATGGAATATTTGCGCGGGGGCACTTTGCAAGATTACATGGATCATGTGAAACAGCTTTCCTCGGCCGAAACCGCTGCAATCGGCATTCAGGTGGCCCGTGGATTAGACCATGTGCACAAAAAGAATTTTGCCCACAATGACCTAAAGCTTGAAAATATCGTTTTCCGTACCCCGGTCGAAGCTGGAAAACCGTTTGATCCGGTTTTGATTGATTTTGGCATAGCGACCAAAGTTAAGGTTCAAGTCAATCAGGGGACGATTTACATCATGTCACCAGAACAGTTGGCACTTGCGCAGGACACAACCCCTCCCGAAGTTAGAGAGGAACAAGAGGAAGGGTTAGACAAAACAAAGGTCGATGTCTGGGGGCTTGGAATCGTTCTTTATTATCTACTAACAGGTGAATTACCGTTCAGAGGCAGAGGGACCAAAGGGACAACCTCTCGGATTCTAAACAATCAGCCATTGGCGATTAATAGCTTGGCAAAAGCACCTGTAGATGATTATTTAGAAGAGTTGATTTTAGAAGGGTGTCTATCAAAAAATCCACGCCATCGGCTGGAACTTATTGAATTGGGACGAGCATTACGAGATATAGCCGCGGGTGTAACGGCTGGACGATCGGGTGCAATGAAGCGTCTGCGATAAGTGTGGTAGGAAAGGTTTTATATGTCTGATTTAAATGATGGAAATGGGTCAAATCCGGCCGCAGATTTAGGAAGCAACCCATCAATGGCGAGTAGTACATCAAAAATCCTGCCGAGCTTTCTAGTACCGCTAGAGATCGGTTTTGGTAAAAAAGTGATCCAAGGCGGCCGCCCAAATACAGAAGATTTTGCCCACGTTGCGAAAGTTCAGACTCAGGGAGGGCTAGATTTAACCATTGGTGTGGTAGCTGATGGGGTCGGGGGTAATGCATTTGGAGAAGAAGCGTCTGAAGAAACGGTCAAAACGGTCTTCCAATTTATCAAATCGAGCGATATTACAGATCCGAATCAAATCCCCGAATTACTGAACGCAGCCCTAGAAAAGGCAAATTCGAACGTTTTCCAAATCGGCCGCACAGACAAAGATCGTCGAGGGATGGCGACTACCGCTGTGGTCGCGGTCATTTATCAAAACCATCTTTTTGTGGCGAATGTGGGTGACAGTCGGGCCTATTTAGTCACCAATGACAAAATCAAGCAGCTTACGCTCGACCATTCTTGGGAAAATGATGTCGTTCGAGAAGGGCGTTATTCGGCCGCAGAAACGCGAAATCATCCTAAAGCGGGTGAGTTGCGCCGTTCAATCGGCTTCCGAGACAAAGTCGTCGTTGATCTAGGCCTGTACCCAGATCAAAACCCGGCCAGTGCTACACAAATGGACGGTTCCGATAAATCCCAATCGGTCATTATCAAAGCAGGGGATCGGGTGCTTCTTTGCTCTGATGGGTTGATTAAAACACGCCACGATAATCCAAACCTACCATACGTCACGGATGAAGAAATCATTCGTGAGGTTTCACTCAATGCACCGCAAGAAGCGTGTGACACTTTAACGAAACTGGCAGCGTCTCGGGGGGTCGACGACAACGCCAGCGTCATCATCCTAGAACCGGCCGGTACGAAACGTGCGAGTCGCTTTATGGCCAATTTACCAAAATATTTAACTTGGTTATTAGGCTTATTGGTTTTGGGAGCATTGGCGGCCGGAGCATTTTTCTTTATGACGCGCAGTCAAGTAAACAGCGAAAATGAAGCCCCTGTGGTTGTAGATCAGGCAACTGAAGAACAGGTTGCAACTGAAAATGTGGTAGAGGAAGAACCGACATTCACCCCGCAGCCCGCTGCAGTGTTATCAAACGGTGTTGAAGTTTGGCCTCCTGCTTATAACGACTTTTCAAACATGATGGACTCCGGTGAAGGGTTGATTTTGAATAGCGATAGCCAGCTCGTTGTAGCCAACCAAGATGCAACGTTCACGATTGAAAATCCATTTATGGCTCAAGCGATTCTAAATGGAACTAGCCCAGGTTTAATGGGTGTTGTATTCACAAAAGAACCTTATTCATACGAGGTCCATTGCTTAAAAGGCTCATGCAGAATTGTGGGTGATGTCGATGGGGAAATTAACTTATCTGAAGGGCAAATGAGCCGGATTGGTGCAAGCGGCACACCCGACGAAGCGATTCAAGCAGATTATTCGCGCTTCCTGGGCTTAAGCCCGGCCGTGCCAACCCCAACGCCCCCACCCACCGCAACACCAACGCAGACGCCAATTCCAACTGAAACACCCCGCCCAACGACGGTTGTTCAACCAACAAGTGATAGTAGTAACAGTGATTCAGTTGCTCCAACAGCAACCCCGCTTCCAAATCCATTCGATCTCGATTTAGATGGGGTCATTCACAATCCTGAAAATGGTCAGTATGATTTATGCCAAGATGCCAAAGGGAGCATTGGAAATTGTGGTTGTCCGGCTGAACGAGTTCCAGCTAGCTGTAGCGGCGGAGGTGGAGAGGATGAAAGCGATCGCGGCGATGGTTAAAATCACGATTCAATAAAATTAAACGATGAAATAACTTATGCGACTTAATCATGTTGTATATTAAAAACATTTACATATGGTCCCAAATTCTATCGATTGATGCAGTTTCAGCAGTTTAAGTTTTGAGGACTTCGATTTCAGACTTACCCCCTTTTCCGGGTATAGTCCATCAAACATAGAAGAAGAAGAAAAGGAGAAAGCATGTTGAAAAACAGAATAAAATCAGGCGTGCTCATATGCGGGCTGCTTATCGTTTTGGGTCTAATTGCGATGCAGCAAAATAGAGTGCTGGCAAATGTGTCAGCCAATTCTAATCAAAGCGGACAATATGCACCGTTAATGGATCTAGTCTATGAGTTATCAGTTATTTCAAAAGACAGCGATGGCAATATGGGAGAGACATCCTCAAAACGGCCATCGATTTCGGCCGATGGACAATTTGTTGCATTCGAGTCTAACTTTGAAAACAATCAAGATATATTGCAAAACACCTTTATCTACCGCAAAGATATTCAAGCATCTACACTTATAAGTGTATCGATGACGGCGGATGGAGACATAGCCTACGGAGCAAAACCGGCAATTTCGGCCGATGGAAACTCAATCGCATTTGAATCCGATGCTCCCTTGAGTGAATCCGATGATAACGGCAAATTCGACATCTATGTTGAAGATATTGGCGCAAATACCACGACCTTATACTCCAAACAACCGAATGGCAATGCTCCTGAAAATTCTGATACCGCAGAATTAAAATCAGAGGACCCAGCAATTGCAGTTGATAATGGCTCAAACGTCTATGTCGCATTTCAATCAACCGCCATCGATTTAATTGCGGCAAACAATGGAGACCCTGAAGATAACAATCAAACGTTTGATATTTTTCGATCAAACGGTCAAACAACAATGGTGTCTCATACTTTAAATGAACTTGTTGCGGCCGATAAACGCTCAAATGCACCATCGATGTCTGCTGACGGCGAGTTTATCGCTTTCTATTCGAACTCTACCAACATGGGCAATTTAGAAGGCTTAACTGAAGATGAGCTTAATGCGGATAAAATCTTCCTATGGGAACAAGATGGGAACAGCGTTCACTATATAGATCTGGGGAAAAATCCATCGATCTCTGCAGATGGAAGCTTGATCGCGTATGCAACCAATTCAGGGGAAAATGGATGCTCACAGATTAAGATCGCATCTGACTTTAACAATGATTCTGAACCAGAAATAGGGACCCCTGCGCTCAACGGGAATGGTGCTGATATAAACTACGAGAACCCCGCCTTGTCGGCCGATGGCAGATGGTTGGCGTATGTTGTTAAACAAAACTCTAACTGTAATTCAAACGCCAACAAACTAGACGTTTACGTCAAGGACCTCTCAGTTGAAGAGTCAATGCCGATTCTCGTTTCTAGAACGGCGGCAGGTGGGTTAGGCAGTAGCAGCTCTTATAACCCTACGATCGCTGTAAACGGCAACGATTTATTCGTCGCATTTGAATCATGGGCTAAAGACTTAGATATACCGGCTGAAGATGGTCCGATTGTGAATGAAATTAACAAAAGCCAGATCTTTCTTTTTAGGTTAGAGATTGATTCAATCCCAGGGGTAATGCCAACAGAAACACCAACATCTGTACCAACGGCGACTGCTACGGCAACGGCAACAACAATTGCGACTGCCACACCGACCAGTACCCCCACGGCGACATTAGAACCAACCCCTACTGAAACCCCGGAAGGACCCGCAGCAGGCGATGGTATTCTTTATTTACCTAGATTGGTCAACCCAGCTGAACCAACCCCAACCCCTACTCCCTCAAATCCGATTAACAATAGCGGCTTCGAAAGTGTAGCTGATGCAAACAATGACTGGACATTCTCAAGTGGTCCGTTTGAAGTCTCAAGAACCACTGAAGATGGTATTGACGGGTTTTCCGGCCGTATCGGCACCCCCGGCATCGCCAGTGGTGAAGTGCCGGTCGGATTTGGTGAGATGCACCAAACATTTACAGTTCCGGCAAATGCAGACACTTTGACGTTTGACATGCTGATCTATTCTCAAGACAGAATGTTTAACCCAAACAATCGACGTTTATTTGATACCTTTGAACTTTATGTTCTTGATTCGGCCTTAAACTCAGATGAAAGCCAAGTAACCGATGATGATAGGAAAGTTGCCTGTGCCGATCACCCACACAGTGCCTACGACGGTATGGTCGCAAGCAAAGGGATCTTAATTTTCTGCAGTGGCCACAATGGAAACACATCAGGTGATGAAGGCGCAGCTGAAAACACCTACCCGGCCGATGGAAATGCAGGCTTGCAAACAATCGATATCAGTGCTTTTAAGAACAAGCAAGTTCGCTTAGTTATTCGGGTCACGAATCGTATTGATGGGAAATTTAATACTTGGGCCATTGTAGATAATTTTGAAGTAAAGTAATTTGGCTCAAGAAAAACTAGCTTTCAGCCGGACAGAAAATTATCTGTCCGGTTACAATCACCATAAAAACAACCCATGAGCAGTGTGAACAAGATTGGGCAGGGTCGCTACGAGATCCATGACAAACTAGGCAGTGGAGGGATGGCAGAGGTTTATCGTGCCACAGATACAACCCTTGATCGTGAGGTCGCGATCAAGCTTTTGTCGATTAATTTTAAAGACAATCAAGAGTTGATCGGTCGGTTTGAACGTGAAGCCCGCTTTGTTGCAAGACTGGAGCATCCCCACATTGTGCGCCTTTATGACTATGGAGTCGATGAAAATACAAACCAACCTTATTTGGTGATGCAACTGATGCAGCAAGAAACACTTCTTGAACGTATTGATCAGCTAAGTCAGGATGAGATTTGGAAAATTATCAAGCAGATGAGTGGCGCATTGGAAGCAGCTCATCAGGCTGGCATTATTCACCGAGATATCAAGCCATCTAACATTCTGTTTGATCAGACAGGGAATGCTTATCTATCTGACTTTGGTATCGCTAGAAGAACGGAACAAAGCACAGCGGTAACCGGCCAACGGGTGATCGGTACGCCTCAATATATGAGCCCGGAGCAATGCCGGCCGGGATTAGAAATCACCAGTGCAAGCGACCAATATAGCTTGGCAGTATTAACCTTTCAGATGCTGACTAAAAGTCCGCTTTATGCAGGTGATACGATGCAGGTCATGTATCAGCATTTGAATGAAAGTCCACCGTTTGAAAAGCTGACAGCCCAGCGAATACCAATGCGGGTGATTAAAAGTTTACGGATTGCATTGAGTAAAAAGCCAGAACTACGCTTTAGCTCGATGCAAGCATTTGCTAACGGACTTTTGTTGGGTGAGTTTGAAAACACACCAGGCCCGATCCGCAAGAAAACGCCCCAAAAACCTTTACAGCGAACCGTTACACCGGAACCGAAAAAGCGTTCAAATATTAAAGCCAAAAGTAGTAAAGGTAGCAAAACGCGCCAACCTAGAGAAACATCGCCCCTGCCAGACGCAAAGCGTCAAAATACCGAGCGTAAATCAGACATCCGTCGATCAAGCCCACGACCACGTGAAGTCGAATCTGCTATAAAGCCGATCAGCGAGAGCACAAGCCCACCTTGGTTAAAATGGGCCATCGGTGGGGCAGTCGCTCTCGTGCTTGTCATTGCCGGATTTTTCTTATCTCGGGATACGGAGACGCTTGAAGCCACCCCACCCCCAACGTCTGAAACAACAGAAATCATCGAAACCGTCAGTTTAGCGAACGGAATCTCTATTTATCCATCAGATACTAGCTATGATCTTGGTGATACAGATCAAATGATTCTTCTTAGCGAAGATGCTCCCGAAGTCATGCTTATCGAATCAAGCCTAACTTCGCCGGTAGCGCTTAAAAGCCCGAGTGGAATTTTGGCTCAATTAACCACCGCAGGGCTCATGGGGATTCAAATTGACCAGGCAACAAATCGCTTTGAACTACATTGCCTAAGCGGAAGCTGTCAATTAGATGGAGATGTCGATGGTCAACTTGCACTTAAATCAGGTGAAGCCAGTCTAGTGGGTCATCGCGGAATCCCGTCCGAAAAAACTGAGGCAAACTATACCCCGTTCATCTCCTTGAACCGCAGAGTTGCAACGGCTGAAGCTGTTGTTGTTGCAGACACCCCGACACCAACTGAAACCCCAACCTTAATGCCGACAGAAGAAGTTGTCGTCCAAGCCTTGCCTGATGGCATTGAGGTATATCCAGAATCGCTCGAATATGAGGTAAACCAAAGCCAAACAGCAATGATTCTACCCGCACAAAAGAGTGCGATCGTATTGATATCAGACGGCGTATCTTTCAGTATACGCAATCAAGCTGGAGCAGAAGCGCTCATTAATTCAACCGGTGTGATCGGCATTGCGTCTCAAATTCAACCTTACCAGTACGAGGTTCACTGTTTATCAGGCACCTGCACCGTCGTTGGTGATTCTAGTGGGGTTGTAGAATTAATTGAAGGACAATCGAGCATCATCAGTTCCAGTGGTGTCCCATCTGACCCTGGGGCAGCAGATTACGACCGATTTGCTCAAGTTTACCAACCCGTTGCTAACTTGGTTACCCCAACCCCAACGGTTACGGCAACAGCCACTCAAAAAGCAACACCAACGCAAGTACCAGCTACCAACACCCCAGCGGTGATTTCACCGACAAATACCCCACCTCCGCCCGCTAATCCTTTTGACTTAGATTTAGACGGTGTTCTACACAACCCTGAAAATGGTCAGTACGACTTGTGCCAAGATGCACAAGGGACAATAGGGAATTGTGGATGCCCGGCCGATGCGGTACCAGCGGCCTGTGGTGGCAGTGGGGGCGGCGGCGGTGGCGCGACTGCAACACCCATTCAACTCCCGTAATTAAAATGCTCAATTTTTAGAATATCCCTCAATTGTTTGATCAATTTAGGGCTTTCGCTCCCTGAGCCTGTCGAAGGGAATAAACCGCACTTCGACAAGCTCAGCGCTCGATTGTAAGCGAAAGTCCTACAAATAATTGAGGGGGTTTTTGCATTTTCGCAAACTCGAGCCTTTACACTACAATAATGTCTTCTATGCTAATTAATCGCTACATCATCACAAAAAAGCTGGCCGAAGGCGGCATGGGGGTTGTTTATGAAGCTTCGGATCCGATACTTGAAAGAAAAGTAGCGGTCAAGCTTTTATCTGAAGAGCTTGCCAAGGATCAAGAGTTTCTTCTACGATTTGAGCAAGAGGCCCGCTTAGTTGCATCTTTAGAGCATCCCTACATCGTACCTCTATATGACTACGGACAAGATGAAAATTCAGGCCGCCCATTTTTAGTTATGCGACTGATGAATGGCGGGACGATGCTCGACCGGTTGAGCAACCTCAGTCGGCCGGAGATCTATCAAGTCATACGGCAGTTGGGTGAAGCTTTAGACACCGCCCACAAGCTCAGCATTATTCATCGTGATATCAAGCCATCAAATGTCATGTTCGACAAGGGTGACAACGCCTACTTAACAGACTTTGGATTAGCCCGCATGCAACATTCAAAAACTACCATCACGGGAAATCGCATTGTAGGCACCCCACACTATATGAGCCCAGAGCAATATTCGGGCAAATTCAACACAACCCATCTTAGCGACCAATATAGTTTTGCCATATTGATCTATACGATGGCGATCGGCACCCCCCCATTTATGGGAACCGACGATGAAGTCATGCAAATGCACGTCAACCAGGCTCCAAATCTAGAACCATTAAAACATATAGGGTTCAACCGTGCATTTCAAACGACGATTGGAAAAGCACTTGGAAAAAATCCGCAGAAACGATTCCCTACAGTCAAAGATTTTGTTGACACACTATTGCAGGGCCAGCTTTCATATTCAACCCCCTTTCCCACCCAATCGGTAAAAAGTGAGCCAAAATCAAAATTGGCGACATTGTTCGATATCAAATCAGAAAAAAGCTATCGAATAGCCCAAAGAAAATTTGTGATCGGCCGGATTAAAGCTTGCGATCTAAACCTAGCGGCCTTCCCAAATAGTGTGAAAGTCTCACGCCAACATGCCGAGATTGTGAAGGACAGCACACGATTTTTGATTAAAGATTTAAATAGTCGGAACGGAACATACCTAAACAGGGAAAAATTAAAGCCAAATACCAACCACGCTCTAAAAGCCGGTGATACTGTTCAATTGGGTTCTGATGGGCCAAAATTTGAATTTCGATTAGAATCCTAATGTCGTGATTTAAGCGTTTGGTTTATGACCGTAAGAATGGTCTGGCAAATTGCGTAACTAGAAGTAAAGTACAAGCATGCATAAGAGAAAAAAGTTTTATTTTCTGTGGATCCTTCTCTTGGGGCTGGGTTTGGCAGGAGCACAACAACTAATTGCACAGAGCGATCGTGGTGTTAACCTAGATCATGTCATCATGCAGGGATTAAATGACCGGCTTAGGACGGAAATTTTCTTTCGACTTGATCCCCGTTTTTATGAGCAGTCTGACCCTTCCGCGGAAGCGACATTAACCCTGCAAAGCCAGCCTGGAACCACATATCCTGTCTCTGTCCGGGCGTCAGATTCCCCCTACTATGTTGTGGTTATTTTAGGAAATGGGGCGACGAGCGAGGAAAACTTTTTTCAACTACAAGATTACGCCAATCAAATCGTCTCAGCTGCCCCAGGCTCACCTCAATTCGCGATAATCGAGTATAGTAATTTTGTCGGCCGGGTCCTTCCAGATTTTATTCCGGTCAAAAATCAAATTATTAGCAATATTAACCAACTACAACCATCAGATCGGGAGAACCTTTGCTTATTAGATGCGGTCACCGATGGAATTAATTTGCTAAACAGTACGTTAAGTGACCGGCAGCAGATCCCTAAAGCGGTTGTGGTTTTAGGCGTTGAGGATGAAATACAAACTCAGTTTAAAGCCAACGGCTGTAATGCAGATAGGCAAAGCGTGGTAGCCTATGCAAATGAATCCAATGTGCAGGTTCACTCGGTCAACTTTTCCGCAAACAGTGGCTCTGATAATGACCCCCTAAAATTACTTTCCGATTTTACCAACGGCACCAGCTTAAATAGCGGGACGAGCTCGTTTTCTAACAACCAATCGGTTGAAATCTTGGACAATTTAAACCAGCAATGGGTAGCCACCGTAGACTTGTTTCCAACTGAGGGGGAGCAACTAGCCACGCTCACGCTAGACGTCAGTGGAACGCCGGCCGTAACCTCATTCCAATTTACATCTCCACGTCTGTTTGAAAAACCACTGGGGCAGCCCGAAATCACCCTGGCAAGCTTTAGGTACGATGAAAATGAAGATGTTTACGTTGTAGAAGTTAACATCGATAATTTAAAAGTAGATGATGGCAATTTACGTTTTCAACTTTGGTCAAAAGCAACCAATGTCGCCATTTATGAGCAGACTGTTTTGGGTTTTGATGCTTCAAAATTCTATATCATCGCAACGGACAAACTCATTCCTGGAGAGGAGTATTCGTTACAGATCATCCCGCTAAATTCGGGGAATCAACCACTTAGAGATCTAGAAAACAAAGTCATCGTCATTGAAAACCCGTTCACCTATTCGCCAAAAATCGTACCCCCGCCTTCCGTTCTAATTAAATCAATTGTACCCAACGGTGAAGAAGGGTTTGCAACACTAAACTTCGAAACGACCAATATCGAGTCTGACAGCACACTTGCTGGCTATTTTAACAACGCTCAAAATACCAAAGAGGGTGAGTTCGGCCCGATGCCCATTGCAGCTTCTGGCACAATGACGGTACCGTTACCGATCAAAGAGTTAAAAACGGAAGGGCCACTTGATTACACCATCATCCTAGCTGTGACCAACCCGGACACACAGAGGGGTGAAACAGAATATGAATTTAGCTATTTGCCCAAGCAACCGCCTGGCTTTATCGGCCGCAATTTGGGCTGGATCGCCCTCATATTTCTGGCTATCGCAGCTATCACAGGGTACTTCTACTTTAGAAACAAAAATAAACAAGAAGACTTTGATCTACCCGGCCTAATGGATGAACGGCAAAGACCCGCACGACAACCAAAGAAAAAAGAGCCCTCAGACTCGGCCGTTCGTAAAATTGTAAAACGGATGCAGACACCGCTCCCGAGTGCCAAAAAATCGAATTCACCTCCCCCTAGAAAAAAGAAAAAGCTTGAGAAAAACAAGGTTAAAAATCAAAATATATTTATCAAAGTGATTAAATCGAACAACAATGATTTAGTCGATAAAAAATATCTGATTACAGATCTACCTTTCACACTCGGCCGAAAATACTTTATGGATGATCCACTGATTTCAGGGTCTCATTTAGAGATTGGGGCGGACCGGAATGGACTTTATATTAAAGATTTAGGTAGCAGCAACGGCACATTTGTAGGGGAAAAAGCTGAAAGAAAGCTGGTGCCGAATAAGGCATTTGATGACCTTAAGGCATCTCCCCCCACAAAAATCAGGCTAGGCAAGCGGACCACCATCATCTTGCAATTTGATGAAAGCGCCTTCAAGAATAACAAATAATTAACAGCACAATGAAGGTCCCAATTAAGAACCGCCTGCAATGGGATTTAGCAGGGACCTAAAATTAGCTAAACACGTCGTTAATCCACAATGCTAGAAGCGTGGTTAAAATCAACGCGGTCACAGCAGATATCATCACCCACCGCTGAACGTTTTGCCAATTGATCTGCTCTCGGTAGGTTTTCGGTTTTTCTTTGGGTGCTGGGTCAAAATGCTGCAATAAAGATTGACCAAAATCATAGACTGTTTTCGGGCGCTTACTGGCTGGCCCTATCGCACTCATCACAATATCGGTCAACTCGGGTTCGATATCCGGCCGATCGATTTTTTTCACTTGAATCTTCGAACTCCATCTGGCACGTCGAATATCCTGGTCATTCATCAAATAATGGGGAATCGCTGGGTGACCGGCCAACATTTCATAAATGATCAACCCTAACCCATAAACATCGGCTGATTCATTAATGATCGGTTTTTGCCCCTTTTTCCGACTAGGTTCAGGATCTAATTCTGGCGGTAGATAAGCGGGATGAACATACTGCCGGTTCCAATAGCGGCCGGCATTATTAATTTTGCGTGCCACCCCAAGGTCCAAAACAACCGGCCGTGGCAAATCTTCTTTGTCGATGCGCACCATAATCTGATTCGGCTCTAAACCCAGATGGACATAATCTCTATCGTGCAAAGTTATGAGCAATGAAGCGATCGCCAAACTGATGTACCCAACTGTGCCTTTCCACGGTTGCGAATTTTTCATCAACAAACCGTTCAGCAAATCACCTTCTAAATGTTCCAACACATAAAAGGTTTTAGATTCTCCCTGAAAAACCGTTTCGGCATATGGATACTCTGAAATAGTCTCTTGTGCATGGGCGGGCAATAAGATTGGCAATACAGGATGCGGATCCCCACCGGCCGATTGGATCTCTTGCAGTAAATTCGCCTCATCCATCAGCTTTTTTTCCATTCCGGTATGAGCGATTTTAACCAGAATGTCTTCACCGTAGCGCGATGCTTCATATATAGTTGCAGAGCGGGTTACAGCGATATGTTTTTTTATCGATATTTCAGCAAGCTCTTCACCATGGTCCAAAATACGAGGCAAATTTTCAGTGGAACAATAAGATTCTTCACACCAAATATTTTCGCTATTTGAAATACGGCCGCAGTAATAACAAACTCTCTTCATATCTCTCTTTCTTTGCTCTTGAAGGTCCGATTTTTGTAGTCAATGCACAGAATCGAGACTCAAACCGTGCCCAGTAAAAACTCGAATTTCTAGAATACAGATTCACTCGACAAAGACACTGATTTATAGTCCGCCCCAAGTTGCATAAAGGGGTAATTTAGTCTGGATAATTATCGCTTATCCATCGTCTAAACTCAACAGTTCGGGTAATATACATCCAAATATAAAATACAACTAATTGATGCTTACAAATAAGCATAAAATAGCTATGAATGGCCATGTTTTAGGAGCACAAACAAAAAGTTCATTTAAATATCGTAACTGTACAGGTGTTTGGCTTTGCTCCCCTCTCCCGGTGGGAGAGGGGCTGGGGGTGAGGGGGAATTCACCACCCCCAGCCCCTCCTCATAGGAGGGGGACCAACCAGACCTGTATAGTCACTAAATATCTACAAACAGTTAGCCTTGGACGACCCTGTGGGGGTGAACATTTATGAGCGAAAAAACCTATATTGACCGGCCGCCCCGGATCCAACCAGATATCCCCGAAGGGGAAATGGTAATACCTGGGCCACCTAACTTAGAAAATTCTGCTGCCCAGTCGATTATTCAGATGTTTTTGCCGATGATCACCATCATGGGGTATCTATTGCTGGGTATCTTTGGTCGAGGACGCAGCCTCACGATGATGATTCCGATGGGGCTCTCAGTTTTAGCCTCCGTGGGCTATTCTTTATACAGTCGCCGCGAAGGAGACGTTGAGAAAGAAGAGAAAAAAGCCGCCTATCGTGAAAAACTGATTGAAATGCGACAGGCGATGCAAAATAGCCACGACCTTCAAAAACGCTTTTATCTATACAATTACCCCAATCCGAACGACAGCTTAGCCATCATCAAAAATTCGCTTCAAAATACCGAAAATCGGAAAAAAGGAAGACCTGCAATGGAGTCTCGATTGTGGGAGCGACGGACGCATGACCGTGATTTCGGCTCCATCCGACTTGGGCTGGGTAGCCGGCCGTCTTCACAGCAATTCAAAATACAAGGTGATGGTTCATTTGAAGACCCATTAATGCGCGAGGCTTTGAGACTGCGGGATGACGCAACCTTTGTTGAAGAGCTGCCTATTACGATCCCTTTGCGCAATATGTCGGGCGACGACGAAGTCAATACGGCCAAACATGCGATCGGAATTGTCGGTCAGCCGGAAGATGTCTATCCGTTTATCAATTCAACCCTACTTAACTTCGCGACTTTTCACTCACCTACCGACACTCAGTTTTTTGTCATGAGCCAAATTGAGGCGGAGCGAAAGTGGCTATGGGCGCTGCAGATGCCCCATTTTAATCAGGCGAACCCTGATTTTTCTATGTGCTTTGAACCACAAATAGAAGAAGGGGAAGCAAACCCGGATGATGGAACAGGGCAAATTTCTCTATTCCTAAAAAACATTAAAACGATTTTAGATGAAAGGGAGTTACGCAGAGGGGAAAAAGGAATTGGGGATGTCACACTGCCACACATCATCCTTTTTGTTGATCTGCTACACGGCCGGAAAGAAAACTCTGTCATGAACAAGCTGGAAAACGACATGACGATTTCGACCATTATCCAGCGCGGTCATTTATATGGTGCATCGGTGATCTTTTTTGCACCCAATATCAATGATGTCCCCAGTGGCTGTTCGGCCGTCATCGAAATAACTAAATCAAAGCTTGATCATGGCCGAAGCCGTCGCTTCCGCTATATCGAAGTAGGGGTCAATAGTCGCCGTTACGTGGGTGAAGCCGATGGGGTCGACAGTATCGACCAGCTAGAAATCATCGCCCAAGAAATGAACAAGCTCGACATTCGAAAATCGTATGGCACCGATATTCCTCGCGGTGTCATGATGATGGACATGGTTGGGTGTTCGACCATCGAGCAGCTTAAAGAGCAAACAAAGGCCAACTGGCGACATAGCCGGGTTTCTGAAAATAGCGACTGGCTAAAAATGAAGCTGGGAATGCTTTCAAGCGGAGAGTATCGCAAGATGAAATTCTCGGCCGATGCGGATGGCGTACACGGGATGATTGCGGGTAGTACAGGTTCCGGTAAGTCGGAGCTTCTGATGACCATGATTCTCGAATTGGCACTCAATTACGACCCCTCGATCATGAACTTTGTCCTGGTCGACTTTAAAGGTGGTGGTGCGTTTAAGCCGTTAGAAACATTGCCCCACGTGGTGGACGTGGTGACCAACCTTGAAGGGTCGGCCGTCGACCGTATGTTTGCGGCCATCACCGCAGAGCTAAACCGGCGTCAGGCGATTAACACAGAGACCAATTCAAAAGACTTGGTCGACTACCGGTCAAAAGGGTTACACGAGCAGCCAGGGAACAAGAAAGTTTCGTTAGATTGGGGAGATGGCTCGGTCAAGGTATTTGAACCCAAACCTTATCCTCATCTGTTCGTATTTATTGACGAATTTGCAGAGATGGTTGCGGAAAACGCGGAATACAAAGCGCAGCTAAACAGTATTACCCGTTTAGGTCGTGCGTTGGGCGTTACCTTAATCTTGGCAGCACAGCGCCCAGCGGGAGCCGTTACCGACCAGATGCGGGCCAACATCAAGTTCCGTATTTGCTTACGGGTTGAAACGCGCGAAGACAGCTCCGAAATTTTACGTCGGCCGGAAGCCGCGTTCTTGCCCACAGGCATTCCAGGGCGAGGCTATTTACAAGTAGGTAACGAAAGCTTAGAGTTGGTCCAAGTTGCCTGGTCTGGGGCCGATTACAACGGTGGGGTTATCACCAAGAAACCAGATGTCATTTGGCTAGACCGAGAGAAAAAAGAAGAAGAGTCCGGCAGCGACAAAAAATCGATTAAGGTTTTTGAAGCGATGGTCAACATGGTTCAAGAGCTGTTCGAGGAAGAACAGCGGCCGCGTCAGGCAACCCCCTGGCCCGATTTCTTGCCAAGAGATTTGTCATTGCAGTCCCAGATCGACACCAGCTACATGAGTGCATCAGGGCTGATCGATCTTTTAGAATCGACTGAAGATGAATTACCTGCATTTACACCACTAAACCCGCATGTAGAGCATTGGTTGATCCGTGAAGGGGGCTGGCAAACGATCGATTGGAGCCAAGATGCGATGCGGGCCATTGTGGGTATCGTCGACAATGCGTTCAATGCGGAGCAGTTTCCGCTGATGATCGATTTCCGCAAAAACGGTCATTTGGTGTTATTTGGTGCTTCTGGCTTTGGTAAAACAACCTTTTTAAGGACGCTTTTAACCACGCTGGCCGTCACCCATTCGCCAGCGGATCTACACGCCTATGTGCTAGATTTTGCCGGTGGACAGATGAACATTTTCCAAAATCTGCCCCATGTCGGCTCAGTAATTTCAGCAGATCAAAATGAATTGGTGACTCGCTTAATTCGCAAGATCATGGATGAGATTGACCGTCGTAAAGAATATTTGCGGGCCGAAGAAAGTGTTGACGATGTGTACACTTGGAACGCCCTCTACAACCATGAACCCAGCCGGCGCTTCCCCGCCATCTTGCTCATGGTCGATAACTTTGCAGAGTTCAAAGAAAACTATGAAGAGCTTATTCCGGCGATGATCTCAATCGTGCGTGAAGGTCGAGCCTTTGGGATCCATGTCGTACTCGCGGCCGAGCAATCGAGTGGTGTTTCAGGCAAGCTATACGGTCTGTTTAATCAGCGCTTAACGCTAAAACTTTCTGATGAAACTGAGTATATGAACGTCGTCGGCCGTGGTGCTCGCGGATTCGGTGAAATCGAGGGGCGCGGCTACATTCGATATGATCGCCAAGCTTTAGAATTTCAAACCGCGCTGCCGGTTGGGGTTGCAAACGATGCTGGCGGGCAGAAAATCGATATCACAAAGCAACTATCTACTTTAATCGACAAACTCATCGATTATGATTCAGGTCTTCAGCCTTCCCTATATCCTGAAGAGATTAAACCACTCCCTGAAGCGATTTTGCTTAGCCATACGGTGTTTAAAGATGAAAAGCTTGAGGGCCGTTTCGTCACTCCCCCTATCGCGATAGATGATCGCACGTTGCTCCCATGGAAGCTCAATCTGACTCAACAGGGTCCCCACATGGTTGTCATTGGGCCACCCAATTCCGGGAAAACAACGACACTTCGTACCTTGACCTTATCTTTGGCCGAGAACTATAAGCCGGAAGATGTTCAGATTGTCTTAGTCGATTACCAAAAGCGTTTTATGAATTATGGTGGCCTGCGGACGCTTGGGGAGCTGCCACATGTTATCGATTCGGTGGACGATGCGGAATTGATTAGCGACTTTGTCGACAATTTGGTAAACGAAGGGGTTGTCATGGGTGAGAAAAAGGACGATCGGGCCCTTTTTGTCATCATCGACAATTTCAGCGACTTTTCTGAAGAGGTTGAGGCGATTCAAAGAACCCATCGTGCCACCTATTTAGAAGAGCTGTCAAAAGTCGCCCGTAAATCGGGGACAGACGGAATTCATTTCATCATTTGTGGTGGGGTTGATTTAACCCGTATCAATAACAACTTCCGTAAGCGGATCGCCTCTTCCCGTTTTGGTATCGGTTTACAAGTGGCAGATTCGGTGGCCGCATTGAATGGTAAACCCCCAAGAGGATTGGCGGAAACTGAACCGCCCCCCGGCCGTGGTTTTGCTGTAAAGGCGGGCCGTGTGGCGATGTTACAAATCGCGACACCTTATCAAAACTTAGAAGAGATGCCCCATGTGCTCGATGCAGAGGTCGAAAGAATCTCTCAACTCCATGCTGGCTCGGCCGAAGTCAGTTGGAGTCCACGAATCGAAAAAGAAAAGGCAGACGACGAAGATAGTGAAGAGGAGGCGGTGGCGAGTAAACCGAAGAAAAAGAAGGAACCACAGGTTGAGCAAACCAAACTGGTCGTCCCAACGCCCGTCATCCAAAAGTCGGTACGTGGTACAGAAAACAAACCGAACGTCGAATCAACCGCAGCACGGCGCGACGATCAGAATTTCCGAACCGGCGTCATTCAAATCGACCCGAAAAAGTATAAGCATCTTGATATCGAAGGGTACAAGAAACAACTGCTTGAAAAAGGGTTCATTGATGATTTTGGAGCCAGCGTTATTAGCCCAGATGGGTTGATCACATTGGCCATTCGTAAAAAGATTGTGACCGAAGAAGAATTAGATGAACTTTTGAGGGGGAAATAGGATGAGCAACTATCTGACACTAAGCGTTGATCTAAGCGCGATATATCCGGTACCTGTCCAAAATGCGCGTGTTAAAGGCTCTTTAACCGTTAACCAGCTCATCCAAGAAATTCTAAACGAGTTTGGGGATGAAACGAACAATCGGCCGGAAAATTATCGCATTTTCCGCAAAGATGATTCTAGGCCGCTTGGCGGACGAGAATCGCTTATGTTGCAAGGTGTACGTGATCGGCAGGTTTTGATCTTCACCTCAATTTCAGAGGCACAGCGCCAAAATTTGGGGCAATCTACATCGGTTTATCTGCTGATGACAAGCTCGGGTGACAAATTCCCGATTAAGTGGCATCCAGCCATCATCGGCCGCCCCGACTTTAACAACCGATCTCAAAACGATAGCCTAGCGGTGAATCTAGAAGGGTATGAGAACAGCTCTAAAGTATCACGCCAACATGCACAAATTAAATTCCGCAAAGGCCGATACATTTTGCAAGCTTTATCAGACCGAAATCCAACCATTTTGAACGGCCGGCGGCTTGAGGTAGATAAATCGTATCCTCTCGAGGATCGAGATGAAATTCGGTTAGGCTTTAGTCAAATCGAACTGAAGTTCTTTGTCGAATAGGCACCGATCTGCTTAAAATTAAAGTTGACTATTCTTAGGGTGAACGTTCTTCAACAACTTCAATAATCGCTTCATCTCCAATAATATCGATTTCATAGGTGTAGTAATAGCCCGCTTCCAGCTCCGGTATGTCAAGCTCTAGCCCTCTAAAGTTAATTCGATTTTTCCCTTCATAAAAGTCTACAGAGCCAGAACGATAATTGGCCGGAATAGGATCTGAACGCTCGTAGTCGCTAATTGAGCCTGCAATAATGCGTCGCCAGGTTAAAGAACCGGTGGCACCATTTTGCCTACCCGCACCCGTTTCCACTTTTCGAATATCAAAAGCACTTTTATTGTGAATCCGAATGTAGACCTTATTCTCTGAACCAGCGAGGTTAAGGCATGAGATCAAGAATAAAACGAAGCTACAGGCAAGCCCTATTTGCAGCAACCTCTTTCTACTGCGATAAAGTTGATTCATTTACGCCCCATACTAAGCTCATTCGCACGCGTTCTGTTTATATCCAGATAAGGGTTTTATCAGCCCCGCAACTGATCATTTCAAAATAGACTGTGGGGCAACAACTGAGATAATAAATTGATCGCCCGACCGTTGAAAAGAAAAAGTCTCTTTGGTCTCCGGGTTTTGAATCAAAACAAGGGTGCGGATCTTGGCAGCCCCATCTGGATCTATTTCACCAAACTCAATTTGACCATATGGCTGTGCACTTAGAATAGATTGAGCAACTGTTTGATTGGTCGCCCCATCACCAAATAAGGATGTCAATCTGCCAACATCTTGTGCTTTAATCGCAGCGCTCGCCTCACCCTCGTCAACTTCAAAGCTTATAAGCTGGTCATTGTCGACCGGTGCTAAATTTAAAAAGTTGGTTAAGCGTTGCTCTAGCTGGTCAACAGATTGCAGAGGGGACACATAAAATAAATTTTCAGCACCAAAATATTGTTCGATGTATTGACCGTTGGCTTCGTAATATGTAATTACTTTCTCTGCTTTACCAAAGCCATGTTTTGCGACAATCGTATTTTTAGGCGAAGCCATAATGCTCGCATATAAAAAGAGCTCATCATGCGCATTATATTTTGTCCCTTCTGGTCTTAGCCAATTATGGTCTACAAGCGTTTCAAACCCCTGCTGATAAAGTGCGTCTGCCTGTTCCTTATCTTTTGGAAACAAAAGTCCGTTTGGAAATCCAACGACCGCCTCGGCGGATACGAGTCTAAACAGCGTGTGCAGTTCAGCGGCCGAAAGTTTAATTTGAAGCATTAAGTTTGGGTTTATTGTTTGGGTCATTGGTTTAAGGGGCTGGATCTTCCACCATATTAAATACGACGGTATCTCCGATAAAATCGAATTCAAAAGTGTAATAATGTCCCGCTTCTAGCTCCGGGATTCCCAGATAAGTTTGAGGGTAAAGCCATTTGGCCAAAGCTCGATCTTCTCCACTTTGAAAACGAATCTCTGCAAAGTCATAGTTTGCCAAAACCGGCTCAAATGCTTCATAGCGGCTGAACTCACCGGGATCTGCCCCACGCCCTCTCTTGCTCTCGGTTGCACCGTTTTGTTCACCGCTCCCCCAACGTACAGATCCGATATCACGACTACTTTTATTGTGAATACGGATATGAACTTTGTCACTGGAGCCGCCCGAGAAGAGGCAAGATTGCAAAAAGAGACTCATCATAGTTAACAGGGCTAATAATTTTATTCTTTGATACATCATTGCAATTATGTCCTACCACGTAAACAAGTCAACAACACCATCAACGAAATCATCAGCCTTATCTTTAGCGCCATCTACGAAGTCACCGGCAGCATCACGTGCGTCGTCAATAAAATCATTTGCCGCATCACGTGCATCGTCAATCGCTGCGTCTATTTCGACGACCGTCTCTAACACCCCGCTACCATGAGCTGACTCAAGTGGGTTATTGACGACATCTTGAATCGCCCCAATGCCATCTGTAATCTCAGTTTGCACCGCATCCACTGCACCACCAATTGTGTCTTGGGCACTATCGATCGCACCACCGGTTACATCCTGTAGGCCGTCTATCTGGTTGCCGATAAATTCTTGGCCTGCATCGATATAGGGGGATGCCTCACTACCAAAAATCGGCTGGACAAAATCGACCACGCTGCCAGTACCACCCTGGATGATGTCGACTGCGCCACCAAAGCCGCCTTGTACATCATCAACTATGCCACCAACAAAACCTTGTGGAGTGTCGAACACGGTATTAACGGTGTTTGTCGCTGTATCAAACCCAGCATTAATATCATTTACAATCTGTTGTGCGGATTCTGCATCCTGCCCTCCAACTGCGATCACAAACTCTTGCAAAGTTACTTCGCGGTCTAAACCAGGTTTATCCATCCAATATTGGATGCCCGCTATTTGACCAGACTTGGGATCGCTGGTGGGCAAAATACCTTCATGCCCTAGATATTCATAGCCAGGACCAGCTTGATCAAAGTGGTTGTAAATATATCCGGCCGCGTCATGCACAATGCCGTGATACCCGAGAGCATCATTATCACCAGGCTCAAAGGAGATGTTCCCGCCACCGACTAATCCGCCGCTTGGGTTTAATAAGGCACCAAAAACAGGATCAACACCTAAAATATCACCAGCCACTTTTCCATAGCGCAATGAGGCTGTGCTCCCTAAGAAATCTGGGTGTCGGTCAAGCTCTAATGCGGTATAGCCATCTTTGGCGTTCCCATTCGATATAGCGAGTAACTCTCTGAATTCATTGTAATCCTGTTTAAAGTCCTCAAACTCAACCCCTCTAATTTCCGCAATCTCTCTTAATAGCTCGTCTGAAGGCTGATATTGCTCATCATTGATCACGCCGTTCATGATCTCTTCCATCTTTTCATTTAATGCAGCTTCATCTGTAACGGGAACTTCATAACCGATTAAGTCATCCATGTATTCATCAGTGAATACTTCATCGTTAGCGACCGCATCAATCTCGGCAATTGTCGGAATTTCTGCAGCTCCAGGTGCAGTCGCACCGCCAGGGGCCGTCGCGCCCCCTCCAGCGCCGCCACCTGCGCCACCTGCTTCCCCTCCACCGGCTCCGCCACCTGCACCACCAGCGCCAGGAGCTCCGCCTTCACCTTCAAAAGAAACTTGCCCGGCCGCCTCTTCTTCTGCGCCGCTTAGAACTTGCACGATTTGCTTGCTTAAAGCGCTGCCTTCTTCTAAGGCCAAAAACAGACGTCTGAGGGCAGGTTCTAGTTCAGTTTCATACTCACTAAAGAACGCATCGGCCGCTTGGCCCACCCATCCCTCATTTTTTAGCTCACCATAATGGGTATTTAGCAGTCGAGCCATCTGCTCAACAGATTCTGACTGAACCTGAAATTGATCAGCGATCTGCTCCATTCGATCATAATCTATTTGTAAAATATCTTCAGACATGGGTCAATCTCTCTAAATTATGGAAACCAATATAAGGTCCCTGTTGACAGTAATTCT
>JAHDEB010000071.1:0-10911 GCA_020629055.1 Chloroflexota bacterium
CGCGAGCGGGTTTTAGCAACGTTTACTCAGCAGCAAATTGCGGCCGATACGATTGATGTCTATGAAAAACTCCTCTAAGCCAATAACAGAAATGAGCCAGATCGACAGAGTTTAGGTTGAAAGTGGGTAAAATAGTTTCTGCATGACCACATCTAACTTTTCGACATTACGGCAACAGGCCGGATTTACCTTGCAGGAGGTGGCTGATTTAGCCAATCGGCCGTTGGGTTTGATTGAACGTTGGGAGCAAGGGGAGTCGAATGCCAGCGCAAAAGTCCTGAAAATTTTAAGCTTGTCAGCCGAACGTGTCGCGGAAGCAAAAGATAAACATCCGGCCGAATTTACCTTTATCGATTTGTTCGCTGGCATCGGCGGCATTCGGCGAGGCTTTGAATCGGTTGGGGGGCGGTGCGTTTTTACCAGTGAGTGGAATCCATTTGCTCGCCAGACGTATGCGGCCAACTTCGCTTGCGATCATCCATTCCCGGGTGATATTACCCAAGTCAATGTTGCAGATATTCCTAAACATGATGTTTTGGTTGGCGGCTTTCCGTGCCAGCCCTTTTCGATTGCAGGGGTCTCTAAAAAGAACGCACTTGGCCGACCACACGGCTTTTCTGACGCCACGCAAGGGACGCTGTTCTTTGATGTGGCTCGTATTATCGAGCACCATCAACCGGCCGCGTTTATGCTCGAAAACGTGAAGAACTTAGAATCACATGACAAAGGAAACACGTTTCGGGTGATTCGTGAGACTTTAATTAGATTAGGGTATACGCTGCACTGGCGCGTCATCAACGGAAAAGGATTTGTGCCCCAAAATCGGGAACGCATCTTCATTGTGGGGTTCCGCAAAGAAACCGGCTTCAACTTTTCACAGCTGGCTATCCCAAATAAAAATGATGGGCCAACGATGAGAGCGATTTTGCACTTAGAAAACGGGTCAGAAGCGGCCGAGCCACCTTACACGCTTGGCCCAAAATCTAGCGTCAACTCAAAATACACACTCTCACCCAAACTGTGGAATTATTTGCAAGCATATGCGGCCAAACACAAGCAGCAGGGGAACGGATTTGGTTATGGATTGGTTGGTCCTAATGACAAAGCTCGAACCCTTTCGGCCCGCTATTACAAAGATGGCTCTGAAATTTTAGTTGATCAACCCAATAGTCGGCCGCGTCGCCTAACGCCACGGGAGTGTGCGCGGCTGATGGGGTTTGACCGGCCGGGGCAGCGGCCGATGATCATTCCGGTTTCAGATACACAAGCCTATAAGCAGTTTGGCAATGCGGTAGTTGTGCCGGTCGTAGAAGCGGTGGCGGCTCATATGCTCCCTCATATCAAACAGCTAAGTTAGTTTAAAAACGGCCTATTGCGATGAGCTGGGTATACGACGCGATAAACCAGTGAATTAAAAATGGGTAGACAAACGAATCGGTACGCCATGCGACAAAGCCGAAAGCAGCGCCGCCAAAAATTGTTGTCATCGTTTCGATTTCTGGTTTGCCTAAATGCATAAAGGCAAAAGGAACCGCCTGCAGCCAAATGGCGGGGCCAACGCCCAGCACACGAGCCATCCCAAACAGTAAAAAGCCGCGCCAAATAAACTCCCATCCCAAGAGGTCAACGGCGGTTAAATAAAGCAGCCGCCATGGTTCTGGATTTGCTCGAGCGCTGTAATATGCGTTCATCGATTCACCACGGGCGACAAACCACAAAATGACCATCATGCCGATGCAGGAGCCGGCCGTCCACAACAAACCTTCTTGCCACTTACCAAACCCAAAGCCGTATTCAACAGGTTTTTCTTTAAACAGCAGCAGCACAATAAGTGGGATAAGTAGATAAAAAACGATGCGGTCCCATACTTTTTTCTCGAATCCTTGAAAGCCAGGTTCGATGCCCAGTGTGGTTTGTAAAAAACCGACCGGAGTGTGCCCATATGCGTCGAGTAAAGGCAAGATTGTGCCAAGAACGATTAAAAGGGTTAGTCCAAAGTTAAATTCAATACCACCGATAGTAAATACGCGTTCGTACATAATTTTGAAATAGTGAATGGCCCGATCGCCAGAAGATAAAGCAAAGAGAATACCCTAACAAAACAAAAAAGCCGACCCATTTAGGTCGGCTTTTTCGAATTTAGTTTTGTCTAGCTGTTATGTTTGCATTTACGCCTGAGTGATCATTTCACCCAAAACTCGCTCCATCGCCATCGTATGGCTACAAAATCCCCTAGTCTTAAAGAACTGGCAATCACATTGCCAATCACCTTCCTTATATCCCACATCATGTACAGATTCGTTGTCACCACTTAAACGGACAGAAAAATTATCGAACTGAATTCGCTCAGGTTCAGTTGCATACATCTTCGCTTTTTCGATTTTTCCGATTAGTGCATAATCCATTATGTGTTACCTCCGGGTAAGTTATTAAAACCTTCTCTGCGATAGTTGGGAGATTGGATTGATCTCCTCTATCATCCTTTAGTCTTAACCAAACAGTTTTGGCAAGAACTGGTAAAAAAAAACGCACGCGCTGGGGGGCGCATGCGTTTGGGTTAACTTTGAATTTTCAGGGCCGAAGTTATCTTAGTTATCTTGATAGATATCTTTGACATTTTCCGGTTCGATTGTTGAAACTGCTTCGAATTTTTCACCTTCATGTTTTTAGTATAGTAAAGCGATCTGTTTTGTCAAACGTAAATTAATTATTACGTTTTGACATAAAATCACCCCTTCGCTTTATGTTTAGTTAATTCGGGATGCATAAAAGATTTTGGGGGTAAAAGCGCTGGTTAACCTGCTTAATGATACAATTAAGCGTTATGTTAGATAGTACAAAAGTCATGGTCATAAATTTTAGATTCAAGGAAAAACTCTAATGAAAATCGACATTGTGACCCTTTTTCCTGAAATGCTGACCGGCTATTTGGGGCAAAGTATTCTTAAACGGGCCCAAGAAGCGGAGCTATTAACGATCGATCTGCACAATATACGTGATTATGCCGCGGGCAAGCACCAAATCACCGATGAGCCACCCTACGGCGGTGGCGGCGGGATGGTGCTAAAGCCAGAGCCTTTATTTGCGGCCGTTGATGCGATTCGTTCACAAGATGATCAAACGAAATCGGAAAAGGTTATTTTGATGACCCCCCAGGGGCGGCCGTTTACGCAGGCTATCGCCAAAGACCTGTCAGAATGCGAGCGATTGATCTTTATTTGCGGCCGGTATGAAGGGGTTGACGAGCGTGTGCGACAGCATCTCGTGACCGAGGAAATATCGATTGGGGATTATGTGCTGACCGGTGGCGAATTGGGGGCGATGGTCGTGGTGGATGCTGTAACCCGTTTGTTGCCTGGGGCGTTAGGGGCAGAAGGGGCCGCGGAGACAGACAGCCATGCAACCGGATTGTTAGAGGGGCCACATTACACCCGGCCGAATCAATTTCGAGGCCATCTTGTGCCAGAAGTGCTAAAATCGGGCCATGCGGCTAACATCAAACGCTGGCACAGAGAGCAGGCACTGCGACGCACGTGGCAACGTCGGCCGGAAATGTTGCTCTCGGCCGAGCTAACAGAAGACGATAGACGCTTTTTGGCGACATTGGCGCATGAATCAGCCGCCGAGCTAACTGGAAACGACAATAATTAATACATGGAAGAACTAATCAAACTTCGAGATATTCTCGATCAAAAATTTAGCCTAACTGAAATACAAGCGCTATGCGCCGAGCTTGATATGGACTACGACACCCTCGGGGCCGGTTCGTTGTCTGAAAAGATTATTTCACTTTTGGCTCGGCTAAAACATTTAGATGAGGTTGGCAAACTGGTTTCTTTGATTGCAAAATACCGGCCGGACATCGACCTGTCATTTTTCAGCGGCAACATCACCGACTTGACTTCACGCCATCGGCCGGCCGGACCTGGTAGCAGCATTAGCAATGGGCGTGGCGGTATGGCGACTTTCGGATGCCTGGTGGCTTCACGCCATAATCCGGAAGACCTTTATATTTTATGCGATGGGTCTGGCATGTTTGCTGGGGGTCTCAATGATGGGGATGTAATCGTGCAACCGGCCATAGCTGACAATGGAAATTTGGAGACCGATCTAATCGGTTTGGTCAGCGACTTTGTCTTGCCCTCGGCCGGGGGGAGCAGCGGGGCGTTTAATCTCTCGGCCGCAATCGCATCTGTGACTGACCCTAAAGCGGTTTCGCCCCAACTACCAGATGGCAATTTTTTGCAAGATGATGCTGAACCCCACGTGGGGCAGTCGGTTAAAGGGTTTGGCCGCTCGAGTGGAGAAGTTCGGGGTGAGATCTTATCGATTGATGCCAGCGTGACGATTCCGTGGGTGTTTCAAAACGGTGATCAAGAACAAGTTGAGTTTCAAGGATTGGTTGAAACAACCCCGATGATGGCGGCCGGAGATTCCGGCATTGTCATTTTCGATGATGCTTTTCGTCCTGTTGGGCTAGGCTTTGCGGCAAGTCAAACTTCGTCCCTCTTCTTTCCCATCGATCGGATATTAGACTACTTCGAAATAGACATTGTGACTGAGTCATTTTGGCGCCACTATCGGACATAAACAGTAATTGTTCAGCCCCCCCCCACTATTTACGCCAGATTGGGCCAGTTTTTAACTCGTTTTCCATTGAACACAGATCCTTTTGTCAAACTGGACCAATCTGCTGAATAAATACCATAAAAATTTGATTCTTTACGAAACCGAATCCCTTGTTATGCGCTCGTTTACACGAGCAGACTTAGATAAATTCTACGATTGGCGCAATGATCCATATGTTGCTCGATTCCAAGGTTGGCCTCTGCCATATTCTCGAGATAGAGCAAATGATTTTATGGTGGAAATGGAAACAGCTACCCCTGGCATTCCCGGCCAATGGTATCAAATCGCCATCACCAAAAAGGATACGGCCGAACTGATTGGAGACTGTGCTTTTTGTCCACGGCAAAGCGGAATCCAAACGGAGATCGGTTATACGCTAGCCCGGCCGTATCATGGTTACGGGTATGCGACTCAGGCGGTACGTGGCTTGGTCGATTATCTGTTTGATCAACAAAAGATGCACCGGATCAGCGCCTATTGCGACACCCGAAACAGCCCTTCTTTCAAATTGCTACAAAAGCTGGGGTTTAGGTTGGAGGGGCACTATATTGAAAATTATAAAGACGGAAATATGTGGGCAAGTGAATACCATTACGCGATGTTACGGCGCGAATGGGAAGCGAGGGGTTAACCGGTAAAGGCGGTGATCATTTCAAAAATTGAAAGGCCAAACGACCACGCAAACACCACTAGCACAATGAGGGCAAATAGGGTTGTGGAAAGTGCGCATCCGGTTTTCATTTCTAATCCACGAAATTCTACAGGTTTCATCTGGTTCGCAAAAAAACTAGACGGGGAGAATAATGGATAAAGCATAAAAGATGTTCGGCCGTGGATCTATGTTTTTGCGGGGAAAAATGTACCGAAGTAGGAATATAAGCTTAGTAGACGATAAATGCGGTTAAGTAAATTACTGCATGGTGGTTAAATGAGTCCAGACCCGAGTCGCATTTGGCATTTCATCAAATGACATATAAATCGTCCGCTTTTTGAAACGATCAGACTGCATCGGGGCTGACGCTTGTTGCTGTTCATCGTCGCCACCCCCAAACTCAAAATCGGTTTTTAACCACTGGCTCTTAAAGCGAACTTCAACTGCAGGTTCGTTCCGGTCTGCTAACATGAGCTGCCCTAAGCGAACCTTTTCAATCTGCGATGGTTGTATCATTTGATATTTGAAACGGCCGGGAGCCGCCTCTAACATCACCACGCATTCTCCGGCCGGGACCTGCCAAAATTCACCTGTTGCCATAAATAGTTGTGTCTCTACGTTGCCAGAAACGAACTGGCCGGTACCGCGTATGGCGATCTTCTCATCATGTTTTAGCGGTGCGTGGTTATCATTTTGATCTATGCCTGATGGAGAGCTGTTCGTTGGTTTAAACGTAATGTAGCCATTGCGCCGAGCAATGCCAAACAGGATTCGGAGCCCCAACAAAACAAGTATGGCAATTAGAGCGCCCCGCCAAACGCCCAAGTATAGAAAAACCGCTGCGATCACAGCGATGGTGATTCGCAACCAACTCCTATACGATAGTCCCAAAAACCTTAGACGTTCTGTTACAAATGCGAATTGGAATAACCGAGCGCGAAAATTTAGCATATCGTTTAAATTGTCTTGCGAATAGGCCGCAGTTGCAAATGGCATCTAGTTTTGTAGCAACTCGGGGCATGATTGATGCCCCGGATCGCCCGATATTCCCCCTTGATTTGCAACAGTTTAAGGATGCGATACCGACAGTTGCAAACTGAAACAACCCTGCTACCCTTCGCATATGATTATCGATGCACTCAACTGTTCCAATTGGGACAAATCCCTTTTCATTGAAGCTTTAGAAGGTGGTGTCACATGTGCCCACGTCACTCTTGCTGTTTGGGAAACGGCCCGCGAAACCCTGTCACTGGTAGACAGGTGGAATCGGTTTTTTCGTCAATACCCAGAATTGATCATGAAGGTGGAGTCGGCCGCAGACATTCGCCAAGCAAAAGAAGTTGGCAAAGTTGGCATCATGTTGGGGTTTCAAAACTCATCCCCACTAGAAGATGACCTTGGGATGGTTGAAATTTTTCACCAACTGGGCGTTCGGGTTATTCAGATCACCTACAATAATGCAAGCTTATTGGGGTCTGGCTGCTACGAACCAAATGATGGGGGCCTAACTCGGTTTGGGCGAGAAGTTGTGCATGAAATGAATCGGGTTGGCACGGTGGTTGATCTGTCGCATGTGGGGGAACAGACGACATTGGACGCTATTTCTCATTCAGATCGGCCGGTTGCGGTTACCCACTCAAATCCTCATTGGCTAAGCCATATCCCCCGCAATAAATCAGAAAAAGTAATGCGAGAACTTGCAGCCGCTGACGGTATGATGGGGTGCAGCCTGTATCCGTTTTTGATTGGCGGCCCAGAGGTCACATTGGCACAGTTTTGTGAATCGATGGCGCGGGCGGCCGACGTGATGGGAGTGGAGAAGTTGGGGATTGGGACCGACTTGGTGCGGAAATGCACGCCGGAATATCTCGAATGGCTACGAAGCGGCCGCTGGACGCGTCAAAGTAGTTATGGTCCGGCTGGGCCAGACGCAAAACCAGGTTGGCCCGAGTGGCAATCGTGGTTTAAGACACCGCTCGATTTTGGTACGGTTGCAGATGGGCTGCAGGCTGCCGGATTCTCGGCCGAAGAAACAGCCGGAATTATGGGGGAAAACTGGCTTCGCTTTTTTGAAAAGGTGATTGGCTAAAGCCTAGATATAAGCCTCTGCCCACGCTGCGATCATCCCGCCCGCATATTTTGCATCGGCCGCACCGGTCAACAGATGATCCGCTTTGTCTAGGGATAAAAAGCTTTTGGGGTGTAGGGCACTGCTAAAAATATGAGCAGCGTTTTCGATACCAACTGTGTTGTCTATCGGGGAGTGACAGACGAGCAGCGGCCGTTTAAGTGACCGAATCACCTCGGTCATTTTTTGTTCAGCCAAGTCGTCTAAAAACTGTTTTTTAATGGTAAACGGCCGACCCGCTAACAAGACTTCAGCTTTCCCGTTCGCCTCGATTTCGTCAATCGACCATTGCAGCATATGGGTCACATGCTCGGGATTGCACGGGGCACCTACTGTGACCACAGCTGCTACGTCAGGCAGTTTAGATGCCGCCATCAGGACGGCCGCCCCACCTAATGAATGGCCAATGAGTAGTTTGGGTGCCGCATATTCGGCCGCTAAAAAGTCAGCAGCAGCGATCAAATCATCTACATTCGAAGAAAAATTGGTGTCTGCAAAATCCCCTTCACTTTCCCCCAACCCGGTAAAGTCAAAACGAAACACACCGATGCCAGCATTTGTCAGCGATTTACTAATGTTTTTTATTGCGTTTAGGTTTTTATGGCAGGTAAAGCAGTGAGCGAACAGTGCATATGCTTTAACTTCCCCGTCGGGCGTGTCTAAACGAGCACCGATTTTTTCATCATTTTTATTTTTAAAAAACAGTCTTTCTATCGCCATGTGTTTCCTTTTTCGCTATTTTGTTTTGATGAAGTTGGTTCGACCCAACCATTAAGCAGGACATCCGAATAAGTCGATGCTTATTAGCCTAATACCATGACGACACCAAATCGGCCGGTTTTACCTTTTTCTGCCCGGTGCGAGAAGAACAGATCGGTTCGTGTTCCGGTACATAAGCCTGAGAGTTCAATATGCTGAACACCGGCTCGTTGAAAGTTGATCAGATTGGCTTGGGGTAAATCAAAATGGGGGCGTTCACCATGCACTTGTGGGATCAGCAGATTTTCAACATGATGTGGGAATGCATCTTTAACCGCCTCGATGACATTGTCGCCAACCTCGTAAACGGCTGAACTGATACACGGCCCCACACCGGCTAAAAGCTCGGCCGGATCGCTGCCAAACGCGGCCTGCATCGAAGCGACGAGGGCACCGGGTACATCTAAAACGGTACCGGCCCAACCGGCATGCCCCAACCCGATCGCATGGTTGATCGGATCATAAACTAAGATCGGGGCGCAGTCAGCGTAGTTCATCGTCAAACCACAGCCAGGATCGTTGGTGATCAGCCCATCAACCTGCGGCATAACTTCACCGTGATTGGATCGGGTCACACGGGCCACATGGTTTTTATGGATGAGATGTGCATGGACCAAGGTGTCTGTCGTGCGGTCAAATTCTTGGTAAGCCAAACGTCGATTCTCTTCATAAACCGCTTGCTCATCAGGAACCGAGCTGCTTAGGTTGAGTGAGTCGAATGGTGGGCGGCCGACACCCCCGTGGCGAGACAGGACCCCATGCTTTAAATCTCGAGGAAAGGTTTCAAATCTGAAATAGCGTATACCGTTCGGACAAGTCGTTTCAAACATAATTCGACCTCTATTTTAGCCCCTTTTTGGGCTAAAAGCCCCGATACATCGAAAAGGGTTCGCGCAAATTCATTTATTGAGTAAAAATCTCCCTTCGAGCTTTGCCGATGTCTATCGAAGTTAAAAATTAAATTGCAAAAAAGGGAACAGGAAAAGGAAAAATGAAACTACTTACCCCGCAGGAACTGCCATATGAATTTGACGACTGGGCAAAACAACCGTTTCATATTCGTGCGAAAATGGTTTGCCAAGCATGGGCTGTACAAGGGTATGGAGCACCGGCCGGTGTCTACGGTTTTTATATTTTAAAAATTGTTTTTTATATTTGGATGTGGACCTGGTTCGCCTCGTTTTCTAACGATCTTGGTTCTTTTGGCAATTTGAGTGAGTGGTGGTTTAAACCGGAAGCGTTGCTCAAGGCGATCGCGTGGAGCATGTTGTTTGAAGGGTTGGGCCTTGCATCGGGCAGCGGCCCGCTAACCGCCAGGTACAATCCACCATTTGGCGGTTTTTTGTACTGGCTGCGGCCGGGCACTGTCAAGCTCCCATTCCGGCCGGAAATTCCGTTTTTTGGTGGGGATACCCGCCGCATTATTGATTGCCTTATTTATTTAGCCCATCTAGTGCAATTGGTGCGGGTGTTGGTGGCGCCGTCTGTAACCCCAGCTATTTTGTGGCCCACCTTTGTCATTTTATTGTTGATGGGGCTAACTGATCGAACGATGTTTCTCGCTTCCCGGCCGGAGCATTATCTGATCGGCCTAGCCGTGTTTTTATTCCCGGCCGATGCGATTGCCGCATCAAAATGGGTCTGGTATGGGGTTTGGTTTTGGGCCGCCTTTTCAAAATTGAATAGGCACTTTCCCTCGGTTATTAGTGTTATGGTGAGCAACAGTGCCGTTATGCGTGTGCCGGCGATCCGTAAAAAACTGTTTCGCGACTATCCAAACGACCTGCGTGCCAGTTCATTTGCGCGCAATTCGGCCCACTTCGGGACAATTACCGAATTTATCTTTCCGTTTTTACTGATGTTTGGCGGATTATGGGGAGGGGATTTGCTAGGGTTAGGGACACCGGCAACCGTGATTGGGCTGTTTATCATGCTCGGCTTCCACACCTTCATCACCTCGCATATCCCGATGGGTGTGCCGATTGAATGGAACTTTATGATGGTGTATGGTGGCTTTGTGTTATTTGGGGCCCAGTCGGCCGTTTCACCCTTTGTCGCCATGTCACCCCTGCTTGTGGTCATGTTGGTTGTGGCTCTCTTGGTTGTCCCCTTAATCGGTAATCTATTTCCTGAATGGGTTTCGTTCTTATTGGCGATGCGCTTTTATGCGGGCAACTGGGCTTACAGCATCTGGCTGTTTAAAGACGACGCGGAGCAACAAATTACTGAGCATATTAAGACATCTGCACCGTTACTGCCCAAACAGCTCAGCCTGTTGTACGATGATAAGACTATTGAAGGGATTTTAAGCAGAGTGATTTCATTTAGATTGATGCACGTTCATGGCCGGGCATTGCACTCTATTTTGCCGCAAGCGGTCGATCATATCGATGATTATGTTTGGCGCGATGGGGAACTTGTGGCCGGTGTTGTGTTGGGATGGAATTTTGGTGACGGCCACATCCACAATGAATTTTTATTGCAAGCGATGCAGAAGCGGTGCAATTGGGAATCGGGCGAAGTACGAGTGATTTTTGTAGATCCGCAGCCATTGGCTCGGCCGTACCACAATTGGCGCATTTTCGATGCGAAAGATGGGTTGATTGATTCCGGCCGTGTAACGGTGGATGAATTGATCGCCCGGCAGCCGTTTCCGCAAAAGCCGATTTATTCTGAATAAACGCATTGATATGAAATACGACGCAATTATTATCGGCTCCGGCCCCAACGGACTTTCGGCCGC
>JAHDEB010000071.1:11011-19382 GCA_020629055.1 Chloroflexota bacterium
ATATGAAATACGACGCAATTATTATCGGCTCCGGCCCCAACGGACTTTCGGCCGCGATTGAACTGGCCCGCAACGGAGCCAGCGTGTTGGTTGTTGAAGCGGCCGAAACGATCGGTGGCGGCACCCGCACCCAAGAATTAACCTTGCCTGGCTTTAAGCATGACTTTTGCTCGGCCGTGCATCCGATGGGGATCTTGTCCCCATTTTGGCGCACATTGCCCTTGGCCGAACATGGGTTGGAATGGATTTCTCCCCCTGCATCTGTCGCCCATCCGCTAGACAACGAACCGGCCGTGATTTTGACCAAATCCCTTGAAAAAACGGCCGAGAGTTTGGGCGTAGACGGCCGAGCTTGGCAAAACATGGTGAAACCATTTGTAGGGAGTGGGCACGGGCTGCTGCGAGATTTTCTCGCCCCACTAGGTATCCCTGATCATCCGGTAAAATTTGCTCGTTTTGGGATGCAGGCGATGTTCCCATCGTCATTATACGGAAAGCTGCGTTTTAAAACTGAACGGGGGCGAGCTTTATTTGCAGGGTGTGCGGGGCACAGCATTTTGCCACTCGAAAAACCGTTTAGCGCGGCCGTCGCCTTGATGTTTGCTCTGACCGCCCATTTAGAAAACTGGCCCGTAGCAAAAGGGGGATCAGCCGCTGTTTCGGGGGCGCTGGCCAGTTACTTTCAACAGTTAGGAGGCACCATCCAGACCGATACAACGGTGACCTCGCTAGACCAATTGCCGGAATCAAAAGTAATTCTTTTTGATACCGATCCGACTCAGCTGGCCGAAATCGGCCGGGATGCGCTGCCACAGCGGTATATTAACCGCTTGAAACGCTACAACTACGGCCCAGCGGTATTTAAGGTTGATTGGGCGTTAAGCGAGCCGATTCCATGGGCTGATCCGGCCGTTTTGCAAGCTTCGACCGTCCATGTGGGGGGGACGTCGGCCGAAATCGCCGTCAGCGAGCGAGATGCTTGGGAAGGTCGCCACACAGAAAAGCCGTATCTGATCTTGTGCCAACAGAGCCAGTTTGATGACAGTCGAGCGCCGGATGGCCAAAGTGTGGGGTACGCTTACTGCCATGTGCCCAACGGATCAACGGTCGATATGACCGATGCGATTGAAAATCAGATTGAGCGTTTTGCCCCAGGCTTTAAGCAGACTATTTTGGCCAAACATAAAATAAATTCGCGGGCGTTTGCGCTGCACAACCGGAGCTTGGTTGGGGGAGCAGTGACCGGTGGCGCAGCAGACATCACCCAGCTTTTTACCCGGCCGGTTGCCCGCCTAGACCCATATTCAACCCCCAATCCAAAGCTGTTTATCTGCTCACATTCGACGCCACCCGGTGGTGGTGTGCATGGGATGTGTGGTTATCATGCCGCACGCAGCGCGCTAAAGCAGCTTTCTAATTGATTATTGGTTGAACGGTTGAATTGCGGAATGATTAATTTGAAACAATAACCATTCCGCAATTCAGAAAATCACCCATTCACCATTTTCCGATGTGCCTACGCTATGCCCCCCAAGTTGTGAACCTGAAAATCGGACTAGAATCTGACTACCCTCTTTCATTCTTTTCAGATACCATCCCGCAAAATCATTTTTTTGGAGAATCCTGTTATGAAAGCAGCGGTTTTACGTGAGTTTGGCAAGCCTCTTGTCATCGAAGAATTGGAAATTGGTGCCCCACAAGCCGGGGAGATCAAAGTGAAAATGGCGGCATGCGCGATTTGTCACAGCGACATTATTTATGCAGATGGGGGCTGGGGTGGAACCCTACCTTTGTTGTTGGGCCATGAAGCGGCCGGGGTTATTTCAGAAGTTGGCCCTGGTGTGACTCGGCTTAATGTCGGGGACCATGTCGTCGTGACCCTAATTAAATCTTGCGGCCATTGCTATTACTGCGATCAAGGGCATTTCACAAGCTGTGAAACAGATCTGAGCCGTGGTGAAAGTTTGCTAAAAGATGGCTCTGGAGACGAGGTTCTGCAGGGGTTAAACACCGGCGCATTTGCCGAGGAAGTGGTGGTCGATCAATCGCAAGTGGTGGTTATCCCTAAAGATATTCCATTGGATAGTGCTTCGCTTTTGGCCTGTGGTGTGATCACCGGCCTTGGTGCTGTTACAAATACGGCCGAAGTGCCGGCCGGGTCTAGCGTTGTCGTCATCGGTTGTGGCGGTGTTGGGCTAAACAGCGTGCAAGGTGCTGCGATTTCTGGTGCGCATCCGGTGATTGCGATTGATCTTAACGATGGCAAGCTTGAAGCGGCGCAAGACTTTGGGGCGACACACGCCATCAATCCAAAACGAGACAATGCGGTTGAAGCGGTGCAGGCGGTGACCAACGGCCGTGGGGCCGATTATGTGTTTGTTGCGGCTGGCAGTGGCCCCGCCATCGATCAAGGGCTTGAACTGGTGGCTCCCACCGGTACTTTTGTGATGGTCGGAATGCCTCCTACCGGTGTGATGACCGAGGTTGAGATGAGCAATATCGCGGCCGCGTCACAGACGATTAAGGGGAGCAAAATGGGGTCGATTCGTTTGCAAACTGATCTGCCAAGACTAGTGGAAATGTATCAATCTGGCCGTTTAAAATTAGACGAGCTGATCACCGGCCGTTACCCGCTCGAGCAGATTAACGAAGCGATTGAATCTGCGAAAAAAGGTGAGGCGTTGCGCAACGTCATCGTTTTTGACTAAATCGTGTTTCGTGGTGCGTCAAGTAGGGTTATTGATCCCACCTTACGCACCACGAATCTCGAGAGCCTGCATGCTCTTTTTGACGATTTGTCTTTTGTGACTCATTCTCAGCACATTTTCGAAAACTCGGTATAATCCCCGCCGTGAACGCTTTAAAATGGGTGTGGATCCTGGCTGTCGCCGGGTTATGTTGTTTGTTGATCGCCTGCTCATCAAATGATATTTCGGAACCTTCATCCAATAATTCCATTACCCTATCTGAAGACGAAGCGATCAAGCCGCCGGTGGAGCCTACGATTACACCCATCCAGCTTTCAACATCGACACCCGTAGAAATCGCAACCCAACCGGCTGCGGCCGTCGAGCCGGTTCAACCGACCGTTGTGTCAGCCCCACGCTGCCCTCAACCGGAGCTGTTTCGGGCGGGGCGCATCTGCTACTTGGGTGAGAATGGACAGACGTTTGTGCATCCGATCGGTATGGTGAGCAACGGTCAGTTCGCTTGGTTGATTGATGGGGGGCGGGTATTGCAAATTAATCTAGTCAGCCCTGCGCCACCGATTGTGCTTTTGGCCCCGGGCGATTTAGTTGGAGAAGATCCGGTTCACGAACCGCTTGATTTATCTTTGGTCGATTTGCCCAGCGGCCCGGCCGCGGGACTATTGGTGTTAGATCGGGTTGGTGATGTTTATTTACACGATTTGGCGCTCGGCAGCTGGATTCGAGATCGGTATGCCCGGCCGATAGGGCAAACCTCATCCCACTATTATTTGGCACTGTCTACAAATGGGTCAGATCGCTATTTGCTTGAATCGAGCTACCGTTATGGGGTGCGTTATCTGCCGGAACAAGATGAAACCGGTTGGCCGGTGGATGAAAACAGCGCGCTTGTTGATTTAGCCGTTTTGCGCGGGACCGCCGCATCTTTTGCATATGTCCTGCAACGGCCGACAGACAGCCCGAATGCTGAAATTGTCCGGTATGTACAGGGGCAGATCGACGGCAATTTTCGGCCGACAATCGCGATAACCCAACCGCGTGAAATCAAAGTGGGGCCACGTGCCGTCTATCTTCTTGATAGAGCGGGTGCTCGCCTTTCGGTCATCAACAATGAAAACGGAACCCTGCTTTCGCAGACAGAGTTTGAATTTCCCATTTCAACCTTTGCCCTTTATTTAGATCAATTTGGTAGCTCGATCGCCGTCTATGCGGGAAGAAATGCGATTTACTTGCCGGGGCAACCGGACCAGCAGGCGGAAATCGATATGGTGGGGCAGGCGGCGTTTGTGCAAGGAGAAGTGCCGTATGATCCACAGATCTGGGCCAATTTACCAAACATCACGCTGCCGATTGAAAATCTTCCTCCGGACAATAGTGAATTGCGTTTGCCCGGTGCTCCCCGCCACTATCGTGAAGGGATTCATGAAGGGATGGACTTTTACTGGAGCCCCGGCCGTGAGATTAAAGCGGTTGCAGACGGAACCGTGGTGCGGGCGATGTGGGACTATCAGGAGCCTTGGCCTGAATTATTTAGCTTTTATCGAGCTGAAGCTGCATTGTTGGGGCAGACTTCTGAGAAAGGGCTCGACTTCTTTCGCGGCCGGCAGGTCTGGGTTCAGCATGAAAATGGATTTATATCCCGGCACGCTCATTTAAGTAGAATTGATCAATCTATCGATGTGGGACGTGTCGTCACTCAAGGTCAAACGATTGGTCAAGTAGGCAATTCCGGCTCTCCCGGCTCTTTAGATGGTGTAGATGTCGATTCCCACCTGCATTTTGAACTGTGGTACGGTGATCGTGCATACTTGGGGCAGTATTGGCGGCCGATTGAAACTCGGGAGCTGATCGAGTCGATATTTAAGTAGCCGCATATGTTTCACAGATTAATGGTTGTCGTTGCGTAGGGTAAACGACAATCAATCGACATGGGGCTGATCAATACTTTTGGTAATTAAAAACCAGTGTTTCAATCATGCTAATTTGATGGATGGAAAAAGCAAAGAAACACTTAAAGTCACGACCGCTTTTGCAAATGTATCCATCACTTCGTCTTAGTCGTGACACCAGTTCAAATTATTTAAAGGGTTACTCATGAAGCGTCTTATTTTTCTATCTGTACTATTTTGCTTTTTCTTAGCCGCTTGCGGTTCACAATCAACTGATCCTGAACAAGCAGAGGTGATTATTGTGCCTACGGCCGCGGCTGTGGCGGAGGTTCCTACACTGCCACCACCTGTCATCGAATCAACCCAAGCGGTTGAGACACCAACGGAAGCTCCGACAGAAGCAACGGCCGATGTTGAATCTGATGAACAAGAAAACGTAGAAGAAGATGCAGAAACTGACGTTGAAGAAGAAACCGCTTCGAATGAAGAAGTAGTCCCTGAAGAGCCAACACCAGATTTGTCGATTGAACCTGCTGTGAATATCACCAACATAGGGGATAAGTCGGGCAAAGCGGGTGAGTTGCTCGTTGTGGCGGGCCGTGCTGCACGCCGGACAGATCAACGCTTAGAAGCGAGCCTTGTGACGCTCGACGGTAGAGTCCTGCTCACCCAAGCGATTGATGATTTAGATTTTGGCGCATGGGAAGCCAGTATTCCTTTGCCAGAGACGTTTAGTGGGCAAGCTCGATTGGTTACAACTGTTTGGAACGCAGATGAAACTTCGGCCGCTAGCGACACGCTGCTCGTGAATATCGAAGCGGACACGAGCCAAGTGCGGTATTTACAGTTAGACAAACCGGGGCCAGAAAGTATTAGTGCCGCTGGTTATTACCTGTTTTTTGATGGGTTTGCGCAAAAGCCCGTTGATTTTGTGGTGACAATTGCGGTCAAAGTAGATGATTGTCAAACGATCGTCTCTCGCCAACGCTTTCCGATGAATGGTAGCGGCAACTGGCGCGGGTTTGTTCAGGTGCCAGAAGATGTACGTGGAGAGGCTTGTGCGATCGCTTGGTTCGGTGAAGAAGGCTCGGCCGATCGGCGTGAGGCGCAATATCTGATCGACGTCATCTCGAAAGAAGAGGGTGCCGGTACGGTCATCGGTTGGCCAAAGGAGGGTAGCGAAATTTCTGCTGGTGAGACGGTCTTTTTCCAAGGGGTTGCGCTTAATGCAACCGATGGCAAGCTGGACATCCAAGTTCGTTTGGCCGATGGCTCGGTTGCGGCTGGAAACATTGTAGACGTGCAGCAGTTTGGCTACTGGGAGGCGGAGTTGCTGATGCCGGTTGACTTGCAAGGTGAAGTACAAGTGACGGCCGATGGTGGTACTGGGGCTGATGTTATTTTATTGACCGCAAAATAAGGCTATCTGGTTAGTTCCCAAATTTTGGATGGGCTGAGCGGGATCTCTAAAATCTCGACATCTTCCCGGCCGATCGCATCTTCGATCGCTTGGGCAAATAGTGGTCCTACCGGAATCGCCCCAGCTTCACCCGCCCCTTTGATCCCTAACGGATTTAAGGGGCTTTCTGTTGTAATGTGGTCCATTTCCATTGTGGGCACATCCAGAGCCGTGGGTAACAGGTAATCCATAAACGAGCCGCTTAAAAGCTGAGATTGATCATCATAAGCCAGTTTTTCATAAAAGGCGTTGCCGATTCCTTGAGCCACACCACCATGAATTTGACCATCTAAAATCAGCGGGTTAATCACCGTGCCGCAATCATGCACCACGACATATTTTTTGATCTCTAACATCATTGTGTCCGGGTCTAGTTCAACGATCATCGCGTGAACACCATTGGCGGTGGCGCCGTACTCAGGGCCAAAGTAGTTGCTGCTTTCTAGCCCCGGCTCTGTCCCTGGCTTCACGGAGCCTCGCATCGGGTTCGCCATCTGAGCCAGTTCACCAAGACTGATGACTTTGTCCGGCACACCGGCGACCTGCACAACCCCATCACTCACAATCAAGTCGGCTTCGGCCGCTTCAAAGTGTTCACTCGCCAGCTTTAAAATCTTGCCACGTACGTCTTTGGCGGCTTCATTGATGGCGTTGCCCGCGACAACCGCCCCCCGGCTGGCAAAGGTGCCTGCTCCCCAATGGAAGGTGTCTGTGTCACCGGTAATGACGTCGACATCTTCGACATTGCAACCAACCTGATCGGCCGCGATTTGGGCAAACACAGTAAAGTGCCCCTGCCCTTGGGTGCCGATCCCGGTTGCTACGCTGACCCGACCGTTGCTCTGCACCTGAACTCGGGAGCCTTCGTATGGGCCGATTCCGGTCCCTTCGACGTAAGTGACGATGCCTAATCCCAGCAGCCTGCCCGCTGCTTTTGCTTGGGGTTGATGGGTTGCGTAAAACGCATCATATTCGATCATTTCAACCGCCCGTTCTAAGGCTGGACTGTAGTTGCCACTGTCATATTTTAAAGGGCCAAAATCTTGATAGATTATTTCATGATTGACCGGAAACTGCTCTGGCCGAATGAGGTTGCGCCGACGTATGTCAACCTTGTCGATATTTAGTTCGCGTGCGGCCGCATCTAATAGCCGCTCCATTACAAACACCCCATGCTGACGCCCCGCCCCACGATAGGGCGTGGTCGGCGTTTTATTGGTAAACACGCTCGTAAAAGTGCTGTGATAGCTGGGGACGTTGTAGCAGCCGAGGAGCGTACACTGGCTGTTAAGCGGAATGGTCAGGCCGTATGGAGCATACGCCCCAGCATCGTGTAAAAAGCTGTCCCGCACGGCTAAGATTCGGCCGTCAGCGTCAAGTGCCATTTCAGCATGATGAATTTGATCTCGTTCGTTGGTGGTGGCTAAAAAGTGTTCGGCTCGATCTTCGATCCATTTAATCGGCCGGTCAAGCTGCATAGACAGCCACGGCACCAACATCTCTTCTGGATAAAACATCATGATTTTAGGTCCGAAACCACCACCTATAAAGGGGGCGATGACCCGTACGTTGTTTTCGCTTAAACCCAAAAAGGCGGCCATGCCATTGCGCACAAATACCGGCGCCTGGGTTGTGTCCCACATGGTTAGCTTTTGGGCGCGGCGGTTCCAATCGGCCACGATGCCTCGGCACTCCATCGGGGCTGAAGAGCCGTGATCATAGTAAAAGCGTCGTTTTATCACGGTCTGGGCTTCAGCTGCGATTGTGTCAAAGTTGGCGCCATCTCCTTTCACTTGGGTGACGTGCGCATTAACATTGTTTAACTCGCCGTTGACCAATTCAACGTTGTCGTGGATTTTGGCGCTGTCGGCTGCGGCCGCTTGTTCAAGATTGCTGATCGGATCAAGCAGGTCATAATCGACATACACAAGGTCGGCCGCATCTTCGGCGATATACCGACTTTCCGCCACAATGACGACGACCGGTTCACCCACGTACCGCACTTTGCCTCTGGCCAGATTGACTTGGGTGCGCTCGTTAAATGTCATACCTTCAACAGGTGGTGGGGGGACCAATAGTGGGCCAGATTGCCAGTAATCGCCCAGATCATCGGCCGTCCAAATGCCGATTACCCCGTTGATTTCTTTTGCGTCATCGACCTCGATGTCAAGAATGGTCGCATGAGCATGCGGGCTGCGCACAAAGGCAACGTGGCCCATATTTGGTAAATCTACGTCATCCACAAACAGCGCTTGCCCCGTTAACAACCGTGGATCTTCATTCCGTTTTATTCGTTGTCCAAAAAATTTAGTTGC
>JAHDEB010000071.1:19482-27846 GCA_020629055.1 Chloroflexota bacterium
TTAACAACCGTGGATCTTCATTCCGTTTTATTCGTTGTCCAAAAAATTTAGTTGCACCCATAGTTATTCCTGCAACGGATTTCACGGATTTTCTCGAATTATTTTAAATCCGTGTATATCCGTAAAATCCGTTGCTAAATCAGTCAAAGTTTCTTCAAGTTTTATAAGAACTATTTTTGCAAATTACGTTTGCTCACGATTCTCATTCGTTCTAATGACTTTAATCCATAATTGAGTAATAGAGCCAGTTCAAGACCTGTTGCCGTAAGGTAATTTATCGCTTGGGCTTGGTGTTGTTTGTTGAGTTGTTTTACCGTTTTTAATTCCAAAACGATCTTGTTTTCAACCACTATATCTGCAACATAATGACCAACTACAACGCCTTTATATTTCACTGGCAGGTTTACCTGCTGTGCAAAAGAAAGTCCTCTAAGTTTTAATTCTTGGGCCAAAGCATTTTCATAAACTTTTTCCAAAAAACCCGGCCCAAGTACAGTATGAACCTCCATCGCTGCGCCGATAATCTTGTAAGACAGCTCTTCATGTATTAGTTTCCCCAAAATTCATCTCCTAATTGGTTAAATATAAATTTGCGAAATTCGCAGCTAAACTGTTTAAACTGTGCTGACTTTATTTAAAGGCGACGAAGCGAGCCCAGCAGGAGGCCATGTCGACCCCTTTTTGCACGAAGGCACCGAGGAAATATCGGCCGCTTTCAGCTTCCGCAATTTGCCCACCTAAATTCTCCGCATGTACCAATCCCATCGGAAATAAATTCAAATGCATGTCCTGGTAATATTGATCAAGCGGATACATCTCATCCCAATCTTTGCCAAACTGATCAATCAGCTTTTGATTCGCCTCGGCAAACGTCTTGGGGTGCCAGTCCCGTTGAATCGTATTCATCGGATGTTCCATGGCGACACAGTCGATGCCCAACCATTTAATCTTTTTCTTTAAACACCAGTCTGCAAAATCGGGCGATGGGCCAGGATGCTTGATCATGTAGCGGAACTCATCGCTATCTGGCGAATTCCAACCATAGTTGTGCCAGCCGGTTTTGATGATCAAGATGTCCCCTTCTTGCACATCAGCCACACTTTCGATCATTTCGGCCGTATAGACGCTCGAATTACTGACCAAATCACTGATATCCGCCACCACACCCGGGCCGAACCAGAAATTATTATCAACTTTGCCGATCGCGTCCCCGGCCGCATGAAAATGGATTTGCCCATCCATATGGCTGGCTAGATGAAAGCTGGCACGGCAGTGGGCATTGTTACGCCCCATCCCAAAATATTGACCTTGTACCCGTTTGGTGTACTTGACGCTTAGCGGTTCATAGTTGGCCCACTGCGGCGTTTGCACACTGAACGGCAGGGTCATATCCAACATTTCGACATCGTGCATGGCCGCAATAAATTCAGCGCGGCTCATTCCATCAGGCTCGGTTAGGGCGACCACACGGGTCCAGGCAGATTCGACTTCCATAAAGGGGATCGGGCCGTTCATCAGCCACACCCGTTCATTTTTCAGCTCATCAATTTGCCCACCAATAGATTCCAAAAAGCGGATATTCGCCTTTGGTAGCTTGCTGTGGGTCATCTCATAATATACTTCAGGGTCGAACATCTCGTCCCACGATTTGCCATGTGTTTCTTTTAGTTTGGCTTCCGCTTTGTCAAACTCCCGGCCGTGCATGTAGCGCAGATTGGTGTTCATCGGGTGCTCCGCACAGCCACAGTCAACCCCGATTAGCTTTAGCTCCATGTCGATGGCCCATTGGAAAAAGTCTGGACTGGGGCCAGGGTGGCGTACCAAAAATGCAAACTCCTTGTTTTCGATACCGGCCTGCATGTCGGGATTAGGCACATCGGGTTGATCCCAACCGTGCTTGTGATAACCGGTGTTGATGATCAAAATATCCCCTTTTTTGACTTCAACCTTGCTGGTGATCATCTCTGGGGTATACAAACTGTAGTGAGACACATCGGCCGAAATATCAACGATAACCGCTTCACCGCACATATCGGTGATCGGCATATCTGCAATCGCCGTGGCGCCCGAATGAAACGCCCGCTCACCAACTAAATGGGTCCCGGTATTGTTGCTCCACTCGATGAGCTGACCATTAGCCCCCTGACCGCCCCCATATGCACCGGTCAGCCGCTTGAAATAGTGGACTTCAAGCGCTTTTTCACCCGGCCACGGCGGGGTGTGGATGCTTAAACTCATGTTCAGGTCATACCATTTTGCATTAGAGAGTAGGTCAATTTTTTCTGAGCGATTCATAATTCCTCCACGCTGATCTTAGGTTTTTAAAAATAGGAGTTCCAGATGTACCGTCAAATTTCGAAACCGGAACCGGGCGAATTCGCCCCTTATACCACGATGTATATCGATCTTCTGCCAGACGATGGGCTTGTACTGACCCATCTAGAAAAGAATATAGAAAAGACGATTCATCTTGTTCAATCTTTTCCAGAAGAAAAATTGATCCAACCACACGCTGTGGGCGAATGGACGATTAAAGAGATTTTGGTGCATATGATCGATGATGAACGGATCTATGCATATCGAGCGTTACGTTATGCCCGGGGGGACAATACCGAACTGCCTGGTTTTGAGCAGGATGATTATGTCCCTTATTCAAAAGCCAACCTGCGCACCACTCAAAGCATCATCGATGAACTAAAAGCGGTGCGCGCCGCAACGATTACTCTGTTCAACAGCTTCACAGATGAAGACCTGATGCGCAAAGGAATCGGTAGCGGCAATGTGTTAAGTGTTCGAGCTGCCGCTTATCACCTCGCTGGACATGAATTACATCATCTCAACAGCATCCAAGAAAATTATGGTGGTTAGTTCAGTTCAACCCATGAACTAACTGTCGAATCAGCCCACCATTGAAAATCTTAGTAACTATACAGGTCACCTATTTCCTTTGACAGGATTAACAAGATCAGCAGGATTGTTTTGCTTCTCCATCCTGTAAATACGGTTGATCCTGTCGAAAAAAATAAAGACACCTAAATGGTCACCAATCTTAAACCCCAAAAATATGTGTCAAAACGGTGCTGGCCGCACCGCCGACCGATTGCAACATCGCAATTTCAGGGCTATTAAGCTGGTTTTTACCCGCCCGGCCGGTTAGCTGCTGCACAATTTCACACGTTTGGTAGAGGGCTGTTGCACCGATCGGATGGCCGCGCGCTTTTAAGCCGCCTAGCGTGGCCAAGGGCAAATCGCCATCTGGGAAGATGCGACCCTCGGCCGCCATGCGCCATCCTTCACCCTGACGTGCAAAACCGGCCGCTTCTAACAATAAACAGGCCATGATGCTAAACGCATCGTGCACCTCGTAAAAATCGACATCTTTCCGGTTGACGTTTGCGCGGCGAAATGCGGTGACGGCCGACATTCGTGCTGCTCGAAGCAGAAGCGGTTCCGGCCGATCTTCGACCCGAAAACGATCTGTTGAAACACTCGACGCCATAATGTGGACCGGGTTTTCATGGTACGCGCGCGCCTCTTCGGTTGGCACGAGCAGGACGGCCGCAGCCCCGTCGCAAACGGGCGAACAATCAAACAGTCGGATCGGGTCAGAAATAATGCGGGAGGTCATGACCGTTTCCGCGTCAATCTCTTTTTGAAAAAGCGCATTTGGGTTGGTCACACCGTTTTTATGTGCATTGATCGAAAAGTTGACCAGCCCATCGGCCGGCATGCCATACTTATCCATATACATGCGCATTAGCTGGGCATTTTTACTGATCAGCGTATCGCCTGACGGGACTTCGTAGCGAGCGTCTAACGCTTTTGCCAAAGCAGGTGTTGCGGGGCCACCGCTCATTTTTTCGACACCCACAGCGATTGCCGAATCTGCTTCACCGCTGGCGACAGATAGATACGCCATACGTAAAGCGGCCGCACCTGTAGCCGTCGCAGCGCGCACCTGCAGCGCCTCAACTAGGTCTAGCCCGACTTCATCAGCGATTAGCGCAGCGATGTGTTTTTGACCCTGAAGCTCATCGGCCAACATATTGCCTGCAATGACCGAGTCAACCTTTGCAACCCCAGCTTCTTCCATCGCCTCTTTGACAGCCTCGGCCGCAATTTGACGCATTCTCTTTTCGTACTGCTTTTTGACCGGCACCTGACCGATGCCAACGATACTGACTTTTCTCATAAGTTTTAGGATAGTGAATGGGGATAGAGATAGAGAATCTTGCTCATGTCAGGATTTTCGCTGATAGGAATAGGGTGCATTATGAACTTCCCTATCCCTATCGTCTATCACTATCCTAGTTAATAAACTCGCCCCCGGCCGCCAAGCCGGTCGACGTGCTCCTGATTATAACAGTCGCCAAACTTAGTTTGCGGCATCGTTGCCTTTTTCGCCATCAACTCTTCGTACTCATCGTCATCTACCATCGCCACGATGCGGGCTAAACTTGCTTCACCATCTACAAAGCGCCAGGGGAAACAGCCGATTTGGATGCGGCGGTTCAAGATCAGGTCAATATCACCCCCAACACATTCCGCATGGATGATCCCTTTGTCGAACATCCACAGATGCATCATTTGGTACATATCTGGGGTGAAGACATCTTCTAACCCTTTCCCATATTTTTCTTGGAAATGCGCATCACACTGTTTGGCCTGCGCCGGCATCCAATCACGAATTTTCGTGTTCATCGGATGATCGGCCGAGCCGCAGTCTACCCCGATCCAACGCAACTTCTTTTCTTGCGCCCAGCGTGCAAAGCGGTCGTCCGGCCCGGAGTGCATCACCATGTAGCGCACTTCGTTGCCGTACGGCTGATCCCATCCAAAATGATGATAGCCGGTATGAATGATGAGGATGTCACCTTCGCGAACTTCAACCCGTTCTTCGATCATTTCTGGGGTGTAGATATCGTAGTCGCCACATACGTCACTGACATCGACCACGGCCGCTTCGCCACACAAGAAGTCGAGCCCTAAAGACGCAATGTCTTTGCCGGGGGTGTAAAAGTGAATTTCACCGTCGAGATGGGTGCCGACATGATTGCTGTGGGTCACCAACTGGCCGTTCGCCCCGTTGGGAGCCAATCTTTTAAAATATTTTACTTGTAGCGGTTCATAGGTTGGCCAAGCTGGTGTGCCAATGCCAAAGGGGATGGTTAAATCTATAAATTTCATTTCTCGTACCTCGAAAGGATAGGGGTGAGGGATAGAGGATAGAGAGAAGTACTTAAGCAAGTTCTTTCGGCAAATGAAAAGCTTTACTTATGCAAAATCTCTATCCCTATCGTCAATCCCTATCCTTCATAATTATTGTTCCTGTTTCACCGGCCAAAGCCTGGCCGATGCTATCTTGGTCAGTAATGATGACTTTTTTGTCACGCGCGGTGACACCATCATCTTCTAAATAATTTAATGATGCTTGGATCTTAGGCAACATACTGCCGGGGGCAAAATGCCCTTCCGCAATAAACTGTTTCGCTTCATTGACGGTTAACTTGGCTAAGTTGACTTGATCGGGTTGATTAAAGTTGATGGCGACCTGCTCGACGCCGGTACTGATCAGCAAAAGATCTGCATTAATTTGATTGGCCAATAGCGCGGCCGCCAAATCTTTGTCGACAACCGATTTCCGTAAATTGCGCACGCCTCGCAGCATCCCATCTTCATTGCGCACCACCGGGATACCTCCACCGCCAATGGCGATCACAACAACCCCATCGTCTAAAAGCTGTTTGATAACGGGTAATTCGACGATGTGTTGAGGCGTTGGAGACGCCACGACACGTCGCCAGCCTCGGCCGGCATCTTCGATCACCTGCCACCCTTTCGCCTCAATTCGTTGCGCTTCTTCGGCCGTCATAAACATGCCGATCGGTTTGGTTGGGTTGGCAAACGCGGGGTCATCTTCATCGATTTCGACCTGGGTAATCACCGTCACGACATGTTTGTTGATGCCGCGCTTGTGAAAGATATTTTGCAGAGACTGCTGAATGTAGTAGCCGATTGACCCTTGGGTAAACGTGCCACAGACGTCGAGCGGTATCTCAAAAATCTCGTGGGATGCGAGTTCTGAACGACGCAAATTAAAGCCGATTTGTGGCCCGTTTCCGTGCCCGATGATCACGTCCCAGCCAGCTTCAATCATATCTGCGATTTCGGCACAAATGACTTGCACCGCTTCAATCTCAGATTCGATTGAGATGCGATCAGGGTCGGTGATTAGGGCGTTTCCGCCAACGGCTATAACTGCCAACATAATATTCAGTCCGCTTTGCTATTCAGTATTCGGTCAATCGGTTTAGTCGCGTGCAAATCACCGGCCTACCGAACACTGAATACTGATCTACTTTTAACTAAAATACTTTTCAGCATAAGCTGAAAGGGCATCTTCGAACACATTCATCGGCGGCAGAACCAATCCCGCCCCGACTTGCCCCACACCCGGGTCTTTATGGGCGATACCGGTGTTGATCTGCGGCCGGATGCCTAATTCAACCACCTTGCGGATGTCTACACCGGTCGGTGTCCCGCGGAAGCCCAACGCCGGAATCGTAAACGCCGTGTGCTCGGTCGTTGTGATCTCGTACATCTCCATCGTGGTGTTGAGTGCTAGCTCCGGTGTGCCGGAAATAAAGGTGACGATTGCTGGAGCGGTCGCCATCGCAAAAGCGCCAATCCCGGCCGTTTCCGTGATCGTGCTGTCACCGATGTCTCCGTTCGCGTCATCGAGCGTAAAGCCGGGGAAATACAATCCATCTGGTTGACCCACTGGGCCGGTAAACCACTGGTTGCCCAAGCCGCTGACTTTGATGCCAAGCTCCGTGCCGTTACGGGCCATAACCGTCATGATCGTGCTCCCTTCAACGCCGTGCCCCGCATCGGCCATCGCTTTACAACCGGCCATCACCGGATTTAAAAAGCTGAGGGCATTTTCACCCAAAAAGGCGATGACCTTCGATTTTTCCTCATCGGTTCCATTGGCCAAGGCGATCGCGGGAGCGAGTTTGGCCGCATACAAAATCGAACCGGCTTTGTTTCGATTATGTCCTTCGTCACCCATGTGGAGAGATTCTGACAACATCGCCCGAATGTCCAACCCACCGAGTGAATCGAGTGCCTGATTGACGAGATCAGAAAACGAACCATTGAGCCAGTGGAGCTTTTCAAGCACTTCTTCGCTGTACGCCCCATAGCGCAATACTTTGCCGTACCCTTCGTTCATGTTTGAGTAGGCGATGTTGCCGTGGGTTACATTTTCAACGACATATACTTTCATCGACGCTGAAGTGACACCAGCCATCGGCCCAACGGTCGCATGTTCGTGGCATGGCTCTAGATCGATTTGGCCTGACGTGACCAACTCGACTGCGCTGTCCCAATCGGCCGCTTTTCCTTCTAGGATCAGCGCCCCCACAATGGCACCGCGCAGGGGGCCTGACGCTTTTTCCCACGTAATCGGTGGTCCTGCATGCAGCAGCAAGTTGTCCCGCATTCCTGGAATCACGTCGATGGCGGTTTCAATTCGTTTCAAGATCGGCCGGGCAGACATCATCCGCTCGACTACTGTTTTATTCGCTTCTTCAAAATCTATCATATTTAGCACCTCAGCTTATCAGTATTTCAGCACGTCAGTTTTTGTGCTGAATGCCTCTCTACTCTTTTCTCTGTACTCTTTACTTCTTTTTAAACTTCGCCAAAATGTCCATCATCTTTTGATTTCCACCGGCCGGGGGTCGCCACTCAACCTGGATTACTTCAGCCTCTTGGCTTTTCAGGCTGTTGTAAAAAGTTTCAACACCTACATTGATCGCGGACATCGATCCGGACCATTTAATTGTTTGATGATCGCTTGTGCTTGCCAGCAATCGGCCGTTCAAATCAGTCAGCACCTCGCCCACCGTCCGATGCACAATCGCCCCGGCTGATTCGAGCGCTGCGATCTGGGCCGCTGTGTCTTGCAGATCATCGGCCGAAGCCACGACGAGGCAAACCACCTCAAGCTCCGGCCGATTGGCTTTTGCTTCAGCGATCAATGGGGCCACTTCACTAGCTGGATCAGTATGCGATCCTTCACCCAGCACCACGTCTAACAAAATCAGTCCCACATCACCGTCGGCCGCCTCTTGGCGCAGGCGCCTGAGGCGCAAATCATTGTCCATCATCGGATGCAGTCGGCCTTGAGTAAACTCATCCTCACCCATATCGATAATCGTATGGGCTACACTTTTATTGACGTCAGCCATCTTTTGTTCCGGCCGGATCGCGACATTGCTAAACAAAGGGGCAAAAGATAATTGCATCCCTAAAACTGTTTCGTACGCCAACGTTCCGCCTGAAAACAACCCGCGAACA
>JAHDEB010000072.1:0-8026 GCA_020629055.1 Chloroflexota bacterium
TAAGTTATGTTCAACATGCATGTGACACAATTAAATAACATAGACAATGGCTAATAGTTGTCAATCGCCTTTCGGCTAAACACGGCCGCTGTGCCCGCCCCCCTTGGGCCATTATCCTCATAGATTAACGCCTCTGCCTCGTCTGAGCTTGGCTGGGCGATAACTGCGGAATTTTGTTCGGTGGACACCGCTTCAGAGACATGCCATGGACCTGATAACATCGATAAAATAAGTAACAGGGATAAAACAATAATTGTCAAAACGATGGTCTTGCGCTTGTCTCTTGCTCGTGATTCCGTCTTTGATTTAACGGTTGCTTTAATCATCACATTTGTCTTCATCATAAATTGCTATAAATGGGTAGATTGGAGCGAAACGGGCAGGTTGAAAGAGGCAAGGGCTCGCGCCATGTAGAATAAAAAAATAATGTTTAAGCTTCTTTGATAATTAGTAGGTACACGCTTTGGGACAACCATGAGTGATTGCCCCGACTGGTGCATAGGCTGGGTGCAGCCCGCATAGTAACACACAATCGTGGCCAACAACTTTTTTTTAATGCGAAGGATGGGTGAAAAAAAACGAAATATTGGGCAAAAGTCAATATGCACAATCATCTCTTGACTTTTTTTGTGCGTTTTGTACAATCTGTCTGTATCTCTCTTCCTAAACCTGTACATGCTACCCAGTTAGCTGATTGTTCCCACTACTTCTTTAAAAAAGTATTCAGTCAGCCAGCTGGGTAGCGGTATTTTAGGGCAAATTAACTAATCTACGGATATATCATGCCTTCAAAAAATTGTATGATATACCTGTAGATTTTTTTTTGCCCCCCTCTTTTTACCTTCGATGTTTCCAAGCAGTTGGCTGCTCGTGAATGTCTTCATCAATATTCATTCAATCTGAATAATTTGAAAATTCTTCCTTATGAAAACTACATCTGAAAATCTTAATCCGTTTGCAATTGCTCAAGCTCAGTTAGATGAAGCGGCCGAAGTGCTTGGCTTAGATGAACATATGCATCAGTTTCTGCGTCAGCCGATGCGAGAATTCCATTTTACGATCCCAGTGCGGATGGATGATGGCACTGTTCGTACATTTAATGGATACCGTGTGCAATACAACGATGCCCGTGGGCCAGCAAAAGGTGGAATTCGATTTCATCCAGATGAAACAATTGATACGGTACGAGCACTTGCTGCATGGATGACTTGGAAAACGGCCGTGGCCGACATCCCATTAGGGGGCGGTAAGGGTGGCATTATTTGTAATCCTCGTGAACTGTCCCAAGGTGAGTTGGAACGCTTAAGCCGAGGCTATATTCGCAATATCAGCCGCTATGTTGGTTTGCGCCAAGACGTTCCGGCCCCGGACGTAAACACCAACCCGCAAATTATGGGCTGGATGTTAGATGAGTATGAGGTGTTAACCGGCGAGCATGAGCCAGGGGTGATCACCGGCAAACCGATTGAATTAGGTGGTTCGGCCGGCCGTGGTGCAGCCACCTCGCTAGGGGGAATTTTTGCGATTCGCGAAGCTGCTAAAGCGCTTGGGTTTGATACCAACGGTGCAACCTGCGCAATTCAGGGGTATGGCAATGTTGGCTCTGGTACCCACAAGTTTGCGGTTGAGATTCTTGGGATGAAAGTTGTCGCACTCAGTGATGAATACGGCGGTATCTATAAAGAAGATGGCTTTAGTGTAGAAGAGGTCGTGTCTCATCTGAAGAATAACGGCCGACTGGCTGGTGCTCCTGGCTCTTCTGAAATCAGCAATCCAGATCTATTAGAGCTAGATGTTGATGTTTTAATTCCGGCCGCAATCGAAAACCAGCTGACCGGCCAGAATGCGGACCGGGTTAAGGCGAAAATTGTGGCGGAACTTGCCAATGGTCCCACAACCCCAGACGCTGACGACGTTTTTAACGAAAAAGGGATTTTTGTGATTCCAGACTTTCTGTGCAACGCTGGCGGTGTGATCGTTTCCTATTTCGAGATGGTTCAAAACACATCTAACTTTTATTGGGAAGAAGATGAAGTTAACGAGCGGCTGGATAAGAAAATGACCATCGCATTTAAAGCGGTTATCGATATGGCCCGCGAAGAAGAAGTGCCAAATCGTGTTGCTGCTTACTTGGTGGCGATTGATCGGGTTGCTCAAGCGGCGCGGTTGCGCGGCTGGGTTTAAGATTTTCGATCATAGACCAGACAGGTGATTCTAAATCTGTCTGGTCTTTTCAAAAAAAGAGGTAAGCGTGCAAAAAAAAGTTGTTGCATTTATCCTGCAGCCTGCAATAAATCAAACCCCACAGCTGCTTTTTCATCAGTTTGACAGTTCCCCTGACCTGCCGTGGCGCCTCCCCGGTGGTGGGGTCGAGCTGGGTGAAACGGTCGAGCAGGCGCTTTCCCGAGAGTTAGAAGAAGAAACAGGGCTGACTGAGCTGAACATCATCCGTAAACTTGGTGTGCAACATTACTTTAAAGAATATATTCAAGATGATGTGGAGCGACACGACTTTTTATTACGGCCGAGAGGCCTTCTGCCAGACCGATGGAGCTACACGGTGCAAGGGGCGGGTGACGACTATGGGGAGGTGTTTAATTACCATTGGCTGAGCTGCCAAAGTGGGCAGGCAATCGATCCAGAGCACGCTAAAATCCTGACACCCAGCTACATCCCAGAATTCTTCTCTGAACATACCGATAATTTTTGACCGGATCGTTGCCGTTCTTGAGGTCATCCTCCATAATTGTGTCATATGGATGAGCCATATTTGATAACGCAGGCCAAAGAAGGAAATATCGATGCCTACAACACGCTGGTTTTGCATTACCAAGATTTAGCCTACGCTGTTGCTTACCGTGTGATGGGAGAAGGGGATAGTGCGGCCGACGCTACCCAAGATGCCTTTGTCAAAGCTTGGAAAAAACTGCATCAGTTTAAAGAGGGGAACTTTAAAGCGTGGCTGATGAGAATCGTCACCAATACCTGCTACGACCTACTTAAATATAACAAACGACGCCCACAATCATCGCTGGACGAAATGACAGAAGAGAACGAATCGTCTAAATGGCTGCAGTCGAGCGGGGATCGACCTGATGATCAGCATGACCAAGCGGCCGTTTTCAATGCGATTCAAGACTGTTTAAATAATTTACCAGACGACCAACGTGTCGTTGCTGTGTTGTGCGATGTGGAAGGGTACGATTATCAAGACGCAGCTGATATCGCTGCATGTTCATTAGGTACTGTCAAATCCCGGTTAAACCGAGCCAGAAATAAGTTGAGAGACTGTCTTCGGGGATTCGGGGAACTTTTACCGGACAAGTATCGTTAAAGATAACAACGAGAGGATTAGAACTGACGAAAAGAGATTTTTGAGATGTTATCGGGCGATCAGCCTCAGCTAAATGGTTGATGACTGAAAGCCACCAAAATTAAAGTGTTCAATTTATTTAAGAGCAGCGAAGAGAAACGGCAGGAACAGATTGCCGCATATATAGATCAGCAGATGGGGACGGCCGAACGCAGCCGTTTTGAAGCTGAATTAAAACAAGATGCTGCATTGCAAGAGATGCTTGAGGCTCAGCAAGAGGTTAAAGCTTTACTAAGCCAGATGCCAAAGCTGAAAGCACCTCGGAATTTTGTGCTGGACCCGGCCGTTTACGGCGGCAAAGCACCAGCCCCTTCACTGATCGAACGACTGTACCCGAAAATGAGGCTAGCGACGGCCGCTGCTTCATTCCTATTTGTCATCGTGTTGGGCGCAGGATTGATCAACGGTTCAGCGAATTTGAATCAGGCTGATGAAAATGTCGCGATGGCCCCCGTTGCATCCGAACCTCAAGTTGCCGCAGATTCGGCCGAAGAAGCTGCGCCGGTCATGCCAGTTGGTACTGCGACAGCAGCGCCCCAACCGACATTGGCAGCTTCTGTAGAAAAAAGCGTTGAGGTTCAATCAGACCCGGCTGCAGAAGTTGAAAGTGCTGATGAGGCTGCTGTTGAACAAGAAAATTACGATATTGCGGCTGATCGTGCAGAGGTTTTCTCTGACGACGCTGACGGTGCTTCGCTAATGGCAGAAGAAGCACCCGCTGGACTCACAGCTGGAAGTGCAGACAGTGAAGAAATACAGTCTCCTCGAGAGTTAGAACCTGAACTGCCGGAAGGTGAGCGGATGGCGGAGCCCGAGGTTCCTATTGTCCCTGAAGCAACATCTGACCAAGCGGTTGCAAGGCAACAAGAAAAAGTTGTGATTTCCGGTGATAACCAAGAAAGTGTCGAGCAGCTACCAGAAGATTTGACGGAGTTGCGTAGTTCGGGTGAGGCTGCCACCCCGAATGGTGCGACGACAACCCTGTGGGTTTTGGGCATCTTGGTTCTCATTTTGATCCTATCTACCCTCTTCATGCGTAGCCGCATCGACTAACGGGGACTAACCAAAGTAACGCCCTAGTGTTTTGTTAAAGAAATATTGTCGGGTTGAAAGTAGCTAAAAACACTTTAGGCCAATTTGGCCCGGCTTCGTCAATTAAAAACAACTGCCATTCAAAAGAAGTTTGACGAAGCACTAACTTAGCCCCAACCCCTTTTCGATCCCCTGATCCCCTCCCTGCGGAGGGGATTTTTCCTATAAGCGTTTCACAACATCAGCATTTTCTATACGAGCGCTGTGCTAAAATTTTCTGATGAACAAGCAGGAACAGCAATCACAAGCTCGGTTATCTCGTTTTTCTAAATATGCGTGGGTCGTATTGGCTTACACGATTTTAGTTATTTTGTGGGGCGCCTTTGTGCGTGCAACCGGCTCTGGGGCCGGGTGTGGCAGCCACTGGCCGACCTGCAACGGTGACGTGATCCCCCGGCCGGAATCGATTGAAACCATCATCGAGTTTAGCCACCGTCTAACCAGCGCTGTGCTGGGACCAATGGTGATTGGTCTGATTGTTTGGGCGTGGCGGCGGTATGGTGCAAGACATCGGGTGACCAAAGGGGCGATCTGGACCTTTGTGTTTGTGCTCATCGAAGGGGGCATCGGGGCCGGCATCGTCTTATTTGAATACGTCGCTGATAATCCATCATCTGCCCGGGCTGTGTGGATGGGAGCTCACCTGATCAACACCTTGATTTTATTGGCGGTCACCACCGCAACCACGTGGTGGGCCAGCCAGCAAGATTGGGGTTATACAAATCTAAACTTTCGTTTGCGCAACAATAAATCACTTTCGGCCGTCATCGGTGTCGGCCTGTTTATGTTGCTTATCGTAGGGGCATTTGGGGCGATCACGGCCCTGGGCGATACATTGTTCCCCGCAGATTCATTTTTAGAAGGGGCATCGGCCAAGTTTGACCCAGAGGCCCACTTTAGCGTTAAAGCCCGGGTCTGGCACCCGACGATCGCCGTGGGCACAGTCATCTATCTGCTTGTGATTTTTTGGACCACCGATGAGTTTTGGTCGTCTAAAAGACGATCGACTTGGACAAAAATCAATATCGAGCTGCTGGTGCTGCAGGTGATCGGCGGCGTGATCAACGTTTTGCTTGCTGCCCCGATCTGGATGCAGATTGTGCATCTGTTGTTGGCTGACTTATCCTGGATTGCGCTCATCATTGTCGCGATCGAAAGCCTTTCTCAGCCGGTGGGTCAGCTGTCGGCCGATCAAATCTCCGGTATAGAAGCTTCGCTGACTGCGGGGGATTAGTGATGTTACATCTGGGCACCGTGGGTTTTGGCTACAAACAGTGGAACGGGGTGTTTTACCCGGCCGGAATGAAGCCTGCCAGCTATCTGGCTTTTTACACCAACTACTTTAATTCAGTCGAAATCGATTCTTCATTTTATGGTACACCAAGGGTTGAAACGGTTGAAAAGTGGGGGCGGACGGTGCAAGATGATTTTACGTTCTGTCCCAAAACGCCACAGCAAATCACCCACGATAATCGGCTGCATGGGATGGCGGCTGAAATGGAACATTTTGTGACGACGATGGGTCGTTTGGGAAGCAAGCTGGGGCCGATCTTAATACAGATGCCGCCTGACTTTACAACGGCCGAACGAGCGACATTGCTGACATTTTTAGACCAACTGCCCCCATCTGCCCGCTATGCGCTTGAATTTCGCCATCTTTCATGGGAAAGTTCTGATATCAACCAACTGTTGAGCGAACGGAACATTTGTCGCGTTTCGGCCGACTATGTCATTATGCCCAAGACGTTGCATGTTACTGCTGACTTTGTTTATATCCGCTTTTTAGGCAGACACGGTCGGTACACGACCAAAGACATCGAGATGTGGGACCCGACGGCCGAGCTGAAAAAATGGCACGCTCAGCTCGACGGTTTTTCTGGCCAGCTGTTTGGTTATTTCAACAATGACTATTCCGGTTACTCGCCCGAGGCCTGCCGAAAATTTAAACAGATGCTGGGAATCCCGGCCGAGCTGCCTCAAAATCCTATTCAAGGAACACTTTTTTAAAGACCCGACCGGTGTTCAAAACCGATCAGGTCTAAGCGACGCATGACAAAGCAATCGGTTCATATCGTCTGGTACAAGCGTGATTTACGCATTAAAGACCATGGCCCGCTGCACAAAGCGGCCGAGTCTGGCCTGCCTGTGCTACCGCTTTATATCGTCGAGCCGATGCTGATTCATGCGCCAACGTTTGACCCATCCCACTGGACGTTTATACGCCAATGCTTGATCGAACTGCGCGAAAGCTTGGCCCAGTTGGGGCAGCCGTTGGTGGTGCGGATGGGTGACGCTGTGCCGGTTTTGCATAGTTTGGCTGAAGAATTTGAGGTCAAACAGATTTGGGCGCACGAAGAAACGACCGATCTGCTCAGTTTTAAACGAGATGACGAAGTTCGGGTGTGGGCCAAATCACAAGCGATCCCTTTTGATGAAATGCCGAAAAACGGAATCGTGCGTGGGCTGAGTTTAGACCGCCGAGAAGCATGGAAAAGCATTCGCGAAGATCGGATGCACAAATGGCCATGGCCAACGCCGGAAGAGATTCGGCCGATTGTGGGGCAAACGGCGCAGGGGCTGGGCGATATCCCTGATCATGATGAACTGGGTATCATGCGTAACGAACGAGAGTTGCAACCGGCCGGTGAAAAAGCGGCCGAAAAGATGTTGCAGGGGTTTTTGCTGTGGCGTGGGGGAGAGTACATTCAAAAAGAAGCGAGCCCGCTCACAGCTCCGGCCGCGTCTTCACGCATTAGCCCCCATCTGGCCTACGGGACTTTGTCGATGCGTACAGCGGTGCAAGAAGTACGGACACAGCTGAAAAACTTTAAACATATGCCGCCACAAGAAAAACGGCAGCGGGGGAGACATTGGGTTGGTTCTTTGCGGCTGTTTGGTACCCGGCTAACGCTGCGTGACGAGACGATGCAGCAGCTAGAATGGGACCCGAAGATGGAAATCGCCAATCAGCTGTCAGGGTTTGATGGCTTACGGCCGATCGGGGCGGACGGCTGGCCGGCCGCACTTTTAGAGGCTTGGCAATCTGGGCGTACCGGCTTCCCGATGGTGGACGCGAGCATGCGTTTTTTGAACCATAGTGGCTGGTTAAATTATCGGATGCGAGCGATGTTGGTGTCGTTTGCGGCCCATGATTTGTGGTTAGATTGGCGTGGCTTTGCCCCCCATTTGTCGCGCGTTTTTGTAGATTTCGAACCGGCCGTCCACTATCCACAGCTGCAAATGTTAAGCGGTACGGCGGTTAAACGGGGAATGCGTTGGTTTGATCCGATTGCCGAGGCGAAACGGCAAGATCCACAGGGTGAGTTTATTCGCCGTTGGCTGCCGGAATTAGCCGGAGTGCCGAAATCGTTTATTCATCAGCCAGAACTGATGTCGGCCGAACAGCAGGCGAAAAGCGGGTGCATTATCGGCCGGGATTACCCAGCTCCTTTGGTGGACCATGCGGAAGCGATCGCAAAAGCGAAGACGCAAGTTGGGCTTATTCGGTCTCCTAAAGTGCGGGCACAAGACTCTGGGCTGGAATTGCCGGGTAACTGATGA
>JAHDEB010000072.1:8126-24763 GCA_020629055.1 Chloroflexota bacterium
ACTGATGACTGAATACCGGTTTCTATTTACTGCGAAGCGTAAAGAAGTCGGTGTATTGGAAGATGTGGACCGTTAGCCCGCGCCCCTGCTGATAAGCACTCTTTTTGGCCCGTTCGGCCCGATCCCCTGTAAATAAGTCGTCGACCGTTTCTTGAAATAGGGCGATCCAATGGTCAAAATGGTCGAGGGTGAGTGGGGTGCCGTGGGCTTTCATTTTTTCGTTTAGCTGGTTGTGCACTTCGGCCGGATTTCCTTTGTAGCCCGGTTTGCTAAAAAGCACCGTCTCCCAAAACTCATACATGCGGGGCAGATGGGTGTCCCAGTTGATTTTGGCGACATCGTTAAATGCTGGACCCAGCATCGGGTCACGCTGAATCTTCTGATAAAAGGTGTCCACGAGGATGATGATGTCTTCTTTTGTTTCAATGTCCTTTTGGGGCCGGTTTGTCATAGTTGCTTCACTATAGCCTTCGGCATGCTTTAGGGCAATGGTGTTTTTATGTGATGGAGACACGAGGTGGCGTTTTAACCGCATGCACGGCCTGAGATATGTGTAAAGACGCTTGAACCGCAGCTCACAGTTCGTTATACTTCTCAGCCGCCTATCTTTTATTAATTAACAGTGTAAAACATACATCCGGCCGGACGATGCTTTTATCGTCCGGCCGGATGTGCGTTTTACAGGGCTTTCTGGCGAGAAAGTCGTCTGGAACGTTATCTGCAGCTGTTGGGTCAAACTTCGTTTGACGCATCAATTCCGACAGGTGGCTGCAGTTCCAATAAACATAGCCCAACCGGGCAAATCTAGGAGAAATAATATGGTACGTATTCGTCTTTCACGGCGTGGTAAAAAACGCCAGCCGATTTATCGTGTAGTTGTAGCAGACCAAAAAGCTAAACGGGATGGCCGTTTTATCGAACACATCGGGAACTACAACCCACATACCGATCCAAGCACCTATAACATCGATGAAGCGCGTGCATTGCACTGGCTAAGTGTTGGCGCTCAACCTTCAGACGCAGTTCGCCGTTTGCTAGACAAACAAGGGACAATGGACCGTCTAAAACGAGTGCATGCAGGTGAAGAGATTGACGCATTGGTCGCTGAGTTCACAGGCGCAGCCGCGGAAGAAGCTGTTGAAGAAGAAAAACCAGCTAAAAAAACCAAAGCTAAAAAAGCTGCAGAAAAAGTAGAAGAAGCGGCTGAAGAAGTCGTTGCTGAAGCTGAAGAAGCTGTTGAAGCGGCGGCCGAAGTTGTTGAAGATGCCGCAGAAGAAGTAGCGGAAGCGGCAGAAGAAGCAGCTAGCGAAGACTAAACACAACAACCCCAAACAGGCGGACCGCTCAGAGCTGTTTCAATTTTGTTGAAAAATCTGTCCGGTGCGCCTGTTTTTTTTTCTTATGTATAAAGAAACAGTAGAGTACATTGTTAAAATGCTCGTCGACTATCCAGATGAAGTGTCTGTAGATGTTGAGGAGAAAGATACAGCGGTCTTGATCGAAGTATCTGTTGCCAATAATGACACCGGCCGGGTAATTGGCCGACGTGGTAAGGTTATCAACGCCATCAGCACTGTGCTGCAAGTACGGGGCGATATTGATGGCAAACGGGTTTCAATCGACCTTATCTAATTAACTAGTACAGCGCGGCGCAAATAACGACTAGGATAAATTTACACGTTGTACCCTCTGCAAAGGGGGGAACGCTATTTGAACTTATTGGTTATTTATGCTCATTTGCACTAGGGAGCTTTACTGGCCCAAATATGTCTGATTATCAAAATCCTGAGTACTTGGTGATTGGTCAAATCACAAAGCCGCACGGTGTACGTGGGGAGCTACGCGTTGACGTGTCTACAGATGAGCCTGCCCGTTTTTTAAAGCTAAAAGAAGTTTTAATCGCCCGCAACGAACGCCAAACACCGCAGATGATGGAAGTTGAATCTGTTCGATTCCATCAAGACAAAGCGCTGATTAAATTTGTAGGTTTAAATTACCGTGATCAGATTGAGGAATTTCGCAAATGGCTTGTGCTGATTCCGATTGATCAGGCGATTCCTTTAGAAGAAGGGGAGTTTTTCTATTACCAGCTCGTTGGGATGAGGGTCGAAACAGATAAAGGGGAGTTCCTTGGTGAATTGACCGAGGTCATCCAAACCGGGGCAAACGATGTGTTTGTGGTGCAGCATCCTGAAAAAGGGGAAAGGCTGATACCGGACACTGAAGAAGTTGTCACTGCGGTAGATGGAGAGAGTCGCAAGATAACGGTTCACGTTATTCCAGGATTATTTGATTCATGAGTCAGTTTAGTGCACCTTGGAGCCGTTTTTTAAAGTTGACATCGGCCGGGGTGACGGTGCTTATTCTGGGTGTGTTTTGGACAGTTGCTCCGATTTCTACTGTAGACGAGTCTTTTGCCTTTAAACTGTTTTTATATCTGTTGCCTATCGTTCTGTTGGGCTCCTCTGCGATATTTATTATTCGAGGGTATGAAATTGTTGGGGAGAGCATTGAAGTGATACGTGTGATCGGTCGGGTGAAAATCCCGATCGACACAATCGAACGGGTTGAATTTAATCCAGCTGCGACAGACATGTCGATGCGTATGATGGGGAACGGGGGGCTTTATTCATTTTCCGGCTTCTTTCGCAATCGGTATTTGGGCAGCTACCGAGCCTACGTGACCAATAAAATGAACAATGTTGTTATTTATCGCAAGAGCGGCCCACCGGTTGTGGTGTCGCCAGGGGAACCGGCTGATTTTATAGAAGCGATTAATTCTCGTTTATAGCTTTTACCGCATTTTCTGCAATTGTGACGACCTGTGGATCGGTCGCAGAAAATAGAGCCTGCATCGCCCCTTGTAAAATACTGCCCACATTTGAGCTCAGCAATTCTGGTTTAACGGTTGCTCGATCTATTTCCGTATCTAAAAATCTGGAATAGTCATCCTCGGGCCAACGTTCAAGAGCACTTTGGCGCACCGGCAACATTTGGGATGTATAGGTCCAATCCCCCATGTTGGTGCTGTTGGCCATCCATGTTAGCAATTCGACCGCAAGTGCCTGCCTAGCAGGGTCAGCTGAACTGACCGCCCATATCCACCCCTCAACCATTGGGTCTAAGCCGCCGATGCTGCCAGGAAATTGTCCATAGCTTAAATCTGCCGTTTCTTGAAGCTCTGTTACGAATCGGCCGTTGTTGGTTAAGATCAGGCTGCTATTGCCAGACTTAAAATCGAGCCACATTTCTTCATGGTTCGAGATTTCTCCCACCTCGTCTGAGATCGATCCGTTTGCACGTAAGGCTTGAATGCGGCGAAGCCCTACTAATAATGGGGTAGATTCAAATGCGAAATTTCCTTCTTCATCATAAATTTGTCCCCCTTCATCTAAATAAAGCTGTAGCAGCAGTTGGGCCCCATCCTTACCAGAAGCGGGGAATGCTGGTTTAAGCGGGGTGTTTAACACCTGATCAAGCCGGGAGGGAAGGGTGGTGGAATAGACGGCCGAATTATAGGCTGCATGGGTGAGCCCACCGATCGCATAGGGGTATCCCATTCTTTCGCCATTGATGATGGTTAAATCGTGACCCACCGGGTACAAATCGTCAATATCCTCCTGGGTTACCAAGGTTTCTATTGGATAAACGTAACCGTCTGCAGCAAATGTTGGCAGCAAGTTATGTGGGACCAAAATAAGGTCGGGTAAAATTTTGGGTGCCACGTTCGAAGCACTAGAAAAGTAGTCGATCATGCTCCCTTGCCCGATAATTGATTTGTGTTCAACTTTTAGCTCAATTTCCGGATGATTGATATCAAAGTCGGTGAGCTGCTGATTGAGAATGCTTCCGGCCGGCGTATCAGGATCTAGATCTAGCTCTGGCAACACCCAAACGGTGAGAGCGCGTGATGGCTCTTTGGCCGCTTCTTCGCTGTCATTGACGGCCGGTTCATTTATACTTGGCTCTGGCGTGTCAGCCGGTGTAGGGACAACAACCGTTGTGCTCAATGAATCTTCAACTGTGTTTGGGGTTTCTAGCAGGCTGCATGCCGCTAACGATAAGAAGCTGAAACTTAGTATTGCAAGCGTTAAGAATTTTGAGGGTGTTTTTGAAAATTTTTTCATTTTAGGGTGGATCAGAATAGGCACGTTGCGATTGGTTGCTAATAAGGGAAGTTATCAACTTATGAATGAATAGGAGGGCGATTCAAAACCTTTACGGCCGATCGAGTCACCTACTCAATAGGTGATTGCTTCCCCTATCGTTAACTCTGGCATACCTAATAGTATAAGTAAAGTGGGTCTGTGACGATTTTTTTTAATTTGTGGTTGATACTCATCGATTAACTATGGTATGATTCAAATATATGACTGATATATCAGCCTCTGTGCCGAATCAATTCACTAAACCTCTAAGTCAAACAGCCTATGATTTAATTAGACATAAAATCGTATCTTTGGCGCTGCCACCAGGGGATGTCATTGACGAATCGGCTTTACGTGCCGAGCTTGGCTTGGGGCGCACTCCGATCCGTGAAGCCCTACAGCGTCTTTCGCTTGAACAGATGGTGACTATTATTCCTCGGCGCGGCATGTTTGTAACGCAAATTAGACTAACCGACTTACAGCGATTGTTTGAGATTCGTGTACCATTGGAAGCCCAAGCGGCTCGATTAGCGGCACAACGTGGTACTAAAAGCCATTGGGACCAAATGGATGCGGTATTAGAATCGTTTAGCACCGCCCAAAACGGAACGAATGAATCGCTGATGCGGCATGATGAAGCTTGTCATCAAATTATGTATGCCGCGGCCGACAATCCATTCTTAACTGATACCCTAACAAATTTATACACATTGAGCCTGCGTCTTTGGTACTTTGCCTTAAAAGATATGGACGATGTAAGGACAGCGGTCGAAGAACATCGAACAATTTTTTATGCATTACGTGACGGAAAAGACAATAAAGCGGCTGAATTAGTTGAAAAACATATACGTCACTTCCAAGAAGAAATTCAAGCCGTCATGATAAAATAACGGCCTTGATAGAGGTGATGTTTAGGGATCGTGACGTTCTTCATGGAGCGCCCGTCAATAAAATTAGATATCCCCCTTACCTTTACCTGTATCACCCATCACAATCTTTAAGTTTAAAGGAATTCCCACTATGGCTCGCGAAAGAAGCAGAAGAACAAGTCGTAGAGACCGTGCAAAAGACACCGTCGAAACCATTTCAAAAATTAGCAAAGTTAATCAACCTAAAGTGAACATCTCTCCCTACGAGATGGTTACTGAAGAAGGGATTGAAAAAATTCATCAGGCGTCGCTTGAAATTTTATCAGACGTTGGTATCGACTTCTATGATGAAGAAGCGATTGAGGTTTTAAAAGCAAACGGTGTCAAAATGGGGGGTGACACAGGCGAAACCGCATTCTTTGACCGTGAGATGGTCATGGAGTTTGTGAATAAAGCACCTAGCGAATTTACTCAAATCGCCCGTGATCCAGACAATAACGTCCGGATTGGTGGAAAAAACATGGTCTTTGCCCCGGTTTATGGGCCACCATTTGTGTATGATATCGACCGCGGCCGACGTGAAGCTACCCTCGAAGACTTCAATAATTTCGTTAAGTTAGCTTACATGTCACCCTATCTGCACCATTCTGGTGGAACCGTGTGTGAACCGGGTGATGAGCCCACGCACACGCGCCACTTAGACATGATCTACGGCCACATTAAATATAGCAATAAAGCGTTTATGGGCTCTGTGACGACGGGTGAAAACGCGGCCGACTCTGTGGCGATGGCTGAAATCGTCATGGGGAAAGAGATCTATGAAAACCCGGCGATGGTTTCCCTGATTAACGTTTCTAGCCCACGTCGTTACGACGATCGAATGTTAGGGGCGTTGAAAGTGTATGCGAAGGCGAACCAAGCGACGATCGTGTCGCCGTTTCTGTTCTCAGGCGCGATGTCCCCCGTTGGCTTAGCCGGTACGCTGACCCAAATGAACGCGGAGTCACTTGCCGGTATCGCCTTTAAGCAGATGCTGAAACCTGGCTGCCCCGTTATCTTCGGCTGTTTCCAAACCAACATCGACCTCCAGTCTGGTGCACCTGTATTTGGATCCCCTGAAAGTCAGATCGTATTGAGCGCGGCCGCACAGTTGGCCCGTCGCCATAAATTACCATTCCGTTCAGGCGGTATGTTTACGGGCGCCAAAACGGCCGATGCCCAAGCGGCTTACGAATCGATGGGCGTTATGCTGCCAGCGGTACAGTCGGGCGTGAACTTTATTTTACACTCGGCCGGATGGCTAGAAGGCGGATTGGCGGCCGGTTACGAAAAATTTGTACAAGACGCTGAAATCTTGGGTATGTTCCATCGTTTGGTTGAAGGGCTTTCATTAGATGAAAATAGCTTTGCGATGGACTCACTACGCAACACCGTTGTAACCGACCATCACTTGGGCACGCCACACACGATGGCTAACTTCCGTACGGCGTTCCACCGGGCTGAAATCTTTAACTACGATTCATACGAAAAATGGTATGAAGAAGGCGCGGAGACAAGCGAGCAAGCCGCAGCTAAAAAAGTTAAACAGATGTTGAGAGATTACGAAGCGCCACCACTTGATCAAGCGATTGATGAAGAACTGCAGGCATACATCGCCCGCCGTAAGGAAGAAATTCCACCAGAATTTTAAGATGCATCAAAAGATTTTTCAGGTTGTAAAAACCTGAAAAATCTAAGCACAGAGCAGAGAGAATATGGCAGAAAAAAGAACAGCATTACACGATATTCACCTAAGATCGGCCGTTCGCATGGTCAAAGGTGGTGGGGACTATATGTTCCCCGTTTCCTATGTTTCCCCTATCGAGGAACATAAAAACACCCGCACAAACGTGGGTATGCAAGATCTATCATCGATGGGTGAAGTTGATATCAAAGGGCCCGGAGCAGAACGCCTTTTGGCTCGGCTGATGGTCGCACCAGTGCGCAACATGCATCCCGGCCAAGTCCGATACTCGACGATGGTTGATGAAGATGGTTACATCATCGACGATATTACTTGCTACAAATTCAATGACGAGCATTTTATGATCGTCACGAGTTCAAGTACGCGTAAAAAGACAACCGACTGGATCAAAGATCATGCTGTAGGCACCAGCACTTATGTGACCGACTTGGGTGGGGCGGTGACGCTGATTTCGGTGCAAGGGCCTCGATCGCTCGATTTTCTAGCCTCTGTCGCCAACGGAAACGATGTTCATCGGCAAAAGTTTTTCCGCTTTTCACAAGGGGAAATTAATGGCACCAGCATGATCATGTCACGTACCGGCTACACGGGTGAAATCGGTATGGAGCTTTATGTTCCAACTGACGAAGCCGGGTCTGTTTGGGAGTATTTGGAAAAAACCGGTAAGCCGTTTGGTTTGATGCCATACGGTGCGAGTGCGATGCAGAGCTTGCGCATCGAAAAAGCACTGCCTTTAGCTGGGCCAGACATTGATGGCACCCAAACGCCTTATCACGTTCATCATCTACATAAATACATCGATTTCAAAAAACGAGAATTTATCGGCCGAGAAGCATTGCTGCAATGGCAAGACCGCGGTCTAGATTATCGTTGGGTTGGCCTAACGCTTAAGAGCGATATTCCAGCTAGCACGGGAGACCCGATTTATAGCATTGCGGACGTTAGCTCGTTCCGCGAAAAAATGTTCACCGGCTCAGAAGCTGGCACATTCTTTGATCGTGAGCAGCCGGGTATGATGGAAATCGGCCGGATTACTTCATCAGCGAAAGGGCACACGGTTAAAAAGATGCTCGGCTTGGCTTATTTAAACATAGGCCATAGTTATGAGGGTGCTAAAGTATTGGTCAATGCTGGCGGCCGAGCCGTTGTCGGTACCGTTACAAGTATTCCGTTCTTCGATCCACAAGGTGCACGTATGCGCTCACGAGGGCCGAGAAATATTTAGGAGAGTGATCAGTATCCAGTGGTCAGTTTTCAGTTAAGCTTCCATGACAACGGATGTTGGGCTTGGAGCAAAAACTGAATACTGAAAGCGAAGCGTACTGGTAACTAAAAACTAAAATTATGGTTGGATACAACAAACGTTTTAACGTCATTGTCGCCGGGGTCGGTGGGATGGGAAGCGCCACCTGCTATCATCTGGCAAAACGTGGTTTACGCGTGCTGGGGCTAGAAAAAAACGATATCCCCAACGAGTCAGGATCATCGCACGGTTATTCCCGCATCATTCGGCTAGCTTACTATGAACATCCGTCATACGTTATGTTGCTCAAACGCGCGTATGAGTTATGGGATGAGATTGAACAGCTGACAGGTGAAAAAATCTTTCACCGTACCGGCTCCATCGACGCAGGCCCGGCCGACAGTTGGGTCTTTAAAGGATCCCATCAATCTGTGGTCGAACATGGTATTAGCCATGAGGTGCTAAGCGGTATCGACTTGGCTAAAAAATTCCCAGGATATCAGCTGCCCCAAGACCATATGGCTCTCTATCAAGAAGATGGTGGCTTTATTATCCCTGAACGGGCCACGGTTAATTTTGTAGAGGCTGCTCATCATTATGGTGCAGAAATCCACGGCCGGGAAGAAGTGTTGGAGTATCACCCGACGCCAGAGGGCGGAGTAAAAGTCATCACCAACCGGGGTGAATACGAAGCGGACCGCTTGGTCATCACAGCTGGTGCTTGGAACGGCGGACTTGTGCCGATGTTACAAGGATTGGCTGTGCCGGAACGTCAGGCGTTGGCATGGTTCCAACCGGAGCGGCCGGAGCTTTTCCAAACACATAATTTTCCAGTCTTTAATTTGCTGGTTGAAGAAGGCCGCTATTATGGTTTCCCAATGCATGGGATTCCTGGCTTTAAAATCGGCCTGTATCATCACTTTAAAGAGCATGGCGTACCGGAAAGCTTTAATTGGGAGGCGGACCTTGTCGATGAAGATGCGCTGCGGGAAGCGGTTGACCGCTACTTCCCGATGGCATCTGGTCCAACGATGTCGTTGAAAGTGTGCATGTTCACAAATTCGCCTGATGGCCACTTTATAATCGGCCACGTTCCGGGCATGGAGCAGGTCTACTTTGCCGCCGGATTTACAGGGCATGGGTATAAATTCGCCAGTGTGATGGGTGAAATTATGGCCGACCTATCTGATCGTGGTTATACACGTCACGATATCAGCCTGTTCGATCCTGAACGGTTCTCGGCTGGTGGATCGATCCAAACAATGGCTGAAAAAGAGCCATTCCGCAGACACAAGTACGATGCACAAGACCGTATTATCATGCGACGTGATCGCCTGATGCAGGAGTATGGCTACGGCCGGGGCAGTCATGGGGTGCAAATTCATCCGAACCGTGGTTCTCTCAACAATCGGCATGGACGCGGGAGCACCGGCCGAGGCATGATCGGCGGCGGCCGGCGTGGTGGCTTTGGCGCCGGGCGATATGGCGGTCAGCATCGTGGACGGTACGGCATGAACGGCCGTGGCGGCCAGCAAGGTGGTTTTCGCGGTGGTGCCGGTTCGCGCTACGGCCGCGGCGGCTATGGCGATACAACTGATCCATGGTATTGGAAATCAAAAGACATCGACCCGAATTGGTAACTTTGTTTACCGTTTGGTACCGTCAGAAAGCAGACGACTGGCAAAGTTTTGTCAATAAAAAAGGGACCCATCCGAAAAGATGGGTCCCTTTTTTGTTCTATGAGCCTGCTTTTTACTTTTGCTACATTTGTACTTTTCTAGCAATTAGCGTTGCGTTATGGCCACCAAAACCAAATGAATTGGACATGGCCGTATTGATTTCAATCTCTTTCGGCCCAGCACCACTGTAATCTAGATCCAGTTCAGGATCAGGGTCTTCATAATTTAGTGTCTGGGGGACAAATCCATCTTGCATGGCGAGCAAGGCGATCATGAACTCTAATGCCCCAGCTCCTCCTAATAGATGACCGTGCATCGGTTTGGTTGAACTTACAGCCGTTTTATAAGCCGAATCACCAAACAGCTTTTTAATCGCTTTTGTCTCCATCGCATCATTTAGTTTTGTGCTGGTACCATGTGTGTTGATGTAATCAATTTCATTGGGTGACAAGTTGGCTCGTTCAAGCGCCTGTTGCATTGAATAATACGCGCCAAGCCCATCCACATGTGGCGCTGTGACATGGTATGCGTCGGCCGATGTGCCATAGCCGGCGACTTCGCCATAGATATGTACGCCTCGCTTTAAGGCATGTTCCAATTCTTCTAGCACCATAATGGTCGCCCCTTCCCCCATGACAAAGCCATTGCGCGAAGCTGTAAACGGCCGACAGGCACTTTGTGGGTCATGGTTCCATGTAGATAAAGCTCCCATGTTGTTAAACCCTGCAACAATCGTTGGATTGATTGTCGATTCTGCACCACCACCTACCATCACATCATATCCACCGTATTTAACCATCTGGGCCGCCTCGCCAATTGAATTGGTCGAGCTGGCGCAGGCGGTAGCGATGGCGATATTGGGGCCGCATAAGCCATATTCGAGCGAAATACGAGCGGGAATGCTATCTGGCAACATCATCGGAATGAAATGGGGGCTTACTTTTCCTGGCCCTTTTTCATTATGTACCGTCACACTAGTCTCGGTTGATCCGACTCCACCCAAACCGGTGCCGATAATCACACCACAGCGTCTGCGTGTTTCTGCGTCTATTGAATCGAAATCGCAGTCAGCCAATGCTTCACGCGCGGCAGCCCACCCGTATTGAATAACGATGTCTGTGCGACGAGCGTCACGCCGACCAAAATGGGCGATCGGGTCAAAGTCTTTCACTTCGGCCGCAAATGTTGTTTTGTGACCGGTGGTGTCGAAACGGGTGATTGGGGCAAGGGCTGAAACGCCCTTTTTGATATTTTCCCAACTGCCTTTTTTAGAGTTTCCTAGTGGGTTGATGGTGCCGATGCCGGTCACGACGACCCGACGTTTGCTTAAATCGGTGCTCATGAAACGTTATTCTCCAGAATGTTTTGGTGAGATATGGGTTAAAACACAATGACTTTAAAAAAGGTTCGATTTATAGGGAAACTTTCAACTAAATTGTCTGTTTTCAGTTGAAATAAAAAAGAGGTCTGACTTTGAATAATCAGACCTCTTTTTCAAAAAGCAGGTTTAAAATTAAAGGTGTTTAACCCCAGCCGCCGACCCTCGCAACGGCAAAATAGATGAGCAAGGCTGAAACGAGTACCGCAAAAAACTTATTGCGATGCTGGAGCGTGTCAGACAGCTTTTTAAATCGAGCCGCATACATCAAGATAGCGATGGCGATAATATTAGTGAGAACATGTTCACCATAAAGGCCAAACACCCCGCCAAAGCCAAGGCCTGAAACCAACAGCCAAATAACCATCACAATGCCAAGCAAAAGCTGAATCGCGGCCGAATTGACCAATCCCAACCAAAGTTGGCGATCGAGCTTTGTATAATCTTGCGAGCCTAGCCAGCCGATTAATGTTTTAATGAGAACAATGACCGCCATTAAAACGATGATCCAACGTATACCGCTATGGGCGGCTACTAAAATGTTATACATTTACTTTTCTCCATTTCTTTTCTAATCCATATCGTCAAGGTTGTTATCTTTGGTAGGGCGCCGTTTTGTAAAAAGACGAACTAAGAAAACGAGTACGGCTAAAGCCGCTACGACCTTGAGGACATTTTTGGTGTGAAAAATTTTTGTTGGTTGATTCCTTTCACTTAGGCTAATCGCGTTAAAGGTATCTAACATTCCCGCCTGCATCGTGCGATTCTGCCAGCCGAGTTCTTCATGCGCTTTCTGCCCAGAGGCGATAAACGTACCACCCAAGGAACCCAGAGCCTCACCATTAATTATGTTTGAGAACGGAATGATGCTGTTGAGGCTTTCAAAAAGCGGGATAAACGGGCGCAACAACGCCCCATTAATGCGGAAGACCGGTTTGGGCCGGCCGGTTAAACGGGACCAGAAATCAACCATCTCTCCAAATGAAACGGCCGGGCCTGCCAAGATGTAGGTTTCTCCCAACTTTCCTTTTTCCATCCCCAAAATGATGCCATTTGCGATGTCATCGACATGAGCGAAGGTAACCATCGTATCGGGACCTGGTAGTAGGGGGAATGGAAGCCGATTGGTATGGTATCGGTGCATCAGCTCACCGATTAGCCCGCTGTCTCCGGGGCCATACCCTTGCCCTGGCATCAGAACGATAATCGGTGCACCAGCATCGATCATCGGTTGAACCACATCGTACAGGGCGTGCCATTTTGTGCGAGCGAAGTGGGATTGAACAGGGACATCTGGACGAGCCGTCTCGTCGTACATGATGCCTTGGGTATCCCCAAACACAACCACACTGCTAATATAAATTATTTTGGGAACATTTAGATCTTGGGCCAGCTCTAGCACTGTTCGTGTGCCGCCTACATTGACAACTTCCATCTGTCGCCAATTGGGTTCACCTAAGCGGTTCATCGCCCCCATGTGAATGACACAGTCGCTGCCGGACATACCGATCTGCATCGAATGTCGATCGGTGATATCACCTAGAATCGCTGTGGCCCCTAGCTCTTCTAAAATTGACGCCCCTCTGCCCGAGCGGGTGAGCCCATAAACGTCATGGCCATTTGTGACGAGCTGATGCACAACCCGCTGGCCGATGAAACCTGATCCACCTGTAATGAAAACTTTCATGATAAACGATTATATCAGATGAGACATATTGTGCGTTAGCCATTCATTCAGTACTATTTTAGTTAAAGATGTGAACTTTCTCCTACCATCGTGCCGCAACATCTTTCTTTTTTCTAGATAAAATCAACTAAAAATAGCGAGTGCAAAGGTACGCAAATAACAAACAAGTTTAATTTGTGTTTCTCTTTTGCAAAGAAGGCAGCGTGTAAATTATCTTGATCGTGACTTGCGCCTCGCTGTCCCAGTGATTGAAATCGTGTTTCTAAGTCGATATTGCCGATGAGCCACCGCTCTAAGGCAAAAGGATGTGATCTAAAATGAGACTTAAATTGATGATACCGTTTATCTTTTTAGCGATGTTTGTTTTGCTTGCGGGCAGTCAACCGGTTTTTGCGGTTGAGGTTTGGAAAGCTGAATATTGGAATAATCGAGATTTAGAAGGGGATCCGATTTTGGTACGAAACGAATCGGGGCTAAGCCATGAATGGGGAGACGGTTCCCCGGATAGCTCTATCGACACAGACAATTTTTCGGCCCAATGGTCGACTCGTACTTACTTTAATGAAGGGACATATCGCTTTGTTGCGACGATGGATGATGGTATGCGGGTGTATGTCGATGGAAATAAAATCATTGATGTGTGGTATGACAGCCAACAGCATGATGTTGTTGCGGATGTTAATTTAAGCGCCGGTGAGCACAATATCGTGGTGAAATATTACGAGGCTGGGGGCAAGGCGGCCGCTAAAGTGACCTGGTCGCAGATCGGCCAAACGATCGGTTCATCTGGCAATTGGGCGGCCGAGTATTTTAACAACACCACCTTGAGCGGTTTTCCTGCACGTACCCAAACAGAAAGCAAGATTGACTATTTGTGGGGAGGTTCCCCTGCTCCTGACGTGAATGCGGATATGTTTTCTGTCCGTTGGAGCAGCGCAGTGCCGGTTGATTCAGGTACCTATCGATTTACGGTGCGGGCGGATGATGGCGCCCGGCTTTGGGTGAATGGACAAAAGATTTTAGATCAGTGGATTGAGCAGCCTGAGACGACCTTTTCTGCCGATATTGTGCTGTCTGCTGGAACTGTACCGGTGACGTTAGAGTATTTTGACCATGGGGGTACCGCAGTTGCCGCACTGTCTTGGGTCAAAATCGCGGACGGTGTCACCGTGGCCCCGGCCGCAACTGCGCCGCAAAGTTTCCCGAATTGGAAAGCTGAGTATTTTAACAACATCAATCTGAATGGATCTCCGGTGTTAACCCGAAATGATACGGCGATACAATTTGACTGGGGATCTAGCTCACCCGTGCCAAATTTGGTTAATCATGATTTATTTTCAGTGCGCTGGAGCCGGACGATTAATCTGCCTGCAGGTACCTATTCGTTCAAAACAATCGTTGATGACGGGGTACGCATTTGGGTAAATGATCAAATTGTTTTAGACCATTGGACCATTGCTGGTGGGACACCATTGCTCACCAATGTGACGGTGCCTGGTGGGGCAACTAAAATTCGGATCGAGTATTTTGAGATGACCGGATTGGCTAGGATTTCGCTAGATTGGGACCAAGTCAATGGTTCAGCATCATCATCAGGCAGCAGCGCGGCTGCGACCAACAGCAGCCCCACAGCCCCGGCCGGATATGCATCGCTTAAAAATGCCAGGGTTTTGACCCTGCGAGAAGGGCCAGGGATCGGCTTTGATTCAGTAGGGTATATATTGCGCAGTTCAACCGTGCAGCTCATCGGCCGCAACTCTAGTAGTTTTTGGATTAAGGTTAGGCTGCAAGACGGCAGTGAAGGCTGGGCGAGTAGTAAGTATTTGAATTCTGCGACGCCGTTTAACAGCTTACCCGTTCGCACTGAATAGATTTTAGGGAAGTAGGCTAGCGGCACAAATTGTGCCAAACCGTCTAAGTTCGTAAGGGAAAATTAATCAGCCCCACATAAAAGAGGTGTTTTGGCGATGCCAAGGCACCTTTTTTTGCTGTAAATCATCCTAAAAAACAATTTCCGTAAAGGGTTTAACGCGTTCTGTGTTGAATTTTGCTATACTTCGTAGCTAACTGTGCCATTGGTACTATATTAATGCGCAGTTTGCTGATAAACATTTGATGTCAAATGTTGGAAAAAAAGGATGAGATAGATGAAACTGAAATTAACGCTATGTATGATTTTAATGGCGCTGGGCCTATTTTTAGTGGGTGGTAAACCTGCCGAGGCGGCCGAAGTTTGGCAAGCTAGCTATTGGAACAATCGGAGCATGTGGGGCACCCCTGTGATCACAAGGTCAGAATCTGGGCTAAACCACAGTTGGGGCGACGGCTCACCAGACGAAGAGATCGGTACAGATGACTTCTCTGCCCGTTGGGTGACGACCACTCGTTTTTCTAGCGGTATTTATCGCTTTTATGCCACGGCCGATGATGGGATGCGTGTCTTTGTCGATGGTGAAGAATTAATCGATATTTGGTACGAAAGCCAAGAGCATATTGTTAATGCAGATGTTTATCTGGATGATGGCTTACACGAAATTAAAGTTGAATATTTTGAGGGGGGCGGTAAAGCGACCGCCAAAGTACGTTGGGTCAAAGTTGATAATAATGTCAGCACCACGGGCCTATGGAAAGCAGAGTACTTTGACAATATCAATCTAAGCGGTACCCCAGTTGTTGTTCAAACTGAAAGCAATATCAACTACACATGGTTGACTTCGCCAGTAGCTGGTATCGGCCATGATTTCTTCTCTGTGCGTTGGAGTGCAAACGTACCGGTTGAAGCGGGTATCTATCGATTTACTGTGCGGGCCGATGATGGGATCCGTTTAAAAGTAAACGGACAGCTAATTATTGATAAATGGCGAACTCAAAAGCCAACAACCTATTCGGCCGACGTGACATTGCCCGCTGGCAACGTGCCGGTTGTCGTTGAATATTTCGACCAAGCGGCCGGTGCGGTTGCTGTTTTAAACTGGTCGAAATTTAGTAGCTCAGAAGTGACTCAGGTTGAAAATACCGCTACATCGCTTTCGATTACAGATTGGAAAGGGGAGTATTTTGACAATACCGTTTTAGATGGTGTTCCTTCTGTCACACGGAACGATCCGGCGATTAACTTTAATTGGGGCTCTAGCTCACCGATTCCAAACGTTTTAACCCACGACTTTTTCTCTGTCCGTTGGACTAAGACGGTTGATATTCCTGCTGGTTCTTATCAATTTAAAGTTTACGCACTGGATGGTGCCCGAGTTTGGATCAATGGTGAACAGATTATCAACCATTGGGAAACAGCAACCGGAGATTGGCTAACAGGGAACTTTACCTCTGCTGGTGGTGCCAATGAGGTGCGGGTTGAGTATCTCCATTTAGGCGGTATGGCTGAAATCTTTGCCACTTGGGAATCGCTCAATGGGGCAACCGTTACCACAACCGAGAGTGGTGAAACGGTTATAACTGGTCCAACCGCAACGCTTCAAAATGCGCGCGCTTTGACTGTACGGGGTGGCCCCGGCCGTGACTTTAGCCCGGTTGGGTATATTACGACAGTTACAACGGTTAAATTATTAGGCCGCGATTCTGAGACTTATTGGATTAAGGTTGAGCTTCCGGATGGAACGATCGGCTGGTCGAGTGGTAAGTTCCTTTCTTCTGTCACTGACTTTACGACCTTGACCTTGGTTGAGTAAATCATCTAAGTATCGCTTAAGCGCTTCGATCCCTGTCAGCGTCAGCATGACTGGGATCTGATGCCAAAACAAGTTGATTTCGCTTGAAATCCCGGTCATTTGGGTCTCATTTTGACCATAGTCAAGACCGTTCGGCCAAATGACAGGGATTTGGTTGGCTTAAGCCGAAACTGCGGAAGTTAAATCGCTTCAGTCGATAAGCA
>JAHDEB010000072.1:24863-27844 GCA_020629055.1 Chloroflexota bacterium
ATTTGGTTGGCTTAAGCCGAAACTGCGGAAGTTAAATCGCTTCAGTCGATAAGCAAAAAAATGGGGATGGATTTTTTAAAATCCATCCCCATTTTTTATTCTAGTTGGTCATGAGCTTTATCAGATTTAATTTTTTAATTTAAACCTAATCGTTGCTCTGCCTGTACGCATAAACTAGCGCCACCAGCTTGAAGCCACTCGTTTAATGTGGTGCTGTTGCGATTGCCGTTTAACGCATCGCTGTAAACACCTGTGGTCCAAACGTAGTAGCGTTGGGTTTCGTTTGCCCAACTGCTCCAGTTGCTGGCTGCGGCCGCTTGACCGCCGTTATAACCAGCAAATGCGTGACCAATTTCGCCACCTGTTTGAATAAGCCGCTCTGCCAGATAGTTCATGCCTCGCAAGGCATTGGTGTCTGGTTCGAAGCCATCTTCACCCGCTTGGAAATGAAACGGCATGACCTGAAACAGTCCCATTGCGCCTGCACCTGACTGTGCTCGTGGATCGCCACATGATTCAATCTGCATCACTGTTGCAACCATGTTTGGATCTAAATTATGCCGTTCGGCCCAGTACAAAATGTCATCTTCCCAATAAAGGACAGATTGAGAAAAGAAAGGTGCCAATTGAGACGACTTTGCACCGCCCCAAAGGCGACTGCCAAAGCCTTCATTTGATGAACCGGAATCTGCGGCGGTATCTGTGCTCGTGCTCACATTATTGGCGATGTCTGCTTGTGCCACTGATGCTGCGATGTTTTCATTCTGATTGCGGGCCATTGTGTCGATTAAGCTAGCCGTTAGCGGCCGACTCATCAATAGTAACCCTACGATCATGATGCCAACCATACCAAAAATCAGCTGTTTGGGATGGGTCCTGCCACCTGAGGCAGGGCGGTAGGTTTGTTCGGGATAGTCATAAACTGATTCATACCCGTCTTCATAGCTGTCGCCATAGGTATCTTCGTAAACGTCCTCTAGATATGGATCATCGTCCTCAGATTCATATACGGGAACCGCTCCAAAAACCGGCTCACCATCAAGTTCGTCTAGTTGGCTGTCATCAAAGTATTGATCGTTGTTGTCTTGCCAGTTCATTGGCCGCCTGTTATTTGTTGATTTTCGATTATTGACAGGCGGGGCAACAACCGGCTTCTTGCGCACTTTGCGCACCTGTGGTTGCGGTTTGTTGTATGTTTTTCGGGTGACTTGAGGCGGCTGTGGGGCAGTTGGTTGTGCACCCAAGCTGTCTAAAAAGTCGCCGTCATCTTCATACGTTAGCTCACCATCATCTAAGGGACCATACTCTAGCTCGTTTTCTTCGGCCATATCGTTTAAGACAAAATCTGGGGCTTGGATACGGGCATCGAACCGGAAGAAGTCTGAACCTTCGATCCGGCTGGTTGACGTAGAAGAGGATGAGCGATGATCGCCAGTTTGGCCTTTGGCCTGTTGACCGCCACGCTGTGTATATCGTTTATCGCTCATGTTACACCTCCTCAGCTTTGCAAACAATTGATGTAGGACAATTGATAGAAATTAGGGGTACCTTGTGGGTGAAACTGGGTACCCCCTGAGTTCTATATCGTTTGTTCGCAAAATCGAGTACGAATAGCGTGGTCTTACCCACGTCCCTTAGCACGCATTACCGGTGCTGGTCTTGCTGGACCAGATGAGGCTGGGCGACGAGTCACCCGACTGATCCGTGTAGGTTGTTCTGTCCGTACGGGGGATGGAGCGCGGCCAGCGCCGGTTTGAACCGGTCTTGCCGGGTTGGCAGAAAACGATGCTCTTGAAGCGGCCGGGCGTGATGCTGGGGCTTTAGGTGCAGAGAAGCTGCGAGCAGCGGCCGGGCGGCGAACGGTAGACGTTTTTGCAGCAGGGCGTTTGTTGTAGGATTTCCGCGTGGTATTACGGGCTGAAGTACCGGTCGGGTGCAAAATATGATCACCAGCAACCGCTATTGAACCGATAAACAAAATGCGGGTGGTCCAAACAAGTGTTGCCACAAAGATGGGTACGAAAGTTAGAAGCTGCTCACGCCCCAAAATTTCGTTACCCAATGGGTGGTTTAGCAATGTGAGTGAAACCGCCCACCATGTCATGACCGCGTTCATCGTTGCGCCTAACAACCATGCGCCGGTCAAGTACCAAACTTGTGTTGGTTCTTCGGCCCCTTTTTCTGGGGTGAATAGCCGGGCCAGCCCTGCAAAGTCAATCGAGCAGAATGCGATGGCCAAAATGGCTGACCAAGATAGTCGGCCGAAGGTGACTCCGCCTAGAAGGTTGTCTAGAGCGTATCGAGTCGTATCGAAGTTGAAAATTTCAAAGGCGATGAGGGCAACAAATAAAATGCTGCCGATAAGCCATTGTTGCGAGCCGCGCCCGCCAAGCATTGAGATAAACCGTTGTAGTTTTGCGGAAGTGTTCTTCCTGTATGCACTGTTCCTGAATGTCATGATAACCTCTCCTTGTCAACATGGACCTCGTTTCAATCAGGGTTACTTATAAGTTTAAGTAACGTTTTGGCTGACTTAATTGCTCACGTCAGCTATAATCTTGATATAGAACAAGTTTTCTAAATCGAGATTTCGCTATACTAGCACAAGTGTTCTTTGTTAGTCAAACATTTGTTCTAATTTCTTTTTGCCTTTTTCACCCATAGGTCCCAGAGAGAAATTAATGCCTCTACGCCTTCACAACGAAACACCTACAGAAATTGCCAGTTGATTCAAACTCAACTATCTTTGGGAGCTAGTAAATCAGCATGTCAGCACGCGTCGCTGCGCTCCTGGCTAATCAGCCAATCAGCAATTTCTCCAAGACTCTAGATTTCAGTCATGGGAACTGGACTGAAATGCTGAAAAGGAGGCACATCCGACTGAACTGAAATGCTGATAAGCTGATTAGCTATGATAAACTGGCGTAAAATAGTTCGCGAAACACTTATCGTGGCAGGATTCCTGATTCTGCCATTTTTGA
>JAHDEB010000073.1:0-14312 GCA_020629055.1 Chloroflexota bacterium
ACTATCCTTGGTGGAATTTCTATTCATTATCTAGATTCAAATGAATTTGTCAACGGGGTGGGGCAAGATCTGTGTGGAATTGTTGATGTAGGGGCTATCACATTTTCCGGCAGATTTATGAGACACGAAAGGCGTTCATGAAAATGTGTCGCCCCGGATTGCAAATAATTACATTTCGGGGCGACACATTCGCATAAAAGTTCGCTGTTAAAAATCGTTGATTTGGCGAATGTGATAGCCCCTACAAGTGATATTGCATCTTTGAAGCAGGTTGTTTTACGGAAACAGTCTCTCTAACCAGCGGGTCGGGTGCACCGCCTTGCCCCACACGCGCAGGTCCCAATGCAAATGGGGGCCGGTCGATAGTCCGGTGTCACCACCGGTTGCGATCTGCTGCAAAGGCTCGACCGTGTCACCAACGGCCACATCAAAACTGTTTAGATGATAGTAGCCGGTCATCACTCCCATCCCATGATCAACGATGAGGGCATTGCCGCGTAGCCCCAGCTCGTCGGCAAATACCACGATCCCCTCGGCCGGTGAATAAATCGGGGTCCCGATGTTGCCACGAAAGTCGATCCCAGAGTGAAACGCATAAATCGGCCCGTTGTCATACGACCGCGCATCCCCGTATCCGGCTGACACCGAGCCGGTGATCGGAATTCTGAAGACATCGGTCCAATACGGTTCTGGATTTGAATCGATAAAAATCGTATTTAGAAAGGTGTTTTCCGTATTGCGTAGCTCTACATCGTCGGCGATAGGAATGTATTGGGTGCCAAATCCGGCGCTAGCCACAACAAATTCAGTCTCAAACAAATCCCACGGCCGGGCATCCCCCTCGCCACCAACCACCAATTTCCATTCGCCCGGTTGCGCAAACGCATCAAAGCCAATGAGCGTTGTATACCCATCCCCTTCCGGGATAAAACGCAGGGGGATTAGCTCACCGCTAGCACTCGTCATTCGGCCGAACGGTGTCCCAGGTTCAAGATATTCGATGTACAGCGCAACGGTATCCCCTTGTCGAATGGGAAAATTGTTAAAGCGTACGTCTTGCCAAAGCCCGGGAATATCAGCGTAGTCATCTTCTGTAAACGTAGGGATGCGCAATCGCATGCCGGTGTACAGGCTTAACCCATCCTGCAAATCATTTGCCTGCATAATTGCGGCCGCCGTCAGCCCATAGCGTGCAGCGATGTTTGCCAGCGTCTCACCCGCTTGAACCACATGGGGTAAGCCAGGAGCATCGGCCGGGGTTGACGAACCGGTGCGGCTAAACACCCGAATCGGTCGGCCACCGACAATGCTGCTGGGTGAAAGCAGATGGTTCTCGCGCAAAATTTCTTGAGGCGTCGCCCCAAACTTCTCAGCGATAATATCGATGTCTTCCCCAAAACTAGCCGCATAATTCGTGGGGACAATCTCCCCATCGGCCGCAGGAATCAACAGTTGCTGCCCCACAAACAATAAGGTTGGATCAGCAATATTATTGGCAATTTGCATCGACTCTTGGGTAACACCGTAAAAGGTAGCGATGAAGTACAACGATTCCCCCTCAGCTACCGTATGGTAACGGGGAACGAATTCAACTGGAGTAGGATCAGTTGGCTGTGTAGGCGCATCATCAGTTTGGGCGAACGCTAACATCGGTAATGCTGATAGCGAGAAGCCGAATACGAGAACGAATAGTACTCTACGCATATAGAAGATTTTACTAGCGATTGAAAGGTGAAAACAACTTTACTCTCGATTCTGCGCATAAAATTACGCTCTTTTAGAGCAAAATCTTATCTAACACGCGAAAATCGCGAGCAGAGCAATTGTGTAAGAAATTATCACCCTATTTACTATTCAAGGTTTAAATCAGCAAAACTGACTGACGTAGCGGGCACTGTCTGGTAAAATCGAGCGGATTCCTTATCAATTCGCTCCCTTGAAAACGAGAAGAAAACAAGAAAAGGACAAGACATATGGCAGCAGATCGAAAAACATTACGCAAGCGGGAACGCAACGCGGCCGACGTTCTAATGAACAATCCGGCCCTGCGTGAAAACCTGGATGACACACAAGCGGAGCTGGCGCTAAATTGGAGCTTTGATCAAATCGCGGCCCTAGTTAAAGAAACGGCCGACTTATCTGACAGCGCTGCACAGAAGAAAATCGATGCATTGGTCGATGAGTTAAAAGATAACCTAAAACAACTGAGTGTGTTAACCGGCAATATGCCGACGTGTGATGATAAATTAGAAGCTGTACGCGACTACAAAAAGTTTTTGAAAACGCTGTACGGCTCGAAAAAGAATGTGCCCGACTATGCAGAAGGATTGATGGAAGAATTTGTTGGAGATATTTCAACATGTTCGGCCGAAGATACATTCAGCCATTTTTTCGCCATTATCCAAAAAGAAATAGAAAGCAGGTAAGTCAGTATCCAGTAATTCAGTAGGCCCGTGTCGATTCACTTATGCAAAAATGCTGACCTACCGAGAACCGGCTCACCGAATACCGAATAAGAGGTTTTTATGTCAGAAGATTTTTATCTAGGCCACATCGTTGACCCATCCACCGGAGACAAAACCGGTGACAAATTGCTTTATGATCCGAATGATCTGACAACACATGCGGTTATTGTGGGGATGACCGGATCGGGTAAAACCGGTCTGTGTTTAGACTTAATGGAAGAGGCGGCCCTTAACAACGTCCCCGCCCTGATGGTCGACCTAAAGGGAGACATTACCAATGCGGTGTTGCACTTCCCCAATCTAGAGCCGGCCGATTTTGAGCCATGGGTGAATGCAGACGACGCCCAGCGATCGGGTAAAAGCGTGGCCGAGGTGGCCGAATCGACCGCCAGCTTATGGAAAAACGGACTGGCGGGTTCAGACATCGGCCCCGACCGCTTGCAAAAGCTAAAAGATTCAGCTCAATTTGCCATTTATACCCCAGGGTCAGACGCTGGCCTACCGATTTCGATCTTGTCTTCTTTGGCAGCACCAGACCTGGCTTGGGCCGGAAATGAGGAATCTCTACGTGAGCAGATCGCTAGCACCGTCACCGCTATTTTGGGGCTAATCGGGATGACCGACATCGACCCGGTCCGGTCGCGTGAACACATCTTGCTAAGCAACATTTTTGAAACCGCATGGAGCCAAGCGAAAGACCTGGATTTGGGTGAGCTGATCATGCAGGTGCAAAATCCTCCGTTTGAAAAATTAGGGGTTTTTGACGTTAAACAATTTTTCCCAGACAAAGATCGATTTGATCTAGCAATTTCGCTCAACAACATCTTGGCATCCCCAGCATTCCAAAGCTGGATTAAGGGAGAGCCCCTCAACATTCAAAGCATGTTGTACATGCCAGATGGCAAACCGCGCCACACGATTTTCTACTTGGCCCATTTAAGTGAAGATGAGCGGATGTTCTTTGTAACCCTGCTGTACGGCGCTGTAGAAACTTGGATGCGCAGCCAAAAAGGGACCAGTTCGTTACGAGCCATCGTCTATTTTGATGAAATCTTCGGCTATCTGCCCCCGATCGGGAACCCACCGTCGAAAGAGCCGATGTTGCGCATGTTAAAACAGGCCCGTGCGTTTGGTGTTGGGCAAGTTCTCGCCACGCAAAATCCGGTCGATGTCGATTACAAGGCACTGTCTAACGCCGGTACTTGGTTTATTGGCAAGTTAGGGACCGAGCAAGACAAAGCCCGTTTGCTAGACGGGCTAGAAACGGCGATGGCCAATTCCGGTGCGTTAGATAAGCGGGAGTATGACAAGCTGATTTCCGGTTTGGGCAAACGGGTCTTTTTATTGCGCAATGTGCATGAGAAAAAACCGGTGACCTTTGGTACCCGCTGGGCGATGAATTATTTGGCAGGCCCAATGACCCGCACGCAAATCCCCGCCTTGAATCAATTGGCGGGTGCGACGGCAAATATGTCAGCCCCAGCCAAACCATCCGCCCCAGCAACCCAAGGTAGCGGAAAAGCGGCCGGTGTTGCCTCAGTAGCCGCAGCGGCACCACAAGCAGCAGCTGAAGCCCAAGGGATCGAAATGCCGGGCAGCGGTACACGCGGAGCGGTCCCCGGCCGAGTGCAAGAATATTTCTTGCCGGTTAAGTTTGATCTAGATGAAGCGGCAGAAGTGGCCAATCGGCGTTTGCCGACAGGTGCAGAGTCGATCGGCATTATCTATCGGCCGGTTCTGGTTGCCCGTGCCGACGTACGCTACAACCAACGAAAGTATGACGTCAATATGGAAAAAGCGATCAGTTTAATGGTCGAAGAACCGGATCGACGTGGCTTTGTCGATTGGGAAGATTATCTTGTGCCAGATGCGAAGCCGATGCATGAAGACGACATGGATCGGCGGCCGGAAGCTGATGCGACGTTTGGTGACCTTGAAGCGCCATTGTCAGACGCCAAGCTGTTTGGCAGCATGAAAAAAGATTTCGTTGACTGGGTTTATCGTGGATCAGAGCTGATGGTTCGTGCCAATGAACAGCTTAAAGTTTTTGCCGGGCCAGACGTCTCGCAGGATGCCTTTGAAGAGCAATGCGGCGAAGCGGCCAAAGAAATGGCAAAAGCGGAGTATGAAAAGATCTCGAAAACGTATGATAAAAAAATCGCCAGCGTCGAGAAGAAACTGGCCAAAGAAAAGCGAGAGCTTGAAGAAGACGAGGCTGACTTAGCCGGTCGCAGGCGGGAAGAAGGGCTTAAACACATTGAAACGGTCGTAGGGATGGTCTTCGGCCGTCGCCGCAGCGTTTCATCGTCTATGACCAAACGGCGCATGACCAGCCGGGCCAAAGCGGACGTGGCAGAATCGAAAGAAGAGATTTTAGCTTTACAAAAAGAGCTGGAAGATTTGGAAGACGAGAAAGATGCTTTGGTCGATGAGCTAGAAGAGAAATGGCTCGATGTGGCAGAGGATGTGACTGAAATCCCAATTCAACCGTATAAAAAAGACATTCTAGTCGATCTGTTTGGGGTAGGATGGCTACCATACCACGTAATCGACGACAACGGCCGACCGGTTGAGTTCGCCGCCTTTGGGTAGATTAATAAAATCAAAATTCAGCTTGTGCAAACTACTGCTTCGACAAACTCAGTCTGCCTAATTATCGGGTAGATTGAGCTTGCCGGGGCTGAGATCGCGCTTAATTCGCTAAAAATTATGGATAATCAATGGAACATCAAGCGAATACTTTTCGCCATCATCGCGGCCGTCTTAACCTTGATTGGCGCCCTGTTCGGGGTCAATTTTCTAGGGGATGAGGATTTTAATGTGGGGGAAACCAATGGATCTGGTGCACCACCGGCCGCCATCCCCCCCGAAATTGTAGACCCCAACCGCATTTGGTATGAAATCTATTTCACCGACCCAACTTGCCCAGACGAGGAGCTACGCGTAGGCGGCATTGATGAAGTCATCGCCGTTGACCTATCTTTTGCCGAAGTGCAGATCGACATCGCAGCGTTTGACCTAGACTCTGAACCGATTATTCAGGCGTTAATCGATGCCCGCACCGAGCGCAACTTAAATGTGCGGGTCGTGGTAGACGACGAGCACACCCCGGCCGCAACCATTAACCGTTTGCGCCGCAACGGGATGAGCGTCATCGAAGACCAGCGATCAGCCCTAATGCACAACAAGTTTATCGTCATTGACGGCCGCTATTTGTGGACCGGATCAATGAACTTTGCGAGCAACGGCGTCTACTGCAATAACAACAACATCGTCCGCATCGACTCACCTCGGTTGGCCTCTAACTACCTGTCTGAAATGGATGAGATGTACTACGATCGAATTTTCGGCCCCAAATCGCCTGAAAATACCGCCTTTACCTTTATCGAGAACGGTGTCACGATTGAGAACTATTTCGCGGCCGAAGACGAGCTAGCACCGATTATCGGCCGGGTCATCGCCCGCGCTGACAACGAAGTTCTGTTTATGGCCTTTTCGTTTACCAGTGATGACATCGGCGAACAGCTACTCGAGCGAGCAGAAGCGGGGCTGACGGTACGCGGGGTGTTTGAAACAACCGGAGCGACCAGCCGATACAGCTATTACAACGAACTGTTAGCTGCAGAGCTGCCCAACATAGACATTCGCCGAGACGGCAACGGGCGCATTATGCACCATAAAGTCTTTGTGCTGGACCGTAAAACGGTCATTTTCGGCTCATACAATTTCACCGGTAACGCCAACGACAGCAACGACGAAAATATCTTGATCGTGCATGATCGGGACTTTGCCCAATATTTTGTTGAAGAGTTTGAAGCGGTCTGGGGTGAAGCTCGAATCGAATAGATCAGATCAAGCAGAGTAAAAGTTAGATGAGGCAAGTGCGGGCACTCTTGGTTCTACTAAAAAGCGTGTTACGTGAGACGTCAAAGGGGGACAGTGGCTCAAACTCTGATGTTCCACGCAACACGCTTTAACCCAAAAAGTCGGGTTGCTGAACAATGACAGATCTACCTACTCACCCAATCCGTCTACGATGTTCTCAACATTCTGCAAAAACATGCCGGTATAGCTGCTGGCAGCGCCATCCCCTAACGAGCCTGAATACAGAGCAATCACCTCAACCGAATCACAGCCGCTTAACTCATCCGCCACCGTCTGGGCCAGCCGGTCGTTTTGGGTCGTCTCCCCAAAAATCGTGCAGGCACCTGCTTTTTCCATCGCTTCGATTAAGTTTGCCAAGTCGCTGGCCGAAGGCTCTGCGCTCGTGCTGGCGGCTGGAATAACGGTGCCAACAATCTCAAAATCATAGTCGGCCGCAAAATACCCTAAAGAATCATGATTCGTGATGATTTTTCTGCGATCCGCAGGCAATTGGGCCATCAACTGGTCAACTTTCGTTTCCAACTCTTCAAGTTCTTCTAAATAGACATTTGCATTAGATGCGTAGCTCTCTGCATTTTGAGGGTCGGCCGCCTGCAAAACGGTGCTTATGTTGGTCACCCAAACCTCAACATTATGAATTGAAAACCAGACGTGCGGATCTGTACCCGAATGTCCATGATCATCATGGTCGTCTTCATCGGCGTGGTCTTCGTCGTCATGATCTTCATCGCCATGCTCGTCGTCGTCTCCAAAATTTAGCGGTGTTACACCGGCCGAAATCTGGACCATTTTGTCAGCAAAGTTTTCTTCAATGGTCTCAGCCAGCTGTTCTTCTAAATCCCATCCATTCATAAAAATGAGATCTGCTTGTTCAAGAGCAACTAAATCGCTTGGGGTCGCCTCGTAACTGTGTGGATCCTGATTGGCCCCCAGCAGAACGGTCAAGTCGATGGTGTCTTGGCCGACTTGGGCGACCACGTCCCCGATAATGTTGGTCGTCGCGACCACATTCAGGCGCCCTTCAGTAAGTGACATCGCCTCGATCTCTGGCAGCGTCAATGTGCCCTCGGCCGAGCTGGCCTCATGTCCATGGTCGTGGTCAGCTTCTTTTTCACTAGGGCTGGTGCAGCCGCTTAACAGCATCAAAAACAGGGTAAATGTTACCCATTCTAAGGGTCTCGCTTTTTTTAGCACGATAATTCTCCAATATAAATGATATTTTGTATCAGTGATATTTTATATCATCTTTCTAAATGGGCAAAAAAAAAGCCCCTTTTGATTACAATCAAAAGGGGCGGGTTAATTAAACGCTGGTGTTTTGCTTATTTCGTCGCAATAAGCTCAACGGTGATCTCAATTTCATCATTGATCAAATCATTGCCCAAACCGTCGAAGAAGCTGCCTGACGCATACTGCACATCATAAAGCGCCCGGTCGAATACGATGTCGGCCGTTGCCGATAGCTGACCATCCGCTTCTGCCGCTGTGGCTGTAAACTCAATCGGGTTGGTAATCCCTTTAATTGTCAGGTCACCAGAAACCGCATATTGATCGCCACCTTGAGCTTCAGCTGAATTAATAACCAAGCTAGCGGTAGGATGTGTCTCGATACCAAAGAAATCATCAGATTCTAAATGACCAATCAGGCGAGAATTCGCCCCATCAGTTGATACCATTGTCGTCATGTCGATCACAAAGGATCCGCTTATCAACTGTCCGTCAGCAACGGTCAATGACCCTTCGGCCACATCAATCGTGCCGGTGTGCCCGCTACCAACCGCTTTCGCTCCTCTCCATGCCACGGTGCTATCGGCCGTGTTGATGGCATAAACCGCTTCACTGGCGTCCGCCATCGCCATTTCAGTCTCCTCTTCTTTTTCTTCCATCATAGCGTCGTCGTCCATAGCATCGTCATCGTGGTCTTCTGCTTCATCGCTATGGTCTTCACCATCATCATCATCGTGCCCTTCCTCTTCAACCATTTCTTCCATCACAGCGGCCGCTGCGGCCGGATCTTCGGCCGGGGCAACTTGTGCGGTACAAGCAATTAAAAATGCACCGATCAGTAATAGTGCAACCGTCAAAATTGATTTTTGTCTCATCTCTACCTTCCTAAATTTATTAAATTTATCGGCAAAAAAAGAGATGCTCTTCTGCGTGCAAAAGGGCATCTCTTTTTTGTCCGGTTTGTAATCTGCCTATAACAGTAGATAAATACTGTTAAATTTTTGTTAAGATGTCTATCTTCTTAGGCGATGTCATACCTTCTGCTGATGAATCACTTAGGCGCAATTAATGTTCCATAACTTCATTCCCGGTTTGGTCGGGGCTGGCATGATACATTTCGGCACTGCGATACATGAGGTAAAGGGCAAATGTACCCAAGCCAACACCCATCACCGACAAAATGTAGGATAACTTATTTGAGGCAAATAACGGGAAACGGGCAAAAATTAGCGAAATGATAAGTAAGCTTTCAAAAGCGACCGAATCAAACGAGCTGTCTCGCATGATGGCCAGCAGCAGGAAGATCGCATCGATGATAATGACGCCGGTGAACACCAAGCGGATAAAGTCAATCTCATCAAACGACTGCTGAACAAACAGCATATAACCCAGCACAAAAATGACGAGTATCACGACCAAAATTTGTTTGTACGCATTGGTAATCTGCCCAGTCACATAATTGCGCAAATATTTACTCCCGGAAAGATGGCGGAAGGTGAAAACCAAAATGCCAAGCAAGATAAGTGCCGCGATTTTAATCATCGATTCTTGAATTGTGCTGTTAAATTCACCTGCGTCGACATACCCGCTTACCGATCCAAACTTTTTGAAGAAGCTGCGTACAATGACCAGCACAACAATTTCATACTGATGGCGGGCTGATTGCAAATTGCTTTCAGAAATATTCGCGACCAGCTCAAGCAGCTCTTGCAGCAGAATAATCCCAAATGGGATTGACAAGTTACTCAATGCGCCTACCAAAAAAGCATCCAGCTCTTTCATCGGGCTGACTTCTAAACCCAATCGGTAAAGACTGACAGCATACAGAATGAGCGCAACCGCGACGAACAACGGTTTGGTTTTGTGTTCGAGCCATTCAAGTGTTTCTGAAACTATTTTTAAATCCATTCATCCTCTTTCTAACCGCCAGCCAGCGGCGTTCATTTTTAGAGCCAGAAGCCCTGTTCCTTTAATTTGGCAAGCAGCATGGTGCTTACTTCAGTGTGCATTTCTTTCGAATATTTAAATTCTGATGTGTAAAAATCAGTTACCTTGGTGATACCTGCATCAGCCAATTTTTCTCTTAGTTCTGGGATGGCATTATAGCGGTCCCAAGCGTTTTTCTCTCGGTCAGCATGCTTTTCAACGATCTCAGCATCGCTTAACGGCCGATACTTTTCATGATGCACCAACATGTCTAACGGCAAGCGGTCACGCAGCGAGGGATTTTCGGCCGGGTAGCCGATGACAATACTGGTAACGGGGAAGACATTTTGGGGAAGTTCTAAAAGACCGATAATCTTATCGGCCGACATCAGCGTGGTGCCCATGTAGCAAATGCCCAACCCCTTAGACTCAGCCGCCAAACAGATCGTTTGCGCCGCAATAACAGCATCGACCGCCCCCACCATAAAACCTAAAAAGTCATCAAAACTTTGTTTAGACCCACTCACCCGAATCCATTCACGCATCCGATGAAAATCTGCGCAGAAGGTCAACACGGCCGGTGCTTCATTCACCATCGGCTGTTCGTAATGGGCCTTAAACAGTTCGGCTTTGTTTTCCTCGTCCTGCGTCACAACCACAGACCACGACTGAATGTTGCCAGAGCTAGAGCTGCGCAGGCCGGTATAAAGCAGGTCGTTTAGCAGGCTGGGGTCAATTTTTTGATCGGTAAAAGATCGAATCGAACGGTGGGCGTTGGCTAAATCAAGCATCACGCGATTATAAGTTCCAAACCTAATAATGCGTAATCAAATCACTATAGCTCTAACTCATCTCCGATTGAAGGGACAACATATTTACCCGGCCCGTTCTGCTCAGCCCAAGCTTTGGCCCCGTTTTCTTGCCAATCTTTATCGGTCCACCCCCATGCTCCCTGATTCACCCCGTCAGGATGGCCGCTAATGTGCACCGGCATCGTCACCTTTGGCGCCAACGCTTTGGCGATATTGACGGTATTTGGGAAAGAGAGATGCTGATACGCTTTATCCGATAGATGAACCCACTTGGTTGTGTCGATAATTAGATAATCTGCATCTGATAGCAAGTCAACCGTCTGACGTTGTTCGGCCGTTTGTGGGTCGGTCACCCATTTTTCGTTGTGTGTGTCAGCGTCCCAAAACAAGACCGCTTTTTTATTTGGCCCCTGCACCACAAACCCGGCACAGCTTGAAACATAGTCTTGTCGATCAAGCGAAAAGTCGGCCGAAAAGTGAGACAGGGCAAACGGGGTGACAGTAACACCGGGTGCAGCATCAAACGTGATCGGTTCGATGAGTGTGCCGGGCAAACCCTGCTCTCCCGATGGTTGAAGGTCCATATGCATGTCCACTTCAAACTCATACAGATCCTTGATCCACACGGCCGAACCGCTGCGAGCCCAGACCGGAACCGGGTTGTTGGGGTGAACCCCCAGTCGCAGCCCGCGTAAATAATTCGCCACCAAGATTCGATTGAAATGCAGGGTATGGTCACGGTGCCAATGGGTCATCAAAATCCGGTCCAAGCGGCCGTTTGTAGTTCTTAACCATGGGCTTTGAGCCAGGCTGGCAGCAATACCATCGCCCGCATCAAATAAAACATGATGTTCCGTATTGCCATTTCCATCATGCGCGAAAAGGGACATCGAGACATTGGCCAAGCGCGTCTCGCTATTGCATCTGTTGCACGGGCAGCCAAACATTTCATTAATAGCCGGGCCGGTGCCATTAAAGTAGAGTAGATGATTCATATGTTGAAAGATTAAAGGGAGTTAGGTATTTATTCAGCAGTTTGGTCCAGTTTAACAAACGGATCTGTGTTCTTCGAAAAGATCAGCTAAAAACTGGCCCAATCTGGCGCAAATAGTTGGGGTGCTAAACAATTACGGAGTTAGCAAATAAACAAAGCTAGCAGGCATGGACTTAAGTCATGTGATGAGTTTATCAATGAATAGCGAAGAACCGTTGCTTGAAAACCCAACGACTCTTCGCTATTTCACCTACGGGGTTATTTTAGGTACTTATCAAACCAGCGCAGCATGTGGTTTAATCGAGCGACACGGCGATCTGTCCGGCCGCCGCGCGATAGCCCATGATTTTCTTCAGGGAAGATAACCAACTCAGTATCGACACCGAGCTTTTTAAGCGCCACAAAGTATTGCTCACCTTGTTCTAGCGGTGTGCGTAAGTCCCCGCCTGAATGCAGCACAAGGGTTGGTGTTTTAACGTTACCCACCAAACTCATCGGGGACATGCGCCAGTAATGGTCTAGGTTGTCCCATGGTCCCCCTTCAAATCCGGCCAAATAAATGCTCGACCAGTTCATATCGCTGGTGCCATGGAAGCTGACCCAGTTCGACAACATACGCAGCACAATCGCCGCTTTAAAGCGATCGGTTTTGCCGATTGTGGTGCTGGTCATATACCCACCATAGCTGCCACCGGTAATCCCCATCCGATCCTTGTCGATATACGGTTGGCTGGCAACAAAGTCTGCCCAGGCCATCACATCCGCATAATCCGCTTCACCCCAGTTACCCAAAATCGCTTTGGCATGCGCTTCGCCATACCCTTGCCCACCGCGTGGGTTCGAGAAATGAACGACGTATCCTTGGGCCGCCATCAGGTAAAACTCGTGGAAAAAGGTCCGGCCGTATTGCGTTTGCGGCCCGCCATGAATGCACATGATCGAAGGATATTTTTTCTTCGGGTCAAAGTCGGCCGGGGTCAAAATCCAACCGTGCAGATCATTGTCGTCGCTTCCTTTAATCCAATGTTCTTCAATATTCCCGATTTCAATCTCAGCCAAATAGTCTGCATGAATGTCTGTTAGCTGAACCTCTTCATCTGTCCGTAAATTACGCACCCATAAGTTACCCGGATCTGTATGATTTCCTCGGAAAAAGGAAACGAAATCATTCGAGTCATCCAGCGTTAGCATTCCCAAAACCGACCCATCATCGATGACCGGAATCGCTTCCCCAGATTCACCATCAATGCGCATAAATTGATTGCCGCCGTGATAGCTTGTTTGAGCATATACATCGTGGCCGTCGGCCGAGAATTGAGGCATCATGCCGTATGGGTTGGTAATATCACCACCGGTGCAGTTGCTCCAGTCATAATCCATCTTGGCACAAATGTTGGCCGCAGGTGTCCCATCATTTGGCACCGGGGCCACAAAAATCACAGTGTTTTGATACCAGTGGCCCGGGGCGATGCGCAAGCCTGCATAGACCAAATGCTCGCCGTCGGGCGAGAAAGATGCCCCATATTTCGGCCCTTCATGCGTGTCCACTTTAGTCATCTCGCCACCTTCAGCAGATACCAAATAAAACTCGCCACCCATCGGATTTAAATAGCGGTCGGGAGAGCGGTTTGAATGGAACAAAATTTGGGACCCATCTGGTGACCAAACCGGGCTGTTTTCACTAAACTCCCCATCGGTAATTTGATTGGCCTCGCCGGTCGCGACGTCTACGGTCCAAATATGCGCTTCTTCTTTAGGCAGATACCCTACATTTTCTTCGCGCACTTTTATTTCTGTAATGTGGCGTTCAACAACACCCAGCTTCCCTTTTTGCGGATCTTCGTCCCGCTCTATGGCGTCGGCGTCTTTCTGACGAAATGAAAGCGCAAACCGAGCGCTGTCTGGGGACCATGCATAACCGCCAATCGACCCTTTAAAGTCTGTCATCGGCCGGGCTTCCCCCCCATTCAACGGAATCACATACAGCTGCATCTGCTTTTCATCTTTCCGGTTCGACATAAATGCGATTGAGTCACCCCTTGGCGACCACGCTGGGCCGACGTCTGAATGATCACCGAACGTAAACTGGCGCGGCTTTGCACTACCGTCGGTCGGTACAATCCACAAATTTGAATGTTTTTTCTCCGTTTTACGATCAACACGCTGTTGGGTGTAGATAACCTGTAGACCATCGGGGGAAATCTCGGCCCCGGTAATCGTTTCTATTTGATATAGGTCATCTGCTGCAACCGCTCTTTTTTCCTGTTTACTCATTTATGCCTCTATTTAAAAGATATTGTGATTAAAGACCGCTCACCTGAGAGGGGCTTAAATCTTACCACAGCAAAGGCTTTTACCACTTTATTTTCCCCCGAAAATCAATTGAAAGTTAATATGCACCTATGGCAATGGGATATATCGATCCATCCCTTGGATTCGCGTCATCCAAGCCTGAATGTTTGAATATGGGGCTAACTCAATTTCCCCTTCTCCGGCCATCGCCACATAAGGATAGCAGGCGATGTCGGCCACAGTAGGGTTTTCGCCACATAAAAATGGCCTAGTCCCCAGCTGCGCATCAATCAGCTTTAAACCACCAATCCCTTTTAGCTGGTGTGGTGTCAGGTCAGCATCCTGCCCAAACAGCCGGATGCGTCGTGCCGCAGCCAACCCATCAACTTCGGCCGCAGAAAACGACAGCCAACGGATCGTTTCAGCCAGTCCGGCCGGGTCTTGCGGCAACCAATGGTCAGCCCCATATGCTTTTGCTAAATAAACCAAAATCGACTGTGATTCCCAGACGCTTAGTTCTCCATCAACTAAAGATGGGACCTGTCCCCGCGGGTTAATGGCCAAATACTCGGCCGATTTATGACTATTGTTGACATAGTCGATTTTGACGTAAATACGTTCAAACTCTAGCCTAAGCAAGTTCAAAAACAGTTCGACCTTGTAGCCGTTTCCAGATTTTGGAGATGTGTAAAGTTTCATTTGTTCCTTTAG
>JAHDEB010000073.1:14412-21758 GCA_020629055.1 Chloroflexota bacterium
CGGGGCGAAGCCACCCGCTCGCTTTTCAACTGCGTCTCACGCCACAGAATATACAGCCCGCTGCCCAACGTCAGGGCCGCTCCGATCCAAGTCGCAATCGTCGGGACCTCGCTCCAGATAATATAACCCCACATCACATTAATCGGTAGGGTTACATATTCAAACGGAGAAGCGACTGAGGCGAGTGCGAGGCTATACGCTTTTGCCACCACAAACATCCCAGTTGCCCATACCACGCCTAAACCTAACATAATCGCTAGGTCAAACATGGATGGGGTTGACCATGCCCGAAACAAAAATGCGATGCTCGGATGAGCGTCTGGCATTTCCCCAACCCCGATCGCAATTGGGGCCAAAATAAATGCAGATAACAGGTAAACGAGCGTGCTGTAGTAGGCCATCGTCGCGCTGCTGTCATGCTCTTTCAAGCGGCGGGTCAGCATTAGGGACAGCGCATAAAAAATCGTCGCCACAAAAACATAAATACTGCCCGCATTAAAGCTACTCGTCCCCGGCCGAACAATAAACAGCACACCACAAAATCCAACCAGCAAAGCGGCCCAGCGTCTTGGACCAACCTTTTCACCCAGCATAAAAACCGACAGGGCTGTAATGGTTAAAGGGGCTGAAAAACGAATTGATGCGGCCTCGGCCAAAGGCAATGCTGAAAGCCCCATAAAATAGGTCGTGTACGAAATAAAAAGGAAAAATCCGCGCAGATATTCAAGCCGTTTTTGACTCGTCGATGGCAGGCCCCGATTCCCTTCAAACCAAAACAACAAAATAGTTGCTGGCAACGCCACAAGGCTGCGCAAAATGACGATTTGTAACACCGGGTAGCCGCCACTGAGCGATTTGATGGCGATGTTCTGAAACGAGAAGATGAACATGCCAACGACAATCCAGATGATACCTTGGACGTTGTTTGAAAATTTGGTCATAAAAAAAGACCCCAAGGAACTTTAGATTCCTTGGGGTCATGCTGTCTAAATTTAATTTACAACCCAATTGTAGCTTAACGGTGCCAGAAACGAAAAGTCTGATTTAACCCTGGAATGCCGACCTCGGTTTCAAAAGACTTTTCGTTTCTAAAGCACGCAAATTGTCCATCGATGGACCACTATCTACTCTTCAGTTTCTTGAGTAATCGAAAAGACCTTACCAGCCGCACGGCCGTTCACCTCCGGGGTGAACTCTTCATAGCCGAACGTCGGCCGCACCTGATACTCGCCCGGTAAAATCGCGTTGAGCGTGTAGGTGTACCGGTAAGTGCCTGAGCGCAGGTAGTTCGAGGTAAACGTAATCCGTTCATCTCGGTAGCTGATGCGATCAAACGACCACCAGCCCCACCACCAATAGCTTCTAGATACATCTTGAGTGATCCCTTCCTCGGCAAACTGGCTGGCGTTGCCCAAATTCGGGTCAACCGCTTCGGCACCGGCCGGGAAGTAATCTTCGATCACGGCGTAAACCAAGTCTCGCTTGGCGATAACAGTCAGTTCAACCCGCACCTGTTGCCCAGCTGCGATCTCACTAATCTCTTCACACGTTTCGCTCGACGAGTCACAATCGGCCGCATAATAACGCCGCTCGATGCTTAACCCACGGTCAATCGGGTCAACCAAATCAACCGGAATAAACGTGTCGAGCCATGCGTTGTAATACAAGCGCCCTTCGCCATTGCGTTGGAACTCGAAGAAGTTCACATCGGTTGTGTTCAACTCACCAACCAAAATTGAAGCCTCTTCTGTTTCAGCGATATTAGCCCTAGCAAACGCACCATCGACTTGAGATTCACCATTGAGCAGAACCGAATAGGTGTAATCCCCATCCAGTTCACCCGTTTCAACCAACCAGTCGGTTAACGCCGTTAACACCCAAGCTGTATCGTGGGTCGAGCGCCAAACTTGGGCTTTGCGCGCCCCCATCAGCCAATTAACCGCCTGCGGACCAAACGCTGCATCGGGGTCCGCATTGGCAAATGCCATCAACACCATCGCTGTGGCGCGTACGTCACTGCTCAAGTTGCTGTAGTCATCATCTTCCCAATGGGCACCGGTCGCGCTAACAAAAGCGGTGCTGTTTAGATCAGCTAAGATCGTTTCAACCGTTCCCCGGTCTCCACCAGCACTATCTGCAGCCATAACCAACAACGCTTTGGCGTAGCTGTCTAAGTTGCTTTTGTTGTTGTCGTAAAGTTCCGCGATCGCTTGAGCATCGCCTGAACCTAATTCAGCCAACACATATTGGTAGAACGCTTGGGCGTTTGCCTGCCACATGTTGCCACTAAATCGGGCCGGATTCTCTGTCTGGCTTTGCAAGTAGCGCAGCCCATTGTCTAGCATGTCGGCCGGCACGTCGTAACCGGCGTCGGCCGCCCGATCAAGGGCCAACAGCACATAGGCGCTAAACCAAGCTGTACTTTCAGGCCGATAACACCAGCCCCAGCCACCATCACCTTTTTGAGCGTCAGCCAACGCTTGAATATCAACTGGAATCAGATCGGCCAACTTCGCCGCCAACTCCGGTTCGTCTAAGTTAAGCTGCGTAATCGCTCGGTCGGTTGTCGCGTTTGGCAATAAGCGTGATGCAACCGCATGGGCGCAGGCGCTGTCATAGTGCTCTCTTTCGATGACGTCTAAACCGTCAAACACGGCCGCCGCCAACGAGCCATTCAGCTTAAAGCGGAAGTCGCCAGAATCGGTATCCACACCTTCCGGCAACAGCACCGCTTCAACTCGGCGGGTCTGATCCCCAGACAATACGCCCGAGGTCGCCACCACATCTTCTGCGTTATAACGATAAACCGGAATCAGCTGGTCTGGGCCAAAGCCAAACGACGGTTTGCTGGCGTCGCTAAAATCATCGTTCCAAACGGTGACGGTAAAATCAACAAAATCTACTTCACGGTCATCAACCCGCAATGGAACCCGGAAAACCGCGCTACCGTTGGCCGGAATGGTTAAGGTGCCGCTTGGCTCCCCTTCAAACGTACCGCCGGTCACTTCAACCAGCACGTTGACCTCAATATCGGCCGCGGTGTTGTTGTTCACCACCGTCCCGATTTCAGCCACGTCACCTACGGTAAAGAAGCGAGGAGTAATCGGCCGCACCAAAAGCGGCTTTTGCACAACAATCTCGCTGCTCGTTTGATTGACCAAGGTCTCGCCGGTAATCGCTTTCGCATGCAGCTGCCACGTTGTTAGGTTATCGGGTAGTGGGATCTCGACCACAGCCTGACCATTGCCGTCTGTGGTGATAACCGCTTCCCAATAAGCCGTATCTTTAAAATCAGACCGAACCGCAATTCCGGCCGGCGGCTGCGCACTCTGCTTCTCAACAGTTGCAGAACGCGAAACTTCTGATACAGCCTCAACATCCATCATGACCTCAACTTCTTCTTCCGCCATATCTAAACCGGCATCATCTGCCATCGCCGCTTCTGGGGCGCCGCCACCGCCACCCATTGCAGCCAAGATCTCGTCAGGCAGCTCGTACCCTTCGGCCGAGAAGCTGAGCGTCGCACCCACTTGGGTCCGCAACCACTGTGGGCTGTAGAACGCATCAGCGATCGGTACGGCCGAATCACTCGCTAGGGCGAAGATCGCTTTGTCGACCAAGGCCAAAGAAAGTGAGCCTTGAACCGGCTGACCAGCTTGATTGGTGATCTTGATGTCAAAAATTGCGGTTTCGGCCGGTCCAAACAGGCCGGACTCCGGCAAGCGAGGGGTCACTTCGACGTTTAACAGAACCGGGTCGATTTTGACCGGCAAGTTGATGATACCAAAACGCATGTCACTGTATTTGCTATCACCGGTTTCTTCCGGCTTGATCGTTGTCAGGGTCACATGCACATTCGGCAAATGGTCCAACGTAATCGGAATCTCAATCGAGTCGCCCGTGCCATTGATTGTGATTTGGCGTTGCTCTAAAACTTTGCCTCGCTCTATTGTTAACCAAGCGGTCTGTTCCGTTTCAAAAGGAGACTGCACCAACAAACGGGCGGTTTCACCCACAGCATATTCCGCTTTGTCCGGAATCAGCTGCATCGTTTTAGACTCAGCCTGCACCCGCCAGCGAGCGTTGGCACCGGTCACCCAGATCAACGCAGAGCTCTGGTGCATACGGCCACCGTTGTCAGTCACCGACACTTCAACCTTGTAATTTCCACCATCTGAAATGATGTATTCAAGATTGGCGCGCCCTTCGCTATCGGTTCGGAATTCAACCGTTGTCCCATCTACAGGGGTATCCACCGGTTCGTACCAACCATCGTCATTGCGCTCCCAATCCCTTTTATACAAAGTGGCAGAGGCGGCAACATCACCCAATGGCTCGCCGTCCCAATCTACGGTGACCACGCTGAACCCGGCCGGATCGCCCGACTCGGCCACGTATTGGTCAGATTGGATACCGACATAAGCTTCAGCAACGTGATAGGTTAGATTTGTGCGTGCCGAGAAAGGTTGGAAGTTGACATCAAACACCGTCGCTTCGATGATCACATTGCGGCTACCAGCCTCGGCATTCTCTAGCATGTCGGCCGGCAAATCGATAATCAGCTGACCATCTTTGTCGGTGATCCCATTCCCGGAAAAGATCGGGATCTGTGGTGCCGGTTGGTATGGCTCCCAGAAATAATAATCTATGGTCGAAAAACGATACGGTTCTGGGTAACTGTAGCGAAAGGTCTGATCGAAAACCGTATAGTTGACGGCTAGGTCGCTGGCGGCACCGCCAAAGAAGTAATCTGCTTGTACAGTCACGCTGCCGCTATCACCGCGCAGCAAATCACTCTCAGTCGCTTCAACCGCGACTTCAAACTCTGGCTTGCGAAACTCTGCTACCTGAATTGAGGTATACCCAAAAGCGTTGTCACCGCCGTTGTTAGAGCTGAGCTGATATTGGCCAGGGAGCGCCTCTTCCGGCAACACAAATTCCCCATAGAACAGCCCATCTTCACCGGAGTTCACCACAATCTCTTCAAAATAGGGCTCGCTTGGACCGTAGAAGTTTTGTTCACTTATCGCAACGGTCATTTTTTGATTAGCGGGAACCGCATAGCGACCGTAATCTTGCCCACGCACCACGCCACGGAAATAAACGGTGTCCCCAGGGCGATAAATCGGCCGATCTGAATACAGATAGCTAACCTGAGATAGCTCACGACCAGATTCAACAGCCACGCCAAATTCCCATGGTGAAATCGTCTGGTTCCACATCGTGCCCGCAATGCCAAATCCAGCAGAGCCCTGCTCGCCGGTCACCGCCAGCACCCCTTCGAATCCATACCGTTCAGGGACCACATCCCCAAAATAAGCGATACCGTCTGGGCCGGTTGTCTGAGTGCCAATCGTCGACCCATTTTGCCTGAACAACGAGATTTCCCGACCAGCAGCCGCTTGGCCGCTTGCCATATCGGTCGCCCACACATACACACCGTCGACCGTTTCTTTGACGACTAAATTAGTGTCAGCAATAACCAATAAGCGATTTTCCGCATAACGACCTGCGTCATAGTAGCGCAGTTGTTTAGACGTAATCTGCAGCTGATAAATACCGGTCGGCAAAACCTGCCCATTGTTTAAATCCAATCGGACTGTGCCAAATTCGTTTTGTACATCTTCAACCGGCCGGCTCCATTCGCGCACGAGCTCGCTCTGATTTTCATCGTCCCACCAGCTACCATAAAACAGCTGCTCGTTCTGCCCCTCTATTTTGTTTAGCTTCAGATCCAGCTCATTAATGTTGATGTAGTCTAAGTCGATTTGAGGCACAAAGCTGCTGCTAAACACATTGATACTAAACGGAATGCCTAGACGTATCGATGGGTCCGATTCAGCTGTCTTAAATCTAAATGTGTAATCTTTACCCAGCGTGTTCCCATATGGGTCGGCCGCTGTAGCTGGAATCGTGATTTCATAATCGGTGCTGGGGCGCATCGCAAAATTAACCCCTAACCAGACAGATCCTTCACCATAGTTGTAGCGTACTTTTTTCGGCTCTGGCTCGATAATGAGCTGATCTTCGATGGTGCTCCAATCCATTGGTGCTGAAAATTCAATGCTCATATACCCATTCGGATAAGCATTGCGCTCACGATGGTTCGGCTCGGTGCGAACCACGGCCGGGAGTGGCACAGTGGCAAACTCAAATGCATAACGCTGGTCTAAACCACCTTGTCCACCTGCAGGGGCGGCCGATTGATCGACTATCAATTGATAGCCGGTGTCAATTTGCAGATTTTCGGCCGGAATAACCTTCACGCGGCGGTCTCCGTTAGACCATTCAAATGAAAGATCAACGGCCGGGTCTAGGCGAATCGCCCGTTCCGTTTGCTCCCGATTCATCGGCATGTTAAACGTAACTTCCAGCGGGTTTTCTAAAGGCCAGTTCCCCATACCTTCATACGGCATAACCGTTTCTACTCTAGGGGCGATCGTCGAAAAGTTGCTAACGCCTCCCTCTACTAGCTCAGCTCCGGTGACGTCGGTCAATCCGCTCGCGATCGTCACTTGGTAATTTGCAGAACCGGCAAAACCACCTTCTGGAACATAACGGAAGATGCTGGTTGAAATCCATTCTCCCTTACCCGCGATCGGTGGCTCGATTTGAATCGGAACCGGCAGGCTGGCCTGATCTTGTGTCGCAACCAAAGCGACGACCGGCCGATTAAACAGAATCGTAATCGCACCATCGGTGGGCACATCGATTGTGCCGTCGGCCGGAATAATGCTGCTGACTTCTAGAGTGCCAACAGTTTGCACCTCGAATTTCACACTTTCACGCATCTGTTTGCCATTTGCCCCTTTGGCCGAATCAGATAAACGCACCTGATATTGCTGTTCTCGTTCTAGCTGATTATCGGGGGTAAATATCACCAAATCGGGACGTGGCCACGAAAAGGCGCCATCGACCAATGGTTCAATTTCAAAAGCGTCTTCAACCGATGCTTCGTCCATCGGCTGATCAAAACGGATCGTAATCGCACCGTTTAGCAAAGTCTCTTCACCAGGCGCTGGGCTAAATAAAATCGGCTGAGGCTCCCAATCAACATCTGTTTCCACAGTCGCAGGGTCAATTGTTGGGACTGCGGTTGGGGGCTGTGTAGGCACCGGCTCGCTTGTCGGCCGGGGGGTCCATGTCGGCAAAGGTTCCTCGGTTGCAACGTCAGTCGGGTCAACCGATTCTGATCCGCCACAGGCCACAACGCCTAATAACATGAGTAATAAAAGAAGGATTAAATAAGTTTTTGTTGGTTTAAACATTTCGTTTGGTCTCCGCTTGAATTCAGCAAGATAAAATGACCTCTATTGGTATGCTCCATCTAAAACGTCATAGGTTCC
>JAHDEB010000073.1:21858-27596 GCA_020629055.1 Chloroflexota bacterium
CAGCAAGATAAAATGACCTCTATTGGTATGCTCCATCTAAAACGTCATAGGTTCCCATTATGTTCCACTTGAAAAAAAGTTGTTGGTTTGCCATTTTAAACGACGGTTATGTCAATTGTTATTTGATTGGTAGCCCTAATGGCACAGGCTGTTGATCAGGCTTTGCAAGCCTTGACTAATTTGTGTTGTCGAAAACCCTCGGTTTACACGATGGGCTTTCATAATGCGGGCATCCAACGGGGACAATAGCGCGCTTGTGACGTAGTCTAAGTCTAAATCGGCCGATAATTCTCCCCCATCTTTTATCTGCTGCAGCAATGCTTTTACCGTCATCTCCATCCAAAAATGAGGCTGGTTAATGTCTTGTACAGCTTGATCACTACCCACATCGCTAATCTCTACCATTAAAGACAGATGGGTATCGGTAAAATGAACCGCATGGTCAATAAACCAGTTAAGCCGCTGGCAACCGGTTAGCCCATCGGCCGTCTGCTGACGAAACGTATTGAGCACTGTGTCTTGAAACCGCATCAATTCTGAGTCGAGCAAGGCCAAGCAAAGGTCACCTTTGCCGCTAAAGCGACGATACAACGTCCCTTTTCCGACACCTGCAGCTTTGGCGATCTCGCTCATGCAAACATTTTCCACCCCTTTCTGTTCAAACAGACGGGATGCGGTCGCCAAGATTAAATGTCTATTCTCGGCCGCATCTTTACGCTCGGGGCGTTCTTCTGGTGGAATAATCGGTAACTCTAAACTAAGCATCCGGTTTATTATACAAGAGATTGTCGCAGGAAATTTAGAACTTTCAGGTGATGTTTATGCCAGTAAAATGTGATAGCTATTGCTTGGTCGATTCGGATAGCTCGGCACGCAATGTTTCTACACTTTCTAAAATTAAATCCGCCTGATCATTGGCCCCTTTCATACGCATCACATCGCTAAGTAGCAGAACCGCCTCTAAATGAATATGATGACATCCCCAAATCCGCATCATGCCAAAATCCATCTCTTCCAACATGCTCTGAGCAAGATCAACCTGTTTTTTGATCAAGTAAATCCGGGCCGTGCTCGCTTGCAAACTGCTGCGCAGCTCAAAGCTGAATCCTTCTGGAATTAACTCAACCGCCTGCCGATACGAAACCAGTGCGGCATCGAATTTCTGCTGCTTTTCATAAAACAACCCAGACAGCTGCAGCGCAATCGCCAAATAAAAATCAGCACCACATTTTTGCAGATGGTGTAATGCCAAATCAAGAAGGTAAGTCGACTGTTCTAAATGTTGCTGAGAAACTGCAATTTTGGCACCCAACGTCGCAATCTTGCCTTTGCACAGGTGCGGGTTCAGCAATGTAAAGCTCTCTGAAATAAGCACGATATCATCGACGCATTCCTGGGCCTCCGCAAAATTATCTAGCTCGCACCGAACCATCCCTAACAAATATTTAAACTCCCACAACAGGTCGGCATCTTGGTCCTTTTCTGCCCATCCGGCCCACTCCGTTAGCTTTATATTTAGTTTTTCAAACTCTTCGTCTAAAAACAGGTGCTTGGCCTGGCACAATTGCAGCCGCCGACGCAAGTGCGCACCGTTGGCCGGACAGCGTTCAAGTGCTTGTTCGATGAGTCGAGCCCACTGATGGTGCGTCCCCACGTGCAACATAATGTCTGTAGATATAAATAGAAGATGGACGGCCAAGTAGTAGACTGATTTAAAGCGAATGCCGGTCTGGATCGCCTTGATAATATTTTCTTTTTCAACGGCCAATTCCGCCACATCTGGCATCTTTTCCCATGGGTATCGGCGGATCCAATATTGCAGGTTGTTTTTGACAATTATCTTAAACGGATTCGGCTCTCTCTGTTTGTTTCTTCCATCCCCCATCTCCGGCTCAATCCTCATCAAAATTGATTATTTCAGTCTCGATAAAAGATTCCGTCAGCCGATGAATCGCGTAACGCCTGCTGCTCGCAGAGCCTCTCACTTCTAACATCGAGCGAATGATCAATTCATCTACGGCGCTCCAAAAGCTAGAGTCGGGCAAGCCGCTCGATTCTTGCATCTGAGCGGCAGCGGCCCCGGTTGTTGCCCCCATAATCGACATCGCCTGTAACAGCAAACGTGAATCTTGGGACAGCGTCTCCCAGGTATTCCAAAAAATCGCATGGTAGATTTTTCCAGCATCCCCACGCCCTTTTTCTAAATCAAGAAATATCCGCTCTAAAGGCATCCATTGCATCAGCCCGGCCGTGATTTTCAAGGCTAAAGGATTACCACCAACGATTTTATAGATCTTGTTTAAGGTGACTCGGTCAACTTCACCAACCTTTGTCTGCCCCGTGGTCTCTAAATATTGTTGCATTAAGTTGAGTGAATCTTCACTACTTAATTCAGTTAGATCAAGGTCTAAGCAAGTGCCTCTTTCCGGTTTCGCCCGCGTCGTAATAATAAACCGACTCGGATTCACCATCCCATTCAGATACTGCACCACCTCATCCGCTTCCGCCTGTGTTTCAAGGTTGTCGACAACAACTAAATAAGATTCGCTTTTTAGCTGATCGGCCAACCGCTCCAGCTGACGTTCTGTTGTCAACGGTCCAGCATTGGGCAAAAGGGACTGAGCCATCAGATTGACCAGCTGGGCTTTGATTAAGTTAGGCTCTAGAAGATACCCTTCGTTATCTGGTCTAAACGTGACCCACCCCACGTTTGAGAATCGCCCAGTCCGAATTAATTTCCGGGTGATCTGGTCCGCCAAAGAGGATTTACCAATCCCCCCGATACCGGCCAAGGCCACAACGCCCGGCCCGTCTGGGTCACTCAACTTTTCAATGACCCGGTCTTCGATCTTTTTAACACCAACCAAATAAGTATAAAGTTTGGCTGGTAAACGTGACTCCAATCGGTTAAACCAAGACTCCCATGCCAACCCTTCTATCTTGCGGAAATTCCCAGCCAATGCGTCAAGGGCATTATCGGTCCGTCGGCTAACGGTCGCTTGGCTCATGTGAAAATGAGCCGCAACATCTGGGATTGTTTCTCGGTCTTGATACCGTTTGCGTAGTAGGGTGGCTAACTCTTTGTTTTCTTTGTGCGTCTCTGCAAGCGCCTTTTCAAGCACAATATTGAGTGCTAAACGTTTGGCAAACGATGCGTTTGGCTGAGATTGTGTTTCGAGCTGATCAATGACAGACCGGCAGTTAGACAGGGTCTCGTGAGGCAGCTCGTCAGCCAAATGATAGTTTTTCAATTCTTTACGGATTAAATTAGACAGTTCTTGATCCGATGTTCCAGACAAAGGGATTTGCATAATGGGTGGCTTTAAGCGTAATTGTGATCGTGGCGGTGGGTGTTGCCTAATGTCACATCAAAGATGGATTGATGAAAATTTTCTTGGTCAATAATGAAGTCTCATGTACTTCTTCAATGGGTTGCCATAAATCTTTTAGCAACCGAACTTCAAATTTACACAAGGCTCTGAACACAGTTGATGATATGAATCAACTGATTTGAAGTTATTGACCAGTGTGATTTTACAACAAGAACGAAAATATCCCTAACAAAGTTTGTAGGGTTGTAGGGTTTTTCCAAAATCATTTGTTTTTCTTGGGCAAGCCCTTGGCATGCCTGATCACTCTTTCTAATGTCTAGGTTTTGGCGTTAAAGCGCCAAAACCTAGACATTCAAAATGTTACGGGCGCATGCCAAAGGCTTGCGCGAATAAGTGACTGACTTTGGAAAAGTCCTGACAAAGTTTGAACGTTTACCTGCATTGTAACTCTGCCGTATCTTGGTTCTTTATGCTCTACAGTGTCTTTACAACCACAAGATAAACCCCTTTAAATTTAAATTCTACCAATTCACAATCAACCCGATCATCTCATTGGTTGAAGTTTTAGGAATATTTGTTAGGAGAAAAACAGCCCATGAGCACAAATACGAAATCATCAAATTTACTTGCACCAGAACTAGGACTTGAAAAGGTCGCTGGTGTGTATTGGCAGCTAACAACCCCTCAGCTGTACGAAAAAGCGATCCTAAACCGTGAAGGTTCTGTTTCAAAAGACGGCCCCCTCATTGTTCGCACCGGAAAGTACACGGGGCGAACCCCAAAAGATCGATTTATCGTCAAAGAGCCATCATCTGAAAACGATATTTATTGGAGCGATATCAACCAGCCGATAGGCGAAGACGTCTTCGACCACATGTTGGGCAAAGTCCAAGATTACCTAGCTGAAAAACATGTTTACGTTCAAAACTGTTTCGCTGGGCAAGACAGAACCTATCGCATGCCGGTCACCATCATTACCGAAATGGCTTACCATAGTTGGTTTGCGCGCAACATGTTTGTTCAGGCCACAGATGAAGAGCTTGATAACTTTGAAACAGAATTCACCGTTTTGCAAGCTCCCGGCTGTAAAGCAGATCCTGAAAAAGATGGAGTTCGATCAGAAGCGTTTATCCTGATTCACCCAGCCAAGAAGTTGATTTTGATCGGTGGCACCTATTACACCGGTGAAATTAAAAAAGGGATCTTCGGTATCATGAACTATCGATTGCCGCTGCAAAATGTGCTTTCAATGCACTGCTCGGCAAACGAAGGTGAAACGGGTGACACCGCCCTATTCTTTGGTCTATCAGGCACCGGAAAAACAACATTGTCGTCCGATAAGTCTCGCCATTTAATTGGTGATGATGAACATGCATGGACAGACAAAGGGGTCTTTAACATTGAAGGGGGTTGCTATGCCAAGGCGATCAACTTGTCGGCCGAAAAAGAGCCTGAAATCTATGGCACCACCAGCATGTTTGGGACGATTATCGAAAATGTCGGGTTTGACCCAGTCACCCGTGAAATCGATTATGACGACGTTTCAATCACCCAAAACACCCGTTTGTCATACCCGATTACTAGCATTCCAAATGTAAAGCTCTCTGGTAGAGGAGGACACCCTAAAAACGTCATCTTCTTAACGGCCGATGCGTTTGGGGTAATGCCCCCCGTTAGCAAATTAAATCGTGAACAGGCGATGTACCACTTCTTAAGCGGCTATACGGCCAAAGTTGCAGGCACAGAAGCGGGCATGAGTGCCGGCGCTGAAGCCACATTTAGCACCTGCTTTGGCGAACCGTTTTTGCCTTTAGACCCATCAAGGTATGCAGAACTACTTGGTCAAAAAATCGATGCACATGGTGCAGACGTATGGTTGGTCAACACCGGTTGGACCGGTGGCCCCTACGGCGTTGGCAACCGCATGTCACTCAAATACACACGTGCGATGATCAATGCGATTCTAGACGGAACATTGGCTGATGAATATTACAACCAAGAACCCCACTTCGGTTTGTATATTCCAACCGCATGCCGCGAAGTACCCAACGAACTATTGAACCCGCGCAATACTTGGGCAGACAAAGCGGCCTATGACAAAACGGCCCAAGACCTTGTTCAACGCTTTGTCGCCAACTTCGAGAAATATGACGTTGACAGCACAATTTTGGCAGCGGGGCCCAAAGTCATGACAAACGCGTAAAGCGCCACACCCTTTATTTAGATCAGGCTATGCAAAAAGAGGCGGACCAGAAAATTCTGGTCCGCCTCTTTTTTTATCCACCTGTATAACCTAAGTTTCATTTAACCGCTTCGATCCCTGTCAGCGTCAGCATGACTGGGATCTTATGCTCAAACAAGTTGATTTCACTTGAAATCCCGGTCATTTGGGTTGCTTTTTAACCA
>JAHDEB010000323.1 GCA_020629055.1 Chloroflexota bacterium
TTCGATTTCTTCCGGTGCAGAGACGTTTTGCAGCAAAAAACGGATTAAGTTGAGATGCAGATTTCGCACCATACCGATCAAACGAGGCATTCCGGCCGGTTCGAGCAAAACCCGATGGAAATTCCAGTTCAGCTCTCCCCACTTAATGATGTCCCGTTCTAAATCCATCTGCTCAAGTATCGCTTCAGCCTGCTCGATATGATCGTCTGTCAGCCGTGGCATCGCTTTACTCAACGCCAAAGATTCAAGTGAAAGCCGCAAATCATATATTTCCCGCAGCTCTTCGGCCGACAAGCGCGAAACAAACGCCCCCCGATTGGGGATGAATTCAACCAAACCCTCGGCATTCAGTTGAAAAAGCGCTTCCCGTACCGGAATCGTGCTCGTACCTAGCCGAGAGGCGATTTTATCTTGGCGCAGCACCTGATCTACCTTTAAATCGCCACGCAGAATCTCTGCGCGCAATCGGTTTGCAACTGTGTCGGCCGTCGTCAACGCCCGGTTTTCAAACAGTAAAATATCTTCCACAGCGGAAAATCATATATTATTTAATCAAATTGTCAAATTCGGGGAGCGAAACAAAGCAGGCATCGGTGATTTATTATAGGATTTTGCACTGACTAATGAGTTTTTGGGGGCCGCAGGCCGTTGTGCTAGCAGCGTCCTTTAGGACGTCGGCGATTTGTGTCGAATGGCTTGATATTATAGGTAGTGATGTAGTTTCCCCTATCTGTAGGCATCCCTTATGATTTCAAGCCCAGCTAATCCTCGTCTTCAGATTTACCCAATTGAATGACCACGTCAGCAACAATCGGCCGATGAGGGTCAGGGCGGACAATGAGCGGATTGATTTCAAGTGCATACAAACGCTTGCGTTGACCAAATGCATATCCAGCAATCATTGCAACGGTCTGCACGAGCTTGTCGATATTGGCGGCCGGTTTGCCACGCCATCCGGTCAGCAATGGGAAGAGTCGCAGCTGGCGCAACGCATGCTCAATTTCAGAGCTCGATGTCGGCAAGATCAAAAGAGTCGCATCTTGATTGAGTTCTACAGAAACCCCACCAACCGCCATCGTTAACACCTGCCCAATCTCCGGAACGGTACGAATGCCGATCAAAAGCTCTCCCATCCCATCGATCACCATTTCTTCGATTAGATAGCCTGTCGCCCGAATCGCCTCGATCCAATCGTTCATATCAAAAATGACTTGGCGAACTTCGTCTTCAGATTGAATGTTTAATTTGACCGCCCCAAGTTCCGTTTTGTGGGTCATCTCAGACGACATCGCCTTTACAACCAGCGGATAAGACAAATCGGTAATATCGATTGTCCGCGCATCCTTAATCACCAGTGACTTTGGCACGGCCACATCAAATTTAGCCAGCGCCGCTTTGCCTTGCGCCTCGTCTAGCTGTAAAAACTTTTGTAAATGGAGCGGTTCAGGGGTTTCGATCGCGGCAGCGGGCAGCTGCGCCAGTCGGATCTCTTGATCAACAAAGTGGAACGCATTGGAAATAGCGGTAAACCCATGCTGTAACCCTTGTAGAGGCGCCATCCCATTGGCAATCATCGACTCCCGCACATCTCTGGGCAACCCTTCAGCAAGCACATTGATGTAAGCGCAGGGCAACTGCTGCTCGGCCGCACTTTTGGCAAACGCATCAACCGTCTCATGCCATTCCGCTTGCGCCTTTTCGTCTCCCAATGGGTAACGCATGACGAGCACGGCCATATCCGCCTCGCTTTGAAAAAACGCATCCAAAGCTTCTCGCTCACGCCCACCATCAACCTGTAGGTTAAGCGGGTTTTGTGGCTTTGCCCCCTTTGGTAGGATGGCGCTTAAAGCATTGACGATGCGATCAGGCAACTTCGAGACCCGCAGGCCGACCTTCTCGGCCGCATTGATCCCTTGCAAGCCATAAGAGCTAGAATTGGTACTCAGTGCGATCCGTCGTCCTAATGGGCGCCCGGCAATAACCAGCATTTTTAAGGTTTCAAGCGCTTCTTCCTGGCCCGCACATTCGACAAATCCCCAGCGACTAAACAGGGCCGAAACAGCGATATCATCGGCCGCCGTTCGCCCCCCATTGATGACAACGATAGGTAGCCCCTTGCGCACGGCTCGCAATGCGGCCCTACTCAAGGCAGGAATACTGCTAATCGTTTCTAAGTACAGACCAATAGCAGAAACCCGCTCATCATCCACCATGAAATTAAAGATGTCAGCAATCGTTAGCCCATCTTGCGACCCTACATCGACAGCATAAGCAACTGGTAGTGATCGATCGGCCGTACAGATATCGGTGAGAAAAGTATCCCCCTGAGCGATCAATGCAACACCTGATTTCGGCTCAGATGTGCCGCCGACATTTTGCTTGAAAAATACCGATTTATCTAAAAAGTTTGCCAACCCCAACGATCCTGATCCTATTACCGGCATCCCATCTGCCTCGGCTAAAAGTTCTTGAGACAATACGGTCGAAGCGTCCCCTGCTGCCGATGGACCGATACAAATCGCTCCACCACATCCCGCTTTAGAAAGCGACTCAATTGTTTTCAGCTGTTTCGCGGCCGGAACGTCAACAATAGCGAGGCTGACAGGTTCATCTAGCTCAGAAATCGACTGAATATGGCTCACATTCGGCAAATCGAACCTGTTTGTCGAAACGGTATAAAGTTTTCCAGAAAATCGGTTTTGAATCGCCTGTTGTATCAGAGGCTCAAAGTTAGACTCACCAATAAAAACAACCGAGTCAGGATTAAAGATTGAAGATAGATTCATGGATTGTAGAAGTCGAGATGTAAAAAGGATTGAAAAATGAAAATTATCTTGATCTAGCGATTTATGTTTATTCCTACCCCATAGTATCTGTAAAACAGATAAAAAGAAACTGATTTTTCTTAAAAAACGTGACACTCACGATAATTTTATAGAATATTTTTAAGTAGAAGAGTTTCTTCTTAAAAAATCGCCTCTCTCAGACAATTGAAAGGGGGTTGCAGTGATATGTAACAGTTCCCATAAATCAACAAGCACAATCGTTCGACAAACCGGAATTTCGGCAGATAATTGACTATCGAATACGAGGAATAAATGGATAATTACTTTAACTTAGGGGAATACAGTCGGCCGATTTCAACCCGATCAACAGAGGCCCAAATCTGGTTTGATCGGGGACTAAAGTGGAGCTATGCGTTTCACCATTCAGAAGCGAAAAACTGCTTTCAACGGGTCATCGATCTTGATCCTGATTGCCCGATGGGGTATTGGGGCATGGCATATGCGATAGGGCCCTATTACAACTTAATGTGGCCATCTTATTCCGAAGCAGGCCAAATCAGCGGAATTCAACAAGCCCATGATCTTTCACGAAAAGCGTTCAGTCTTTGTGATGGGGCGACCGCTGCTGAAAAAGCGTTGATCAAAGGGCTAATGACCCGCTTTCCAACGCCCGATGTCCCCGAACCAGATGTAGCGGAAGATGTCTTTGCTGAATGGGACGATGCCTACGCCGATGCGATGCGAGAAGTTTATGCGCAATTTCCAAACGATGATGACGTTTGCGCATTAACGGCCGAAGCGATGATGTGCCGGACGCCGTGGCAGTTGTGGGATCTAGAAAACGGAACACCGGCCGAAGGGAGCTCTACCCAAGAGGCGCTTGATATCATCGAAAAGGCGCTAGACCGAATTGAAACAACCGATGCAACGCCTCATCCTGGACTCCTCCATTTTTACATTCATGCCCAAGAGATGTCCCCAGACCCGAGCCGGGCCTTAAAAGCAAGTGACACCCTTATTAATCTTGTCCCAGATGCGGGCCATTTAATTCATATGCCGTCCCACATCTATGTGCTGTGCGGCATGTATGAGAAGTCGTTGCAGGCCAACATAGACGCAAGTGCGGCCGATGAACGGTACAGTGCCTACGATGACACTGTCAGCATTTTCGCCCTCTACAAGCTTCATAATTTGCACTTCCAAGTCTACTCAGCCCTTTTTCAAGGGAAGTACGAAGCAGCCTTAGAAGTTGCCGAACTCATGGACAACATGATTCCTGAAGAAGGGCTTTCACACGATCACCAATTCTTGGTCAACTATCTTGAAGCGTTTAGTGGGATGAAGGTCCACGTCTATATCCGTTTTGGTAAATGGCAAGAAATAATCGATGCCCCGCTGCCACCTGACCCTGATTTTTACTGCGTCACCACACCGATGTGGCATTACGCCAAAGGGGTCGCTTATGCAGCCAGCGGCGACATCCAAAATGCTGAAGACCAGCAGCAAAAGTTAAAGGATTCTCTGGCAAAGGTGCCCGAAGAGCGAAAAATCTTTAACAACCCAGCCCCAGATATTTTAGCGGTTGGGGCAGCGATGTTAGCGGGAGAACTAGAATATCGGCGTGAAAACTATGACGTCGCTTTTGACCGCCTTCGGGAATGTGTGGCCCTATACGACGGTTTGAAATACACCGAACCATGGGCATGGATGCAGCCCCCACGCCACGCATTAGGCGCGCTTTTGATGGAACAAGGGCATGTGGAAGAAGCTTCGGCCGTTTATCGGGCCGACTTAGGCATCGACAACACCCTCATGCGGCCGGCCCAACATCC
>JAHDEB010000324.1 GCA_020629055.1 Chloroflexota bacterium
AAATCTTGAGCCTGTCCCACAACAATATACGGTGGGAACAACCGGAACATTTACCACCCCTCTGCTTAATTTTATGGGCTCAGGATTTACCGGGGTGAATCCACCCGATACGGTTGGGGCGATTGGCAAAGATCACTACATTCAAATGGTTAACTCCGTCAGTGGGTCTGATTTTTTGATATTTGACAGGTCAGGCAACCTCGTGCAGCCGGTGACCGCATTGGATCAATTAGGATCAGGATTGTGCGCCGACGGGGGTGGCGATCCATTGGTCATTTACGACCAACTGGCCGATCGCTGGTTTATGAGTGAATTTCATAACACCACTTCAGCCAATATCGTTTGTCACTACATTTCACAAACGGCCGACCCTTTAGGCAGTTGGTACGCTTACCAATTTGCAATGCCCAACTTTCCCGACTACCCCAAGTATGGCCTGTGGCCAAATGCGTATATCGGCAGCGCCAATGAAGGGGGGCCAAATTCTGCAGCCGCGATTTACGCGTTCGACAGGATAAATATGCTCGCAGGCCAACCGGCCGGTTTTATTCGATTCGCCCCACCTCTTTTATCCGGATTCGGCTTTCAGGCGCTCACACCGGTCGATTTAGATGGAATAGTTCCACCACCTGTTAACGCCCCCCCGCTTTACTTACGCCATGTCGATGACGAGGTTCATGATGTTAGCAATGATAGTTCGGCCGATTTTATCGAAATTTGGTCGCTCACGGCCGACTTCGACACACCAGCGAACTCCTCATTCAACCAAGTCGCCAATATACCAATAGATGAGTTCGACTCGACGATGTGCGGCGTCGGCAGCTTCAGATGTGTCCCCCAACCATCATCTTCCCAGCTACTTGACCCGGTACGGGAAGTAATCATGCATCGGGTCAGCTACCTAAACCACGGTACGCATCAATCAATCGTCGGCAATATGGTAACCGATGTAACCGGCAACAATCAGCATGGGATTTTTTGGTTCGAACTTCGCCAGCTAAATAATAGCTGGCAGCTGAATCAAAGCGGTGTTTTAGCGCCAGATAACGATCATCGTTGGATGGGCTCGATCGGGATGGATATCAATCAAAACATCGCCTTACTTTACAATGTCTCTAGCGACACCCGCTTCCCATCTCTGTTCTATACCGGACGCACGGCCGACATGCCCCTTGGCACCCTCATCCCACAAGAAGGGGCGATAGGCATCGGTACAGCGTCAAACGGCAGCAGTCGCTATGGGGATTACAATGCACTGACGCTTGACCCTTTGGATGGGTGCACGTTTTGGGCGACCGGGCAGTACAACCCAGCTTCAACCTGGTCGACCCGCATCGCCAGCTTTAAATTCCCATCCTGTCAAGATAAACCGCGCTTTTTACTGTCTCCGGTACAAGAAAGCCTTGAATTTGCAGAGGGGGAAATCGTATCGGTCCCTTTCCTTGTTTCAGCCACAGATCGGTTTACGAATACGGTTAATTTGCAAGCTGGACCCTTTGATGATGGCGACATTTTGACCATTTCCCCATCGGCCGTCACACCGACAACAACTGCAATTACTGTAACGGTTGCAATTAGCAATCTGTCACTTGGCTCTTTTACGCTCCCCATTTCCGCCACATCTCCCGGTCAAGTCGGTTCAATCGGGGTTAATTTCAACGTCGTCCCCCTTATTACCCAGCAAGTCGAACTTATTTCACCCCGGCAAGGGGAAGTTTACGTCTCTTGGACACCCAAGTTTTCATGGACCACCGTAAACGGTGCATCCTCTTATGAGCTTGAAATTTCGGCCGACGAAACGTTTGGCACAATTCTGCACCGATATACCGGGTTAACGTCTGCTGAATTCACAACGCCTGATACTTTGCCGAAAGACACGAATTTTTACTGGCGCGTCCGGCCGGTCAACGGCCAAAGTGAAGGACCATGGGTCATTCGGCATTTTCATACACAGCCAGAATATGGTCAATGCGCGGCCGGAACAGCCCCCACAACCGTTTTTCAAACCGGCTTTGAAGATGGCTTAGACGACTTCTGGGTATCGGGATTTAATGGATCTTGGGAACCGTCCACAGCTCGATTTACTGAGGGGAGCACTTCGGCAATGGCGGCGGCCGCAGCGATCACATCGACGTTGCAAATGGCAACCGAGCAGCTCAGCATGGCCGGAGAAGCCGACGCCCGCTGGCTATCATTTGACCTGTGGCGCGATCTTGAAGGGAGCAACACCACCTGTTATGACGGCTTGGCGATTGAAATCGAAAGAGATGGGTTGTGGATGCCGCTTGACTCCGAATCGGTGACCGATCCGTACGATGCGGTCGTCGCAAGCAACTTGGGCAGTTCACTGGCCAATCAGCGCGCCTGGTGCGGTGATAAAGATTGGACCACAAACTTGATCCGTTTAGACGCGTATCCGGGCGATCTGCGCCTCCGTTTTCACCTCAGTACCGATGCCTCTGTCGGCCGAGAAGGGGCTTATATCGACAATTTACATATTTTCGAGTGCAATCCTCGTGATCTGACTTATTACTACCCAACAGCGTTGTATATGCGGACAGGGCGACCTACCCCTTAATTTTTCCTCTTTTAGGATTCGAGCCATAGACAAACCCAAAACATCATCGGTTAAAATTCCATCCCTGGCTGAAAATCAATGTACAGATTTTTCAAAAGTCGTGCTAAAAATAAAAACCGGTTATAAAATTTTTCAGAAAACTTTGAAAGCGAGAATCCCATGAATGATATCAATCAGTTCTTAACCGATTTAAAAGCTGCCACACCCACCCCCGGTGGCGGCGGCGCAGCAGGATTAGCCGGTGCGTTAGCGGCGGCCCTCACCCAAATGGTAGCTGGTCTAAGCTTGGGCCGCAGAAAATATGCGGACCATCACCCTGAATTACAAGAGATCTTAGATCAAGCGGCGCAGCTGCAAACTGATTTTGAGCAGGCTGTGCATGACGATGCCCATGTGTACAAACGTGTCATCATGGTCTTGTCCCATCAAAACGATAAAAACGAAAAAGCAACAACCCAAGCGATCGAAGATGCACTCATTGGGGCTGCGCAAGTTCCACTCAATGTGATTCAGCTAGCCCAACGCTTGGTCCAGCTCGCTGAACGGCTAATCGAGATCGGCCTAGAACATGCACAAGCGGACGCAGCGGCCGCAATTTTCTTAGCCCAAGGGATCAGCAAGACCTCGTTGCTGAACATCAGAGCGAACATGCGAGAGGTTGGCAATCCGAAATTAAAAACAAGCTGGATCAATAAAGGAACACGCTTGGTAGATTCGATTAACGAAGCGGCTGATCGGGTTGAAGCCCAACTCTCAGAAAAATTGTCAAAACCACACTCGGCCGACCGCAAGCGGCGTCGCCGTTCAAAATAATCTGTTTAATCGCCTATGACAAAACCGATCCCGACACGAACCATCACACTAACCGAAGCAAGGGAGCTGCAGACAGACACCTTGGGGTTTGTCATGAAAATCGCGGAAGAGATGGGGGATTTCTGTTTGCTGAAAGTCGGGTTCTGGGACATCTACTTTGTCAATCATCCCGACTATATCCAACATGTTTTTTTAGATAATTGGAAAAATTACGGCCGGGACACCTTCCAATTCAACAATTTCGCACGCGTCACAGGAAAAGGGATGCTGACAACCCATGGAGACTATTGGCAACAGCAACGGCGGTTGGCACAGCCCGGCTTTCACAAAAGCAAATTAGATGGCATGGCGCAGCAGATGGCGAGCGCAATTGACCGTATGCACGGCCGGTGGCATGACCAGCTGAAGGGGCAAGATTCAATTCAAGTCGATTTAGACGGTGAAATGCTTCGTTTGGGGCTCGAAATCGTCGGGTCAGCCTTGTTCAGCATCGACTTCACCCAAGACTCGGCCGTGCTTTCGCAAGAGATTCTGAGCATGATGCAATACGTCGTGTATCGATCACAAAACCTGTTGGCTCCCCCAACTTGGGTCCCCACCCCTCGCAACGTCCGTTTCAACCGAACGCTGCGCAAAGTTAACCGCATTATCTTCGATCTAATCGAGGGCCGACGACAATCTACGGCTCAACACAATGACCTGCTGAGCCTGTTCTTAGACGGCCGAGACGACAATGGACACCCCTTGTCTAATCAAGCGATTCGAGACGAAATCATCACGATGATTATCGCTGGGTATGAAACTGTCGCCAGCGGTATGGGCTGGATGTGGAGCACATTGAGCAGGCATACGAAAGTAGAAGCGAAAATAAGAGATGAAATCGCGTCGGTCAATGGATCTGTATCTAGTCAAATCGTCAATGAGCATCCATACAGTTCGGCCGCCATCGATGAGGTCTTTCGCCTTTATCCCCCATCTTGGTTGATTACGCGCAAAACACAGGCCGCAGATAAGATCGGACCGTATGAGGTACCCGCCGGAGCGATCACAGTTGTTTGCCCTTACGCCATACATCGGCACGCCTCATTTTGGCCACAACCCAACAGGTTTGATCCAGATCGACATCTTGTTGACTACGCGAATTCTGAAAAGTATGCCTATATCCCTTTTGGCGGTGGCCCTCATTTATGCATCGGCCGACCGTTTGCGAAGCTTGAAGCAGGATT
>JAHDEB010000325.1 GCA_020629055.1 Chloroflexota bacterium
ACCGGCCGACGGATGGACATGGAAGAGGCGCAAAAGTGGGGGCTGGTCAACGCCGTTGTGCCACAAGATCAGTTGATGGCAAAAGCGCGTGAGTATGCGGAAACGATGATCCAAGGGGCGCCATTATCGTTAGCGGCCGTCAAAGAGCTGACCCGTGCCACCGCCAACATGAGCATGGAAGAAAGCTACGCTTTTATGCGTTCGGGCAACGCTGAAATCTACGACAAAATGCTCGCCTCGGCCGATGCGGAAGAAGGGCCAAAAGCGTTTGCTGAAAAACGTGATCCTGTTTGGACAGGCGAATAAATTATGGATTTATATAAACTGTTTGATGCCCAATCGATCTGCGTAGTAGGTGCCAGCGCCCGTGAAGGCAGTTTTGGCGGCACCGTGCTCAAAAACTTAGTCGATTACGGCTACCCAGGTCAGCTGATGGGAGTGCATCCCAAAAACAGCGAGGCGTTTGGCGTGCCGTGCTACCCATCCCTAACAGACATTCGCCAAGTGCCTGACTGTATCGCATTGGCGGTTGCCAACCATCATTTGCTGGGATATTTGGAAGAGGCAGGTGAGTTGGGGGTGGGGGCGGCCGTGGTGTTTGGTGACCCTACGGTTGGCGCTGGCCGTGATCCTGAGCTTGAAGGTCAAATCGCTCAGGTTGCCAAAGATTATGATATGGCGGTTTTAGGTGCCAACGGGATGGGCTACTATGCGCTACCCAACGGTATCGTGATTTCCGGCTATCCGGTGGATCCGCAGAAGCAATCGGGAAGTGTGGCTTTGATCACCCATTCCGGCACCATCTTTGATTCGATGACCCAAAACAATCGGGACGTCGACTTTAATTATGTAATTTCGGCCGGGAACGAAACTTGCTTAACGGCGGCCGACTATCTAGATTTTGTGCTTGATGACCCCAGCACCAAAGCGGTGGCGATGTATTTAGAAACCGTTCGGGATCCTGGGCTTTTTGTTGCTGCACTCCAAAAAGCCTTAGAGAAAAAGATCCCGATCATCGCCCTTAAAACCGGCTTAAGCGAACGAGGCCAACTAATGGCGCAAGCCCATACCGGCGCACTGGCAGGTGGGGCCGAAGCCTATGCAGCACTGTTTGAAAAATATGGGGTGCGCCAATGTTTTACGTTGGATGAGATGATGGACACGGTGGAACTGTTCAGCATGATCCAACGCCTGCCAACCCCCAACGTTTCTGCGCTGATGGAGTCAGGTGGTGAACGGTCGATGCTGGTTGATATCGCGACCAATGTTGGGGTTGAACTCACGACGTTTAACGAGCAGACGAATCAAAAGCTGGCCAGCATCCTTGAAGATGGGGTTGAGCCGGACAATCCGCTTGATGCCTTTGGTTCTGGCCATAACGTTCAGGACACTTATCGAGACTGTTTGCTAGCGATGGACGGGGATCCAAAAACCGGCCTGCTCTGTTTGGCTGTGGATCTGGCCCGCGACAGCTATTTGTCTCACGATTACGTGAATGGGGCGATGGAGGCATTGCCCCATATCACGAAGCCGTTTGCCGGTTTGGTTAACCTGACGGCCGGGGCGCATGATGGGCTGATGGCTCAGCTGCGGGCCAACGGAATTCCGGTTTTGATGGGGACTGAAACCGGGATGAAGGCGATACGGCATTTGGCTGAATTTACCGCTTTTGCTAGCGCAGATCATTCATTTAAACCGGCCGATCATGGTGACAGAACGGTGGTGCAGTTGGGTGACAAACCGTTAGGAGAATATGCAGCCAAGCAGCTGTTGGCCGGATACGGCTTGCCGGTGCCACCTGAAAAAGTAGTCAGTTCAGCTGTCGAAGCTGAAACATTTGCCCACACAATCGGCTATCCGGTGGTGATGAAGACGGCCGCAGACGGGCTTTTGCACAAATCTGAAGCGGACGGCATTCGGCTCAACTTGAAAGATGCAGATGCGGTTCGTGCGGCCTATGCTGATATCAGCGGCCGTTTGGGGCCGAAAGCCCTGATCCAACCGATGGCGGATTTAAGCAGTGGTGTTGAAATGCTGTTAGGCATGAACAACGACCCGCAGTTTGGCCCGATGCTGGTGATTGGCTTGGGTGGTATTTTCGTTGAAATTTTTAAAGATGCGGTTACAGTGATGCCGCCGTTGACCCGTGACAAGGCGGCCGAGGCTTTGCACAAACTCAAAGGGTTCCCGTTGTTAGATGGGGCGCGCGGCCGTGAAAAGATGAACGTTGATGGGCTGATCGACACGATTTTAGCATTTGATGCCTTTGTGGCCGACTATGGTCGCCAGCTGGCTGAGATCGACATCAACCCGCTTTTGGTAACGGCCGAAGGATGCCAAGTGTTAGACGCTTTGATGATTCCTAAAGCGGATTGACTTTAATTGCACACTTTTGAGTGACAAAATTGTTTGCTTTCATTTATCCTCTAATCGTGAAACAATGACAGGCTGTGTTTTGATTGGAGGTTTTTATGAGTAGTGAGAGAAAAGGTTGTGGCTTAATCGCCATTCCACTCGGTTTAATTCTGTTTTTCGCCGCATTTTATGTGGTATGGATCAATGAAGGTCGTGTCGATTTATCTGTTATTGCGGCCGAAAGTGTGCCGGTTACAGGCGAGAGCTACGACGCGGAGAATGACGGTAAGTTGGTTGCCCTTTCCGGCACCATTGAAGCCGACCAATTTTTAGGCGATGATCCCTATTTAAAACCGATTTCAGCCATTCAGCTGAATCGCAATGCGGAAATGTACGCTTGGGAAGAAAGTGGCGATGATGAGGAAGGGTATTCTTATCGATTAACATGGACCAGTTCACCCGAAAATAGCGATGGATTTGATCAACCGGCTGGGCATCAAAACCCGCCAATGGAGGTTCGAAGTCGGATCCTAAAAGTAGATGACGCTCAGATCGGCCGATACACTGTTCTGCCAAACGACATAATTTTTGGCCAAGTTGAGGATTTGCCGATTTCCGAAGGAATGGTGAGCGGCGGTCGAGTGAGTGAGAATTATTTTTACCAAGGGAACGCATCTCCACAAGCGCCTGAAATCGGTGACATTCGGCTCAGCTATTCAGCGTTTGCGGCCGATCAATTTGCAACTGTGTTCGGTGAACAGCAAGGTGATCGAGTGGTTAGTTGGACAGATGGTGAATCGATCATTTATCGTGGCTACGCACTTGATCGGCAAGGTGGCATTGACGCGCTAAGGACCGAATATCTAACCGCTTTGTGGGGTGTGCGGGCGGCTTCGTTGGCTATGTTTTACATCGGGCTAATGATGGTCCTCAATCCGTTGACCTCGATATTGGGGTATATCCCGATTTTAGGAAACGTAGGCAAGCGGATGATCGCATTTGCCGCTTTTGTTGTGGCGTTTGTGGTTTGGCTGGTGACATTGATTATCGCCATCCTATTCCATAATCTTGTCGCTTTGATTGTGGTGCTTTTGCTCGTTGGTGGTGTCGGGTATGCCGTTTGGTTTATGCGTCACCGCGAGAAATCACCCGCCTAACCAAGGCTCGGGTCATTAATACCCTTAAGGGATTGGTCAAAACTGTCCCAAAATCAAAATAATGAAGTATGCGGTTTGTTTCTGCCAATTTTCGCGGCAGTGAGAAGCCGATTAAATCTTAAATAGGCCTTCCGGCCAAATAGGAGAAAAGAAAATGAACTATGAAGTCTTTATTACTGCCGCGATAACCGGCGCCGGTGCGACCCAAGACAAGCACCCTGATTTACCCATCACCCCAGAACAAATTGCAAACTCTGCAATTGATGCGGCTAAAGCGGGGGCGGCGATTTGCCATTTCCATGTACGTGACCCCAAAACGGGTGTCGGCTCACGCGATGTCGGTTTGTACACAGAGGTGTTCGAGCGTTGCCGTGCGGCCGACGTCGACATGGTCATCAATTTCACGGCCGGAATGGGTGGCGACTTGGTTTTTGGTGCAGGCAACAATCCATTACCGCTTGATGAAGCGGGGACTGATATTGCGCCACCGTTAGAGCGTTTGGCCCATGTAGAAAAATTGCTGCCAGAAATTTGTACGCTTGACTGCGGTACGATGAACTTTGCGGCCGGTGGCGACTATGTGATGGCGAATACCCCTGGCCAGCTTGAGATTATGGCGAAACGGGTGCAAGAGCTAGGGGTAAAACCGGAGCTTGAAGTGTTTGATTATGGTCATCTGGTTTATGTGAAAGAACTTGTGCGGCTTGGGTTATTGGATGATCCATTGTTGATCCAATTATGTATGGGTATCCCTTACGGTATGCCAAATGATGCGTTGACTTTGGCGACAATTGCGAGCCAAGTTCCGGCAGGATCGGTTTATTCGGCGTTTTCTGTCGGCCGGATGCAACTGCCTTATGTGGCGATGGCGGCCGCTGTTGGCGGCAATATCCGCGTTGGTTTGGAAGATAACTTGTATTTGGACCGGGGCGTGTTTGCGACGAATGCGCAATTGGTTGAACGTGCGGTTAACATCTTGTCAAACATGAATGTAAAAATTATGGGACCAGATGCGGTTCGTGAGAAATTAGGTTTGAAGAAAAACTAAGTACAACGTCCCAGAAGTTTTGCAACCTTTGAATTTTAGGACACAAAGAG
>JAHDEB010000074.1:0-19941 GCA_020629055.1 Chloroflexota bacterium
ATCCAAGACCAGACCCTCCGGCCGTCACGATAACTTTTAATCCTTCGACATGAATGTTCATATTAAGTGTTTCAGTTAGTCAGTCAATCGGTTTTTCAGTTTCGCCTACCGCAACTTGACTATAAAAGATGAAAGCATTTTCTTGAGTTCTGTGGCAAGTCCGCTGAGATAAGTGAATTGACTTGGTGACAAGTAGTCAAGGTCCTTTGATAAGAGAATCTGGTATTCCAGCTCACTTAGAGACCCCATACTTATTTCCATAAATCTTTTCAATTCTGTATTTCTCGGTCTTCCACATCCTTCAGCAATGTTCGTGGGAACTGATGAGCTCGAACGCCGCATCTGAGAAATCAAGCCAAACCGTTCATCTGTTGGAAATGCTTTTGTGGCTTTATAAATTTCAAGCGTCAATTTGTGACCCTTTTCCCAAACTTTCAACTTTCTAAAATCCTGCATTGCAACTCCTAAACTAAATTACTAATTGACTGAAAAACTGACTAACTATACCTACTTCTTCGCGTCAGGATTTCCGACGTGCCAAAGATCGCTAGCATCAAGCATGTCGATTAGTTTCAAGAGCAAATCGTCTCTTTCCGCTTCAAGCTTTTTGATCGGTGCACCATCGGTTAAACGATCACAGCCGTCAATCACTTTATTGGCCAGTTCATCGGTCAGCTCAGGTGCCTCTAAAAACGTCCATGGGGCTTTCAGCGACGGCCCAAATTGATGGATGAGATGCGCCATCCCCCCTTCGCCACCGCCTAGATGCAATACCGAAAGCGGCCCCATCAGTGCCCAGCGTAGGCCAGGGCCATATCGGACCGCCATGTCGATCTCTTCGACCGTCGCCATGTCATTGTCGATCATGTGCAGAATTTCGCGCCAAACCGCTTCCATAATGCGGTCAGCTACAAATCCGGGCACTTCTTTATTTAGCTTGAGGGGTTGTTGACCATTGGCTCTGTAAAAGTCTACCGCCCACTGATGCGCTTCTTCACTGGTGTCAGGACTTGCAACAACTTCGACCAATGGCATCAAATAAGGTGGGTTAAACGGATGAGCCACGGTGCAACGTTCAGGGTGTTTCAGGTCAACGGCCATTTCGCTCATCAGGTAGCCTGAGGTAGAGCTAGCGATGATCGTATCGGCCGGGGCCGCCGCATCGATCGCTTGGAACGTAGCGATTTTAATCGGCAAACGCTCCGGCGTATTCTCTTGAACAAACTGTGCGTCAGCGACAGCTTCTTCCAAGGTGTCAGTAAAAATCAGATTATCCGGCGAGGCGTCGGGATGTAAGCCGATCCGTTCAAGGATGTGCCACACTTGGCTCAAGCGATCGCGCAGAATCTGCTCTGCCCCTTCACCAGGGTCATAGACTTTTACAGTCATACCGTTCCGAATAAAATGAGCGGCCCAGCCGCCGCCGATCGTGCCAGAGGCAACGATTCCAACTCGTTTAACTTCTGTGGGGTTTGGTCTCATAGCTATTAGTGGAGAGATAAGAGAAGAGAGGAAAGAGACGTTTGAGAGTAAATTCCTCTCGTCTCTAATCTCTTGTCTCTAGTCTTGTTAACTGTTTCACTGCTCGCCCAGCTTGGTCAGGCACAGGAAGATGGGCCTGGGCTTGAGCGATGTTTAAAACTTTGGTGTAAAGGGGTTCCAGCATCGGGGATACTTTGCTGGCGTTTTGGTCATAGTGCAGATGCATCGTCTCGGCCGTAGCCGCCAAATATCCTTTTTCGGTGTGGATCATGTTGTAGACGATCTGAATCTTTTTGGCGTCCATCCCCACAATCTGAGCAGTGAAGTGAATCGGATCCCCTTTCATCAGCTCCTGTACGTACACGATATGGGTTTCGGCCGAGTAAAACGTACAGCCGGTTTCTTTTAGATATGCCTCCAACCCCCAATCGATAAACATCGTGTCGATGGCAAAACCAAATGCAAGGCCGTAGTAGCCTTCGTTCATATGGTCGTTCATATCCAACCAATCTGGCTGAACCGTTGTCGAATAAATCGTTTCTAATTCCATAACCTAAGCCTGTGCCGGTCTGACATCAAATTCAGAGATTCCTTCTTCATCTGCTCGATAAAAAATATGTAGTGGGTTGCAACAAACTTCACAATCTTCGACATAATTTTGTCTAGGGATCGTCACGTCTAACAACATCGATATTTCTTCCCAGCAGTGTGGGCAAGTAAAGAAATATTCTTCTTCGAACATTTTAAACCCCGTTTAAGCATAAATTTGTGCCGATTAAAGCCCTAATGCTTGCAATTCTTCGCCCTGTTCCATACAATGGAACAGTACCACCTTGTGGAATTAGCGAATTTCTGGGATTATGACACAGAGAAAAAAAGATGTCAACAATTAGATCGATAGATAGAGCATTCATGATACTGCGTGAAATCTCGACCGCTAAAAATGGTATCGGGGTCAACGCAATCGCTCAAAAGGTAGGGCTTGCCAAGAGCACAACTTCGCGCATTTTATCGACATTGGAAGAATGGAATGTCGTCGAACGCACGGCCGAAAACCGCTTTGCCATTGGGCCGGGTTTGTTGCGGCTGGTCGAGCATCAACCGTTTGCCGCCACGTTAAAAGCTTTGGTCCGGCCGGTGCTCGAACAGATTTCGGCCGAGACAGGCGAAGCCACTTTACTGGTTGTGTTAGATGGAAGTGAAGCCTTATATTTGGATAGCGTTCCAGGCAATTATGCGGTTCAAGTTCGGGAATGGGTTGGCGAAAAGGTCCCGCTGAATGTGACATCTGGAGGAAAGCTATTGCTGGCACATGCAGGGAAAAGCTTTATCGAAAGTTATTTAACGCGGCCGCTGGCCAGCCACACCGCAAATTCAGTCAATGATCCTGCCAAATTAGCAAATCAACTTGAGATGATTCGGGAGAGGGGTGTAGCGATCACTGATGGGGAATATGATGATGAGGTTGCAGGCATCACCGTACCGGTAAAAAATGTGGAGGGGGTCGTGGTAGCCGCCATCACAGTATACGGACCCACCTTTCGCTTACGGCCGTTCGCCAATCGCCAAGCGATTCTTGAGAATATGCATAAGGCGGTCGAGCAGCTACAAATTCCGGCCTAGCTGCTCATCATTTAGTTCTGAAAGATTCTGCAGGATCAAACTAATCCCATTCATAATCGGGCAACATCGCCTTCGCTAACATCTGAATCCCGGCCGCCATTTGCGGGTCATTGGCGAGCTGCTCATCAAAATTACTAGACGGTTCGTCTGTGCACGTAAAATCTTCTCGATGCACCAAAACCCCTTCTGGAGTAAGCAAAACAACGCCATAATGAGGGGACTCTGCAATACCACCGGCCGGATCTAAGCTCGTTAGGCTAAAAGGCGTTTGCGGGCTCAGGCTGGAAAAACAAGCGAACGGCACCCCCTGCACCACCCCTGAAATCTGACGATGATTATGACCAAACAGCACCATTTTAACGTTAGGATAGCCATTGACGATTTTTACAAATTCAGGGCCGTTCATCAGCCGAATCGTATCCATCCCAGGTAAGCCGATTTCAAATGGATGATGGTGCAGGGCGATCACGACCGGTCTACCGGCCGCTTCGTCTAGGCTGTTTTTCAAAAATTCGATGCGTTCTGCAGACAACATGCCAACATGACGTCGCAAAGATTCGTACGGGGGACCGTTGAGGGTATCCAACACAATGAGCCTGTAATCGTTTGAAAAATCTCGAACATACTGAACAAAGCTATTTGGATCAGTGTCAACATCGGGGAAGACGACCTGAAAGTTTGCTCGGTTATCGTGGTTGCCAACCATTAATGCCGCAGGCAGATTTAAAGGCTTAATTAGTGATTTGAACCGTTTAAACGCGGCCGGTTCCCCTTCATTGGTAAGATCACCTAAAAACAAGCACATTTCTGCATCAGCATGATTTACATTTACATGCTCGATCAATCTCTCTAGAACAGCGGCCGAATCAACCCCGCGATGTTCCCCAGGTTCTGGAGAAATATGTGGATCCCCAACAACAATTAGCTTTCTATATTTCATTCTCGTGTTTCTATCCAGTCCATAAAATAATCTAAACCGCGCATAAATAGCCAAGGAACTAAGATCAGCAATCCACCGATCAATAGAAATGGTAACGCCGTTAAAATCGCTCCCCAACCATAAACTAGGCCGCTCAGAAGGCTGCCAGCAACGATCAAGGTCAAAATCGCCATCCACATGTTCCGCTTTTCGTTTTCTTTTTTAATCGATTTAGCAGTTTTATGCCTTCTATTTTTTTCGGTCATTTTTCTATTTTACCAAATGAATCTGTATATAGTATGGAGCTGATTTATTTACTTCCAAATTGACTATGTACAAACCGCTACCGCCAGCCTTAAACTTTTAAAACCACCCCATCCTTTTCAAAATCACCTAGACCTCAGATCCAACATTGCAACTCAATAAGATGTCAAATTCTACCGACAAACAACTTGCAAAATTTCAGCCCAATGCAAAAGTCGTGCTCACCCTTTATGTACTGGGCTTAATCGCCTGCGTCTATTTTTTATTGGATGCTGTCCGAACTGAAAATTGGGTAGAGATTTTCTTGATTTCAATTGTCATAGTCGCTGGCCTCCTCGCTTTTAACCAGTCAAGAAAAGGAGAGATAAGGGCATCTTTTGCAATTTTTAGTTCAGCAACCATGCTTGTAGTTTTGCTAGGTTCATTATTCCAAGGTGGGCTAAACAACCCGGTTATTTTTATTTTCTACCCCGTCATGATCATGGCGGCAATTAGTTTAAGAAAAAGGCCCTTTTTCATTTCAATTGTCGGCATTATTTCAATATTATCGGTCATTTTACTTTACCACTTAGATACAAATGGGTTTTATCATGGTCAACCGGAAATCTTAGGGGCCCGAGATCGTGCGATTGTCATCGCCTTCACTTTCTTCTTCATGGCAGTCATGCTACAGATCACGGCCATGAATCTACTAAGCTATCAGAAAAATTTACGAACAGCGCGCGAAGACGCGCTTAGGCAACAGGTAATGGCAGAGGCCGCCAACCAAGCGAAATCGACATTTTTAGCCAATATGAGCCATGAATTGCGCACGCCGCTGAATGCAATAATCGGTTATAGCGAAATGATTGAAGAGGAGGTGGATAAGCGAGAAGAAGTTGAAGGGGATGCCAAGCGAATACAGCAGTCTGCACGCAATTTACTGGCAATTCTTAACTCAATCCTTGAACTCTCCAAGATTGAGATAGGCACCTTAGAATTAAAAATCGAAAAGGTCAACATCGACCATATCATTCAAGAGGTCGTGGTCCTGATGGAACCACAAATTCATCAGAGATCAAACAAACTTGAGTTAGCTTTAAGCCCCGACATTAAAACGATTTGGGCGGACAAGCAGAAAATGACTCAGGTGCTTGTAAACTTGCTCTCAAATGCGAATAAATTCACCATCAATGACTCGATCACATTGGCCACTAGCCAGACTGAAGATTCGATTAAATTGTCGATTATTGATCGGGGTATAGGCATTCCGGCCAATGCTCTAAAAATGGTTTTCGAGCCTTTCAAACAGGTAGAGAGTGAATACAATCGCAAGTTCTCGGGGGCTGGGCTTGGCCTTTCGATCAGCAAGCAATTTATTGAGGCGATGAATGGCGAACTAAAAGTGGAATCGGAAGTTGGTACCGGGTCCACTTTTTCTATATTGATTCCAGCATCCCCAGAACTAACAGATAAGGGCGAATTGGCATCGAACGCTAATAAACACCAACATCAGAGCTAACGGTTGAAGCCCACATATGGATGCCACCCTGCATATTAATGACGTTGGTCCAGCCGCTGCCCCGCAAAAAGGCGGCAACCTGCGCTGATCGTGCCCCATGGTGACAAAATACAACGATCTCAGCATCTTTATCGGCCGAAACCGTCTCAGGCACGGCGTCTAAGCGATGGGCTGCAAGTTGACTGAGAGGCATTAAAATCACCCCGTCTCCCAAATTAGCCATCGTTAGCTCATGCGCTTCGCGCACATCTACAAGCAAAAAGTTTTCACCTGCTTCTCGTTTTTCGTTTACTTCGGCCGGGGTTATTTCCGGCACACCAAATTGATTAGACATATTAAAATTGATTAAGCACTACTGCTTCAAATGAGGCTAGTGTTCCAACCATCGTATTATGATAGATATCAAAACAAAAGGAACACGTTAGGTCACGACATTTAAACAAGATTTACCCATCACATCATCTTAGTCGTGTTAGTTGTGACACTAACTACTCTGAATGGCATAAATAATCATACACACCCATCCAGCTAAGAAAAAGACGCCACCGATCGGCGTGATCGCCCCCATCCATCGAAGCCCTGCAAAAATCAAAATATAGAGTGACCCGGAAAAAATGAGCCCACCGATGAAAAAGGCCCATCCGGCCCAATTTAAGACCGGCGCGCTGCTGATTTCAGACAAAATTCCGACCGCGATTAAGGCCAATCCGTGATAAACCATGTAGCGCACTGCGGTGTCAAATGTCCCTTCTCGCCCAGCATTTGCCAAAAACTCAGCAAGACCATGCGCGCCGAAGGCCCCCATTCCGACACCGATAAACATAAAAATCGATCCAAATAACAGAAATGTATTCATAAATCGTCCTCCAAAAGTCGTGTTTCGACTTTAAGACTTTACCATCAAAGATTTACCGATGTTCGAGGTTGTTATGACATCATTTTCAAAGACCGTTTTTCCACCCACCATCGTATGCAAAACTTTTCCTTTTAATTTCATGCCGTCATAAGGGGTAATTTTATGTTTATGCGCGGTCAGTTCAGGTGTCACGTGTGTCTCTCCGGATGGATCCCAAATTACAAGATCTGCGACTTTTCCCAAAGACAATCTGCCGTGGCTCTTCAGCCCCAACATTTTGGCCGGTTTTTGGCTTAGCCACTTGGCCATATCGGCCGGAGTCGCCCCTTGCTCTTGCATGGCGGTCCAAACGATCGGCAACATATACTGCAGCGATGAAATCCCTCCCCAAGCTGTAGAAAAATCACCTGTTGCTAGATTTTTTAGCTCTGGCGGGCATGGAGAATGATCCGTTGCAACCAAATCGATGTCGCCGTCTGTAAGTGCTTGGCGTAAAACCGATCGATTTTCAACCCCTCGAATAGGAGGGGCACATTTAAACTGAGTCGCCCCATCCGGTACATCTTCTGCCGCTAGCAGCAAATAATGAGGAGACGTTTCGACCGTAAACGGCAGGCCGCCCTCACGTGCATCACGTAACATGGGCAGTGGCTCGGTTGCAGACAGATGAACCAGATGAACGGCACAATCGGTTTCTGCACACAGGTCGATAAGCATCTTAACAGCAGCCGTTTCCATCGCCTGCGGCCGTGAAGCCAAATAGTCTGCAAAATCGGTCCACGGGGTGGCAGGCGTTTCTAAATCAAGATCGAGCTCGCCATGGGCCAAAAGCGGCTTACCATGCTTTTTGAGCACTAGCATCGCTTCACGCAGCGTTTCACGATCTGCAAATGGGAAATCATCCATGCCAGAGTCGATCATAAACGCTTTACCCGCAATTGCCCCCATGCTTAGTAGCTGGTCAAGTTGTTCCGCGTGGCCAGGAATGACACCCGCATGATAGGCAACATTAACCGCTAGTTTGCCTTCAGCCGCATCTAATTTCAGTTGAAAATTTTCGACCGTTGTTGTCACGGGCGTGCTGTTTAATGGCATATCAACAAGTAGCGTAGAGCCACCCATCGCGGCCGCCTTGGTCGCGGTTTCGAACCCTTCCCAGTCTGTGCGGCCGGGCTCGTTGATGTGAACGTGCACATCGATCATCCCAGCCATCACAACATGATTCGCTGCATCTATCAGCCGATCTCCCTCTTTGACGGGATAATCATTTATGTCTCCGATACTTTGTATGATGCCATCTTCGATGCATATGGCCCCCGGCCGTTCCCCGTCTGGGAACACAATCCGTTCTCCCCTAACAATCACTCTACTCATTTTTTCTTCCTATCTTTTCTCAAGGACGGAAAATTAATCACGATCACAAAATAATTTCCGCTCCTGCCCAGCGCAACATTAAAGCTAGACAATCTATTTAATGTTAAACCCTTGTCAAGCTTTGCTCAATTACCATGATGATAGGTCGAAATTCATCGGCCTATTGCCCGACTAGCTAACTCTCGGCAACCGAACTTCCATCGTGGTCCCCACATCCTCTGTATTTGCCAGTGTCAGGCTACCACCAAACGAGTTAATAATCTCACGAGCGTAAGTCAAACCTAAACCGGCACCAAAAATTGTTGATTGCCCAACCCCATCCCCACGATAAAATGGGCTGAAAATATGTGGAGCATCATTTTCTGAGATTCCGGCCCCTTGGTCAATTATTTTTATCAAAATCGTAGGGGCTCCCAACTCACTGCTCTGTTCTTTTATTGTTTCAACCGTAATGTCAGACCCATTGCCATATTTTGCCGCATTTGCGACCAGTTGAGATAGGGCTTGAAAAAGATAGTTTTCATCGGCCATTGCGGCACAAGAGCCATCGGTCAAAAATGAAATCGATAAATCATAGTCGATCAATTCACTTTCAAAAATCGGCTGATAGCGATGGAAAAAGTCATCAATCTGGACAGAGCGGAGCTGATTGTTGCCTGAGTAGATGCGATATTCGCTTAAAACAAGAATCCCCTCAAGGATTTGTTCCAAACGGGATAACTCAATCTGCATCGTTTTTAAATATTTTTCTTGTTTTTCCGGCCGTTTTTGGATAAGGCCTGAATACAATCTGAGGCTGGCGATTGGCGTTCTAAATTCGTGCGAAAGGTCGCTCAAGATTTTCCCCAACAACCCTTCACTCTGTTGAACCGTATCAAGCCGTTGTGACACATCAGCAATCCACTCTTGAATCATATAGTCCAAATCGTGGAACAAGCTTTTTACATTTTCCAGTAGTCGACTATTGTGGATAAAGCATGCCGCCCCTTTCACCGCATGTTGAAAACCAACAAAATCACTTTCATCAAACTTTTGATCCGCGTGCCCAGCAATCATCGCCAACCCAAGTCGGTTTTTTTGCCAGATTAGTGGGGCTGCCATTACCGAGGTTGATGCCGCTTTAATATCAAGCAGTTCTAACAACTCGGCCGATTCTGAGGCATCGATCAAGGTGGGGGTTTGGGAGTACCAGCTACCCTTTAAACAGCTATCCTCGCTAAGTGGCTCGAATTCAATAAGTTTTGTTGCGTTAAGCTTGCCCGCATGACCCCCTACAATAAACAGGAGATCAGCCCCTCTTTCCAGTGCCAACCAAATAATAACTTGTTTACTTTTTGTGAAATGAAGAAGGCTTGCCGCAAGTTCGGTTAGATAGCTCTCGGTTGAACCGATCGACGAAACCATAAAAGACAAGAGACCTAAAATCTCAGCAAGGTCTGCATCAATCTCTACATTCGAAGATAATTCTTTTTTTAGAACCCTATTTTTGTCCATTTAAATCGGTAGAATTAGCAGGATGATAGATTTCACAAAATATCAAGCGGCGGGCAATGCATATACAATTTTGCACAAAGATGGTTTAACGCTTTCATGTGAGCAAGCAAGCACCATGTGCCAGTCTGTGTATGGTGTCGGTGGAGATGGGGTAATATGCTGGCGATCAGGAAGTCCAGACGCTGTGGGAATAACCCGGAGAGGTCATTTTCAGGCTTCAATTTTTAATCCTGATGGGAGCCAAGCGGAGAAGAGCGGGAATGGTTTACGCATTCTAGCTACTTATCTTTTTAACTCAGTTTGCCCTGATCTAAACAAGATCTCGATTTTTACTTCTGGCATTGAAGTAAAAGCAACTCTTTCAGACAACGAAACAATATTACTAGAAATGGGGCAAGTTGTCGCCTCATCTGACCTAAAATTTTTGGGAAAACGCCAGGAGTTTTATCCTGGACATGAGCTTCACACAGATATTGGCAATATAACCGGTTATCCAGTTTCGATTGGTAATCCACATTTCGTCGTCTTTTCTGAAAAAGTTACGGCCGAAAATGTACAGAAATGGGGGCCAGTCATCGAAAATCACACCTTCTTTTCTAATCGGACCAATGTTCAGTTTGCGCAGGTCATTGACGAGAACCATATAGCGGCCGAAATTTGGGAGCGTGGTGCAGGGTACACCCTTTCATCAGGCAGCAGCAGCTGTGCCATTGTCGCAGTTGCCCACAAGCTAGAGCTCTGCGGCCGTTCAGTCACCGTATCTATGCCAGGTGGTGAGCTAACGGTTCAAATTCGCAAAGACAGTATCGTATTGCTAACAGGTCCCGTTAATAAAACAGTTGAAGGTGTGTTCAAATTAGTATGAAACAATATAATATTCAAAATTCGTGGAATTATCCTACTCATAAAAGCCCTCAATCAAAAATTTAAAATCGGTGAAAACCTTTATGAAAAAGAATCAATCAAATCCGCTTCTAAATTGGAGCAATCGTCCCCCTTTCGATAAATTTCAGCCAGATCAGGTTGTGCCAGGTATCGAAGAATTGCTTGAAGCAGCGGAAGAAGCGTTACAAAAGCTTGAACAATCTAATCCAAGTAGCTGGGAAGAGCTTGCTCCTCCATTAGAAGCGATCGAAGATCAGCTTGGACGCGTTTGGGGAATGGTGGCTCACTTAAATTCAGTTAAAAACAGCCCAGAATTAAGAGAAGCATACGAAGAGGCTCAGCCGAAAATTGTTACTTTTAGCAACCGCTTAAACCAAAGTCGGCCGATCTACGATGCATTTTGTCGCCTAGGCGATAGTGATCAGTGGGATCAGTTTGATTCAGCGCAAAAGCGCATCATCGAAAAGAACATCCAGTCAGCTACTCTAGCTGGTGTTGGGTTAGATGGTGCCGATAAAGAGCGCTTTAATGCGATTAGTGAAAAACTAGCTCAGCTCTCAACAAAATTTTCCAACAATGTTCTTGATTCAACCAAAGCGTTTGAGCTTCTGTTAACTGATAAAGAACAGTTAAACGGACTTTCTGATGGGTTTATCGAAATGGCGGCACAATCGGCCGCCAGACGTGGGCATGAAGGGGCCACGGCCGAAGATGGCCCATGGGCGATCACGCTAGACATCCCATCATTTATGCCGTTCATGAAAAACAGCCCACACCGTGATTTGCGCAAACAGCTCTATTTAGCCTATGTCACCAGAGCGAGCACGGGAGAACTTCAAAATCAAGAAGTTGCGGAAGAAATTTTGAAGCTAAAGCAGGAAAAAGCCCAACTGTTAGGGTTTAAAAATCATGCTGAGCTTAGCCTTAAACAAAAGATGGCCGGAACTGTTGAAGCGGTCGATAAACTCCTAAATGATCTAAAAAAGGCCGCGACCCCGGCCGGAGAGCGGGACCTGGCCGAGCTCAACAACATCGCGGCCGAGCATGGTGCAGAAGAAGCGGGTGATTTAAAACAGTGGGACAGCGCCTACTGGGCTGAAAGGCTGCGCGAAGCGAAATATGACATCAACGAAGAGGAATTACGCGCATATTTCCCATTTGAGCGGGTCATGGACGGCATGTATGCGCTTGTCAATCGTATCTTCGACATTCAAGTCGTAGCAGCCGATGGCGATGTTCCGGTTTGGCATGAAGATGTGCGCTACTTCCGAGTTTTAGACGGCGAAGGAAACGATATCTCCGCCTTTTATCTAGACCCTTATAGTCGCCCTGAAGAAAAACGAGGTGGTGCTTGGGCCAATGTGCCGGTTCAACGAAGTGCAAATCTAGCAAATGAAGATGGCTCTGTACGGCTGCCGGTCGCTTACATGTGCTGTAATCAATCTCCCCCTGTTGGTGATACCCCTTCATTGATGACTTTGCGTGAGGTTGAAACGCTATTTCATGAGTTTGGCCACGATCTACAGCATATGCTGACCAAAATCGACTATGGGCAATGCTCCGGCTTGGCCCTAATTGAATGGGATGCGATTGAGATCGCCAGCCAGTTTATGGAAAATTGGATTTATCACAAACCGACATTAAAAGGGCTTTCGTCCCACTATCAAACGGGTGAACCGCTACCGGATGAAACGCTCGATAAAATTATCGCAGCTCGCACGTTCCGTGCAGGGTATGCGACCTTGCGTCAAATTAACTTCGGCCGGTTTGACATGCAGCTGCATGCACGCCATAAGCCGGGCAAAGAGCCGATTGCTGATATTCAAAAACGGATATTTGAAGATACGCTGATCATGCCCCCGGCCCCTGAAGATATGTTTTACTGCAGCTTCAACCACATCTTCCCAGGGGGATATTCGGCCGGATATTACAGCTATAAATGGTCTGAAGTATTGAGCGCAGACGCGTTTGCGGCTTTCACAGAAGTGGGCTTAGAGAACGAAGAGGCGGTCAAAGAGGTTGGCATGCGTTACCGCAATACGATTTTGGCATTAGGCGGCAGTGAGCATCCGATGGATGTGTATAAGGCGTTCCGCGGCCGTGCTCCCTCGATTGAACCGTTGCTAAAGCAAGAAGGATTGATCTAACAGATTTTGAATTATAGATATTAGATGTTGGATATTAGAGGTTTGTCGAATTGGCTAACCTGACTAATATCTAGCATCTAACATCCAGAATCTGTCCTACCCACATTCTTCATCTACAATCGCTTGTAAGATGGCAATCGTGGTTGCATAGGTCGATTCGATCCCGTCATACGACAAATTCCGAGAGCCTAGATTTTCACCCTTACTAAAAGGTGTATCTGAAGCATAGTGCAAAATGCCGATCGGGAAGTCTGCAATCGTCAAGTTCACAATCTCGTTTTGTGGGTACCGTTTGGGGCGAACTAGCTCATAAACGCAGCTGAGATAGGGGCCAGCTTCCATTTCTAAGTCGGTATAACCCTCACGATAGAAGACGCTCATATATTCGTGATTTTGCAGATAAGTCCCAGGCACTGTGATCGCCTTTTGATTGTCTAAAACCACACCGTGTGTCAAGTAAGGGACGATATCGTCGGCCGCAAAGTGATTTTTGACCAAGTAGGTATTAGACGAATGTTCATCATGGACCACATTCGGGATCATCACGTCCCCGATGCGTCCATTCAACGTCGCCGCTTTACCCATAATAAAAATCCCTTTAATTTGGCCGATATTGCGAGATATTTCAGACAAGATCTGATAGGCCGCCATGCCAAGCGGATAATCGATGTTCAAGATTACCGCGTTGCTTTGTGACAACTTCTCGGGATGAGCAACCTTGATCCGGTCATCCAAAACATCGGGGCGCAGATTTTTCAACTCTATAACCTGAGCTTCAAGATCTAAAAACTGGGGGGTATTGATGCGAGAAAAGCTTAAATTTTGCTCAGCCTGCATCCTCTCAGCGACCCGTTCTGGATATGCCGACTCGAACTTTTTCAACGTATAGTAAAGCAAGTTATCTCGTCGGCCACGCCGTGCGTTTTCCGCTACTTGTTGGTCTAAAATTTGCCTCAATTCATCTGATTTTTCATCTTTAATAAATTGAATTAGCTCGTCTTCCAAGTTGCGTGTGTGGCCGCTGATTAGATTGGCAACGCTATGGGTGTTACTAGAGACAAAATAAATCGGCCGATCATTAAATTTGATATCGCTGCAATATTCAGCAATCCCATCCCACCAGCGACGTGTTGCCCGTTTGTAATTGACAAACGAACCGGCCAATGACCGAACAGAAATGGAGCAAGGAACCGTAGCGATATGGTTTAAATTGGCGGCCGTTTCGCCACCCCAAACTTTCTGCAGTTTCTTCAACTCTTTGATTTCAATATTTAAATGTTTGGCGATTTTTTCTATCTCTGCATCGCTTAGCTTTTTAGCCGACATCCCTTTTTCCAACAAAGTCAACATCGACTTGTGATTAAGCCGTTGTTGCATTTTGTCGTATTCGATTTGATAGGCGGTCAAAATCGGGATGAGATCATCAATATCAGACCGACTGGCGATATAGACGCCTAAAGTGCTTTTGCCATCGAAAAAGCTGCGGCGGCGACGTGCGGGCGCAGTCACTTCAGACCATTTTTCAATGTCTGGGTATCCGTTTTCGGCAAAAACCGGGCTAGACTGCCCCATCACGACAAGTTTCACATGACGTAAAAAGCAGTCAGGTAGCCGCATGAGGCTATAAAAAAAGGCTGACATATCGATGTCAACCTCGTTCGCGTGGATATGCAGGGCGGAGTTTGAGCGCATGTGGGCTTCAGTTACCGCTTGTATTGATACGGCGCGGGAGCTACGTAACAAGGAATAATAGGTGCGGGTATAAAGAACGATGTCTTCATTCCCTGATGTTGGTACTGTTCTTTCCATATTACCGGTGTATTGTGCACGAAAATGCAGGTCGTAGGCAAGTAGGATTACAGATTTGGTTACACGATTTGTAAATTTAAGGTTATTATTCCGCAGTTTGGTCCAGTTTGACAAACGGATCTGTGTTCTGCGCAAAGATACATTAAAAACTGGGCCAATCTGGCGAAAATAGTTGGGGTACTGAACAATTAAAATTTGAGGGGGAAAAGTGCTATTTTTTGGCCAAAGGGGCAAACACCCGATTCCACAAATCAGTTTGAAAGAAGAACTTTGAATCGTATTTCTTTTTCAACCGGATGACCTCAGCAACCTTTTCAGTACCCATCGTCTGCTGGGCGATATCCGGCCGAAGGGTGCTGTCTTTCGCGAAATAGAATTGGCCATGATGTTTAACCACAATCTCGTCCATGGCTCGGGCCATACGGGAAACAGCTTCACGGTTATGGCGAGTAATGCGGAAATCCATCGCCATCGAGTAGCCATCTGGGGAATAGCTAACTAAAAAATCGGACGGTTTGTGCCGTTTGACCACAGTCAGATAATTCGGCATCCGGCGCTCTTGATTCAGTTTTAGCAATGCCGCAAAAGCATCTTCGGCCGTCTTTTTAGGGAAAAATGTTTGATATTGAATCAAGCCACCTCGGCCGTATCCCCATTTCCAACCTGGCACATAATCAAGCAAAAAGTGATAAGCGGCGTGTGGCTGCTGATATTTTTTCCCCTTTTCCCCGGTCAGCATCCTGGCAGCAACATATTTGCCGGTGTTGACCATCTTCATACCAAAATTGTTGAAAAAGAAGCCCATGTAAAACCACATGCTTGATTTGGGAATAATCCCCATAATGCTATCTGGTATCGCTTGCGCCTGAAGGGATAGGGTGCGAGCGGGTGCAGGGTCTTCCCCAGGTTGTAGATAACGGGCTTTATGCATCTCTCCTCGCCCAAACCCGCTCCCTTTTGCGGTCGAATCAAGCCAGCCAACAAGATAATCAGCCCCATCCCGGTTTTCATCAAACCAGCTCATGGCTGAAGCCAAGTTCGGCCGGGAACATCCCTCAACTTCCAGATGACCTGAATAGATTTTCTTTAGCTGCATGGTTAGCGAAGTAAAACAGCCAAACATGCCAAATCCACCGATGGCAGCATGAAACAACTCACTATTTTTCTCACGGTTACACACTTTTTTACGGCCGTTCGCCATGAGCATTTCAAACTCAGTGATATGGTCCCCAAAAGTCCCCATAACAAAGCCGTTTTTACCGTGGGTGTTCATCGCAGCACAGCCACCGACGGTCGTTTTCGCTGTTCCGGTTACAACAGGCGGCCACCAGCCATCTGCCAACACATAGCGCCACAGCTGTTCAACAGTCACCCCTGGTTCAACTTTGATGATGCCGGTTTCAGGGTTCCAATCGGTGATTCGGTTGAGGCGCGACAGATCAAGCACCATATTCTCTCGGTTGCCGAAGGCATCACCATAGCTATTGCCTCCCCCACGAAAGCCGATGGTTCGGCCGGTTTCTTGGGCAAGTTTAAAGTTTTTCTTCAGCTCATCGATGGTCGACGGCCGGAAAACGTGGGCAACGCTGCCACTGGCACGCCCCCAAGCCTCAACATATTCAAGATGATCGTCTGGTAGTTCCGGTTTAAGTGTTGGCATAAATGGTTAAACGCTGAGTTTCCGAAAGATAAACGAAGGAATGTATTTAATAATCAACATGACAAAACGCCATTGAAACGGAACATAAGCGATCTGACGTTTCTTTTCTGCCGCATTTAAAATGAGCTCGGCCGCACGTTCGGGGGAAATCACCCAAAATGTCCCTTCAACCCCGTCTAACATGGCGGTATCAATAAAACCTGGCTTAATTGTCGTCACCTGTACGTTCGAATCCGCTAATCGATTGCGCAATGACTCCAAATAGGTCGCCAGGGCCCCTTTGGTCGTATGATAAGCAGGATTCCCTTTGCGGCCGCGATCCCCAGCAACTGAGCCTATACCGATAATTGTCCCGCTTTTTGTAATTTGGAAGCGGCGGGCGGCTAAATTGAGCCAACCCATCGCACCGAGCAAGTTGATTTCAACCTGCTGGCGGTCTTTTTCGAAGTCGTATTCTTCTGGCCCGACATTGGGCATCACGCCAGCCGCATAAATGATTAAATCAAGGCCACCTAACTCGTCAACCAACTGGGAAAAAACATCAGGAATCGCCTCATAATCGGTCACATCGTGGGGGATCGCCTTAACCAGCGTTTGCCCTTTGATACCTGCAACTAGCTCATCCAATTTGTCTTCGCGGCGTGCCAAGGCGCCAACCCTGTAGCCCCGCTTTGCCAACTCTTTGACCAATGCAGCTCCGATCCCCGAAGAGGCCCCGACAACAATCGCGGCCGGTTGTGGTTCTAACGGTCGCACCGATTGTGTTACCCCGTTTGTTTGAATATTTGTCATACAGTTTGTGTTTAAGCAGCCATCGCTTCAAGATTCTCTGGCTGATAATTTCCTTTTGTCGTTAATACGTGCAGCATTTCGGCACGTGTATTCCCCATCAGTTCAACGATATCGTCATTTGGTGCCGGGTGAACCGGGTCATGCACATATAAAGTGACGTCTAGCGGGTAATTTCGGCTAAAAATGTTCCATAATGCCTGCCAAAACGAGACAGAGCGCCAGTCCACAAGGGTTGGATGACTATACAGCAATGAAACGGGCAAATAGCTAACACCGGCCGCTTGGGCGATTTCAAATGCCCCTTTGCGAAACGGCATCAATTTCCCAATCGGGGCCGTTTTTCCTTCAGGGTATAAAACAACGGCCGGTTTATAGTTTCCCAGCGTAGCAAGTGTACTTCGCGCAGCGGATCGAGACGCTTTCTTTTCACGTTTTACAAATACACAGCCTATCGCCCACGCCAGCCGGCCGATAAAAAACATCCGCCTAATCTCATTTTTACCTACGTAACGGACCGGATTAAACGCCATCATCACCACAACATCCATGTAGCTTGTGTGGTTAGAAAAAATAAATCCTTCATGATTGCGCAGCAGTTCCGGCCGATCAACGGTAATGTGAACGTCTACAAGCTTTAATAAAGTCGAGGCCATCCAAGAGACAATTTTTGGTCCCCATCGAATTCCATCGTCACTCGTTTGAACCCATCCTACCAACAGTACAATTGGGGTCCCGATCGCCAGCAACAGCAGGAAGCCGATTTGCCTATATAAAAATCGAACAAGCTTCATCTTTTCCCCGTATTCTTCATTTCACATCTTCCAATGCAACATTATAAATTGTTCGTTTTTTTGTCGCAATGCAACCAAGCGAGCCGTTATATTGGAACGGAAACCGTGCCAATGATGATCCTTATGTCCTAGTCGCCTAAAAATATGGGGAATTTGGCGAATGAAACCGTTAAAAACGTTTGATTGGTCGCTGTAAAGTGATACCGTACCCGCAGTGACGAAATTCAACAGCAATCGAGGCAAACAGCCGGTAATCTTATATTTTCTTTTGCCACTTTTCGCGATTTTGGCGTGCAATGCTCCAATCGAGGAAATCTTTCCGGTAGAAACACCTACCCTAGTTAAAGCAACGATCGGGCCGCCCCCCACCCTAACGCCAATGGCACTTGAAGAATCTGAATATATTATCGTCACCGAAACCCCAGACATCTCGCTCTCGCTGACCCCTACAGCGGTCCCCCCCACACCGGTTGATACGCCTACACCTACGGCAACGGCGACACTCATCCCAACCGTAACCCGAAATCCAAACTTCGAAGACCAAGAAAATGTGACACCGCAGGCCAAAAACAGTGAGTTGATTATGGGGTATTCAATTGAATGGGACAATGCGGATGGGCGTGCTTTCCAGGCAACCTATTTTGGCCAGATCAATCTGGTTGCCAAAGGAGGAGTTCCGGGTGACTACACGTTCTTCTCTGAAGAAGAGGAACTCTCTGAAGGTGTCATTGAAATCGCTATCGACAATTGTGAGAATCAGTTCTACAAAGTCAGTGTCCGGTCAGGGGACCTAGACCCGGTCTACCGTGATGTCACTGTTACCGCCCCATGCATCGGGGGGTAGGCTAGGATATTGCGCTAAAAAGCCGCTATCTCTAAAAAAACAGCTTTAGCCGCCGATATGGGATGTATCGTTTAACAGTGTTAATTGCGCACGCCCTTCTCGGTCGATGACTACTCGGCTGACACCGGTATTTCCACCCAATGAGAATGGTGCGTAAATGCGATCAGGCAGCTCAAGGATGTGAGAAATGAGCACACGCAGCGCAGCACTATGCGACACAACGGCCGTGGTCTGACCGGTGTGCTTCGCCATGATCCGACTATACACATCGACCATCCGCTTCTTGAACACGATATACGGCTCCCCATCTCGGGTTTCTACAAATTGACGCGGCAATGTTAAATGGGGGAATTTTTCTCCGATTTCTTCTTTCGTCAGACCCTCTAGCTCGCCTAAATCTCTCTCTCGCCAACCGGCATCCAAAATCGGCTCAAGCCCTAATGAGTCACCCAAAGTGGCGGCCGTATCGGCCGCACGTTGCAAATCGCTGCTATACAGATTTTCAATAGGCCATGACACAAGCCGAGCGGCCAACGCGCGTGCTTGTGCTTTTCCGGTCGCATTTAGCGGAGTATCGGTATCCCCTTGCCAACGTTTTTGCAAATTCCAATCGGTTTGCCCGTGGCGAATCAATATGATTTCAGTGTTTCTTTTAATCTCCATAGTGCAATGTTAACGGAGGTCGGGCAGAAATGAAAACTTACGTCATGGTTTACCCTCGATTCAGCAAGAAAACTTTAGGCAGTTGAAGGGCCTATTCTGAAAGAACGGGAACAAACTTTACTTCAAAAAGCTTCGGCCATTCTTTACCGGTTAAATAAAAGTTCCCACTTTGGCCGTCATAAGCGATGCCGTTTAAGACTTGACGGCCGGCCTGTAGCGCACCACGTTCTTCATCTGTCAACAAGCTAGAAGCATCGACCTGCCGGACGACTTGGCCACTCGTCTGATCAATACCGATAATCGTGTCGGTTTTCCACAGATTCGCGTAAATCAGGTCACCGACACATTCAAGCTCGTTGATCTGAAACACAGGCTCCCCTGCCAATCGGACCAAAATTTCAGAAGTTACTTCAAATGTATCTGGATTCCTAGAAACAAGCCGGTCAGACCCGTTGCTCATCCAGAGTTGGTTCGTGGAACCATCATAACAAAGCCCCCACCCTTCCCCTTCATAGGTGAATCGGCCGATTTCCTGGAATGTGTCCCGATCAAACACGATAGCGGTTTGTGCCTGCCAAGTCAGCATGATGATTCGATCATCAATGACAGCGATCCCTTCTGCAAAAAAGTTGGGATCGATGGGTGCCTGCATCACCGCGGTGCCATCTTGCACGTTGACGCGGTACAGTGCGGAACGGCCGCGTTGCCCCCCAGACTCGTAAAAATACCCTTCCGGCTGCCAATGTAGCCCCTGCGTAAATACTTGGGTGTTATGTGGATACTGAGCCACAACTTCAACCGTGTACGATTCCGCAGCGACAATCGTTTGAGGCAATG
>JAHDEB010000074.1:20041-27434 GCA_020629055.1 Chloroflexota bacterium
TGAGCCACAACTTCAACCGTGTACGATTCCGCAGCGACAATCGTTTGAGGCAATGGAGGGGGGGGTGGCGTCGGCTCTTCCTCAGGTTGAGGATAATCTTCAACAATTTCTGGAACGGCTGGCTCGGGGTATCCGTCACCGGGTGCTGGATAACCGGCCGCAGGTTGTTGTGCAGTCTGGTCATCTTGTCGGTTATCTTCAACGGCAACTTGGGGCTCTGCCTCAGTCTCTAAGGTCGGTTCAACAGCGGCCAACCCATTAACGGGTGGGTCAATCGAGGCGATTTGTGGGTCAGCCCCGCAGCTGATCGCAAAGACCATAAACAGAACGGGCCAAAGTCGGCTAAATTTCAACCAGCAATCTCGCATCTTCTTAAGCCTCGCTCCCTTCTGCCTCTATCTCTTCCTCTTCCCCTGTCTCTTCTGTGGTTTCATCGTCTGGGCGGGCATAGAACTGGATGAGCGTCCGGCCGTATTTGCGCTCATCGATTTTGACCAAGTTGGCCAAGGGCCAACCCTCAGCCTCTTCGGTATCCCGCATTTCTTTCGGGTCAATCTGCACGATAACCTCTCCAAATTCAGTCAAGAACTGATCTGGTGCTGAATCGATGACAAGCAATGCTTTGAGCCACAGCCCTTCATATTGAGGCGGAGCCACAAAGACATAATCAAACAGCTCACCCCGCCAGCGGCCCGAATGAATCTGATCTAAAATAGCGAAGGAGTCTGATCGAATGACCCGAGCCCCTTCTGTTATTTTGCAAAGCTTTAAATTGCCGGAAATCGTCGTTACCGCCGCCTTGGCCATATCGACAAAAACAACATGGCCCGCCCCACGACTTAAGGCCTCGATGCCGACCTGACCCGTTCCAGCAAACAGGTCCAGCCAATGGGTGCCGACCGTTTGCTCACTTACGATGTTAAACAAGCTCTCTTTGACGCGGTCTAAGATCGGCCGAGTCGTATCACCTGGCACACTTTTTAATCTTCGCCCTTTGGCGGTTCCAGCAATTACTCTCATAGTTTTAGTTGGCTTTCAGCCTACGGCCGTCAGCAGTTAGTTTTCAACGACGTTGATTTCGTCGATTAGGATCACATCACCTGATACGGTGCCATCAGCGGCCAAGACCGGCAGACGCCACCCTTCGCTCATCACCCACATGCCGGCCGACAAGCTGTATGTGCCAGCAGGCAGGTTATCGGGCAATTTTATCAGATGACTATCAGTCACATATTTATCCGTTTGCCAACGACGCGTTGGAAAATCACCAGGGTTTAATTTATCAGATTGGGCAACAAGCTGCCCATTTGCATCGATCAAGTGCACAAATACTTGAAAATCTATCGATGGCTCAACCTCCGCCTGCCAATACAAGGTTAGCTCTACCCAATCACCCGGCCGAGCCTGTTGCTTATCGATATCATAAGCCAGTAGTTCTATCTGCCGGTCTAAACTCACGTTTAGCTGAAATTCGGCCGGTTCAACGACGCCAGCGGCCGATTCATACCGAAGCCAACTGCCAGGAATTAGCATCATCAACAGCACGGCCAAACCAAGCGCCGCAAACGCCTTGGGTGGGATCGGGTTGATCGCACGGCGCTCTACGCCGGAGTGACCACGCCCGTTCTGTACGAAAACGAACGCCAAGCCCAATATTGCGACCAGTGAAATAGCGGATAAGACCCATCCGGCCGTGCGCGCAGGGGTTAACCCGAACCATACATCGACAGTATGATCACCGGCCGGCAACGGAACCACGATAAACCCTTCTGGCAGGCCGATATCATGTTCGACCGTCTCTCCATTAACCTGTACTCGCCATCCGGGGAAATCGTATAAAAACAGGCGCAGGGCAAATTCATCAGGATTAGACACATCGTATCGAAAGTGCAGAGGGGAAACCACTTCCTGAGTGACATCGGCCGTGCTGGGCAAACTGGGCCGATTGACGCGGTCGGGTGTTTGATTCCGCCCCAACGCTTCTAGCATGGTGTCAATCGGTTTTGGTTCTGTCTCAACGGTGGCCGGAATAAAGTCGGCCGTCGACGTTGTGCCCAACCAGCGCCCTTTTTGCTCTTGGAATGCGACAGCGGCCAAATCGGTTGGGCCAAAATCACCCCATGGGGCGACCTGAGTTAATGGCAGGGCTAAAAACAAGGACAGCAGGGCAATCCCACCAGCTAACCGCCAATCTTTTAACAACGAACCGCCACCGATCGCAAGGGCGATTGCGGCCGGCCCCAAAAAGCGCCACGGGAATTGAATAAACGGCAATACCGGCACGGTACGCCATAAAAAGTCTGAAACGGGGAGGGTAAAGAACAGCAATCCTAACCCGGCCAAAAGCCAAAACAGCCGTTCTTTATCTTGGTCCTGTTTCTGAACCGCCGTGTAACCAACCATTCCTAGCAATGCGATTAGCAGGATGGCTTGAATCGGTCCTAAATTAAAACGAAAGGCGGATTGGGCTGCCCCCCAATCGATTCGATTAGAAAAGGCGAAAAAGTCCCCAATCGATAAAAAGTGAGACGTCCAAGCAAAGTGGCTTCCGTCTTCCCCAACAAGCGTGTTTAAGTTGACCAAATTTCGCTCTAGTGCCACCGGCAGCCAAAAGAACATCGATAGACTAATACCGAGCCCAAAGCTCAAAAATGGGGCGATTGCGGGGATTGACCAGCGGCCGCTAGCCTGAATCTGCTCGTCAAACAGCCACTGCCATACCAGCCAAGCCAATAGCAAGCCGCTTCCCATCATCGCCATGAGATTATGGCTGAGGACGAAGGCGGCAATTGCAAAAGCCGCCCCTACAAAATATCGCCGCTGTTGGTGTGTGATCAAACGACCCAACAAAAAGAAACAGATCGGTAGCAACCCTAAGCTAAACGACTCGGCCAGCACGCCACGGGCATGCGGGTCAATAAATTGGATATAGGGGGCTGAGCCAAATAAGGCGGCAGCGGCGATCCCGGCCGCGGTTCCCCAACGGTCACGTACAAAACCAAACGTCCCCCACCCGCCAAACAAAAGCCCCAGCACAAAAACCGCTTTGGTCGCTTCAACAGGCCCGATTCTGGGCAAAAAGGCGATAAAAACCCCGAAATAATAAACAAATGGGGAATAGTAGTTGAAAATCGGATAGCCGTACCCGAAATAAAAGTTGGGGGCCAATCGGGGGTAAAGTTCACCACCGCGAATTAAGCGTTCCAACTCAGCCAGCCGAAAGATATGTAGTTCTGCGTCGGTTGCAACCGGCAAACTATCTCGACTAATAAACGGCCAGATAATCGGGAGCATGATGGCTGTAACCGCCAGCCATGCATAATGTTTTTGGGAGAGTTTCAAGAAAGCGATTGGTGATTCAAGTGCCACGCGTTATCGGGCAAGCGGGTCACTCTAGTTAATAAAATTCAGCCGGGAATTTTATCACAGGTTGCTCCCTCGGCTCCTCACGGTTGCTGAATCATTGGAATCGCATCGGACAAATGCAGCTTGGCAACGTCAGCCGCAGCCGCTCTACACGGAATGGGTCAAAAAATGCCAGCCAGTGAGCTAAAGCTCATCGGCTACGAACAACGGCCTGCGGCCTTAGTCCAGGCTGCAGGCCGTTGTTTAAAGCGTTTAGCGCCCCATCTTTTCTTTCGGCAAAACAATGGGGAACTTCTCACGAATCGCAGCATCAAGCTGAGCATCGATATGATCTGGATAATGGGTGCGCAGCAGCTTTTGTACCACATCACGGGCCCGATCAAACATATCGGGTGAGCCTTCAGCCTCCCACACCCCTGGGGCCGACCGGTCAGCGATTTCCGGGTATAGAAAGTCTGTTTCCATGCGTGAAATCGTTTGTGGGTGTCCTAAAAAGTGGCCAGGCCCTAAAACCGTTTCACGGATCACGTCGATCGATAGGGTTTCATCATTGACTTCTAAGCCCGCCAATACACGCTGAGCAACACCCAGCATATCGTTGTCGATGATCAGTGCCTCAAGCGATACCCCCATCAAGCTGCCCAACATGCCGGCCGATTCTAAAATCCGATTCGCCCCGGCCAATCCGGCCGTTACAGCTGTAATCCCTTTTTCAAAACCGGCCTGTGCATCTGGCACTTTTGAATCGCTCATCGATGCGGCTACGCTGGTTGGCAGATCATAATACCGGCCGATTTGGGCACAAGCAGCCATCATCAGTGCTTCTTCCCCACTGCCACCTGAAAATGCACCGGTGCGCAAATCTGAAACAAAGGGCCAGATCGCAAATGTCATCGGACAACCGGGCCGAATCATGTTGACGATACAGATACAGGCCAACCCTTCGGCCGTGACTTGGGCCAAGGTCCCCGCCAACGCAGCTGGCGCAGTTGCCCCCGCCTGTGGCGCAATCGCAATATCGCTAATCAACCCCAATTGGCTAGATTTAATCAACACATTTAAGTTGTCTTCACCAAATTTGAGCGGGGATACGATGGGGCAACCACCAAAAGAAATAAACGGCCGTTCAATAAACTTATCTATCCCGCCAGAAACCATCCCAAACATTTCCAAGGCCGGTTCGATGTTATCCACATCTTGAAAGGTCATTTCGCATGGCTTTTCAGTTGATGTAATGGCGACATACGCCACATTCAGGTCATGAACGTGTAGATCATTTAGCTCGGTGGGGATCACCATTTGCCCAAACTGGTGGATATTGTCAAGCGTATCAACCACACGGCCGCAGTCGTACAGATCCTCTAACGTCGAGGCGCGGTAAATCTTTGATTCAGGATCAAGGATGGTCACCGCTTCACCACTGGTTGAATAGTTGACATGATAGCCACCCACATGCACATCATCATGCTTCGGATTTCGGCTATAAACGGTGTAAGAGCGAGCCGCTTTTGCCAAAAGATCCTCAACCAAGCTGGCAGGAAAACAGAGGCGGCCGTGTTCGTTCAGAAACGCCCCTTTGTTGGTAGCGATCTCAATCACTTCAGCCGTCGGGTCGCCGATCCCAATCGTTTCAAGAATTTCAAGGGCCGCTTTATTGATTTTTTCTAAATCGCTATCAGAAAGTGGCTTATATTGGCCACCCAGCATTCCGGCACTCACCGGCCGCTTGTTTACCGCATCCGCCCGTAGTGCGATCCGTGCTTCTCGGCCGCCTGCTCGCTTGCGTGATTTTCTTCGTGTTTGTGTCATATTTCTCTTTGCAGCAAGGACCAAGGAGCGACATCATTTTGGCATGGTGTCACTCCCCGCGTCTCGCAACTCGCTACCCTTTTGCTTTTACAATGCCTTCTTCAAAGCGCACCAATGTCTCTTCCGCATCCGCATCGGTATGCTCCATACAGATAAAGAATGGCTCAACACCACCCCCTTCCGGCATGACACCGTTGTGAATCATGTGCTGATAAACCGCTGTTGAAAGGCCCCAATTCGGTTTTGTCTTGAGCTCGCGCCAATCTTTGGGTGCTTCATCAGCGAAACAAACGCCAAACATGCCCGGTGCCCCATTAATGACCACAGGAATGCTGTGCCGAGCACAAATCTCTTTAATGCCTGCCTGGAGCATAAGGCCGTGTTTGTTGATTTTGCTAAACACTTCACCACTTTGAATTAGTTCAAGGGTCGCATCAGCCGCGGCCGTCGAAACGACATTCCCCGTATAGGTTCCACCTTGGAAAACACCCCCATACCCCAACTTCATCATGATCTCTTTTTTGCCGCCAAAGGCTGCTACCGGGTAGCCGTTCCCCATCGCTTTGGCATAGGTAGAGATATCAGGGGTAACACCAAAGAATTCGCGCGCACCACCTGGAGCAATGCGAAAGCCGGTTTTTACTTCATCAAAAATTAAAACGATGCCGTATTCGTCGCAGATTTTACGCAAAAATTGATGATACCCTTCGGCCGGGAGCAAGCCGTTTGAATTCCCAAGAATCGGTTCGACGATGATCGCCGCAATTTCTTCACCCCGCTCAGCCAAAATCTCACTTAAAACCTCTTCATCATTCCAAGGACAAGTGATAATTAAATCTTCGATTACTTTGGGCACGCCCAAGCTATTTTTATAGGGGGTCGGCCGTCTACGATTGCCAACTTGGTCAAGCGGTGCCCCTTGGGTCGACCACATCACATTGTCATGCGCGCCATGATACGACCCTTCAAATTTTAAGATCAAGTCTCGGCCGGTATGCCCCCGTGCCAAACGCAGCGCGTGCATCGTGCATTCGGTCCCTGTGTTCGCCAAACGCACCATCTCTACCCCTGGGCATAGATCGATGATTCGTTCACATACGCTGACTTCATATTTCTGGGTTCCAGCAAAACTTACCCCATGGTCAATCGCTTCTTTTACCCGCTGATTAACAAATTCATTCGCATGCCCGATCAAAACCGGCCCCCAACCGAGTCGGTAATCGATATACCGGTTGCCATCGTGGTCGAAAATATGCCCGCCTTTGGCATCAGCGACCACAACTGTCTCTTCTTCCCCATAAAAGCGGTAATTCGAACTGACCCCGTTTGGGGTAACTGCCATCGCTCTTTTGAAAAATTCTTTTGATTTAGTTCCTTGTTTGATCATCTTTTTTCCTTATTGAAAATATAGAAAATGCAAGTTGCAAGATGCAGGTTGCATACGCCGTAGATTCTGTTTTTTTATAGGCGATTTGAGTTTAGCATCTCTAAAATTAATGGGCAAAAGCAAAAGCCACCGATTCAGCCGTTTACACATGTAGAAATCACTGATAAAATGGTTTTTCATAATCCAAGCTATTGTTTCAGCCACTAATTCAGATTGCACTGTATGCAGCTTGCATCTTGCAACCCCATTTTCCATGTCATTTAAAAATAACGATTTATCAGATGTAGACCAAGCGATTATCGCCAGTTTGCAAATAGACGGCCGTCGGCCGTATGCAGACATTGCGGCCGAACTCGGCATGGCCCCTTCCACCATTCAACAACGTGCCAACCGATTAATGAAACGGGGGGTGATGAAAATTAAAGCGGTTACAGATCCGGTGGTGATGGGTGTTCCGGTCATTGCGGCCGTTGGGCTGAAAGCAGACGGAGAGGTTATTCGTGATGTAGCTGATACGATTTCGAAATTTGAAGAAGTTAGCTACCTGGTCATTTGTGCCGGCTCTTGGGACATACAGCTTGAGATCGCCTGTCGTGATAACGATCATCTGTTAAACACAATTAGCAGCATATCAAAGGTTGAAGGGGTTAAGTCGGTCGAGACATTTATCTATTTAAAGATTGTGAAGAACTCCTACCAATGGGGAATCTAATCCTAAACTTAAAAACTATCTCTTGGGGGCGATTAGAAATCAAAAAGCCTGCTGAACCGAAAAGTCCAACAGGCTTAATTTTCTTTTCTAACTTAGACGGCAACCTAACCGATTACCGA
>JAHDEB010000326.1 GCA_020629055.1 Chloroflexota bacterium
TGGCGCCGCCTAGGCTTTGTCTGGCGCCATGACCTCATGAATTTGATATACCTCAACCGGTTTGACAATCCCTTTAAGCCCCACTTCCCCTATCGATGTATAGCGTGTCCGCATTTGAACCCACTTTAAGCTATTGGCGCAACAGGCGATACCGCCGGCTGGCGCGGCCGATGTTAAACGGGCGGCAAGGTTAACCGGAGAGCCGATCACCGTGTAGCTGCGCAGCGATTCACTGCCGAATAGTCCGGCCGTCACCTGCCCCGTATTCACCCCGATGCGAATATCCAATTTTGCAGGCAAGCGGCTGTGCCACATGTCACCCAGAGACTCGATCACCTCGATCATTGAAATCGCGGCCGAGAACGCATTTTGCACCTGCACCGTTTCTGGCTGTTCTTCTGGAGCACCAAACAGCGCCATCACTTCATCCCCAATAAACTTATCAACAATACCCCCGTGGTTAACCACCACTTGGGTTAGCAGCTGCAAATATTCATTCAGCAGTTCGGCTAACAAATCAGGTGTCAGCTGTGCAGACAGTGGGGTAAATTCAACAATGTCTGCAAAAAGCACCGTCACCGTCTGTTTGCGTAAATGGGTCGCTTCTTTCATGTAAGCACCAGCAATCACCTCTTCAGCCACATCTTTTGGCAAAAAGTGCATCAATTCACCATGCCGAGCTAGCTCGGATTTTTGATAGAGATTTTGCCCATACAGCTCTTGATTCCGCTTCGCCATATTCTCGACTTGGCTTTGCCACTTCAGCCAAAACTCGACCCGCTGTGGGGCCAAGCGAGGATTACGTTTGATATCAATGATCTCTTTGATCCCTTCTTCAAATAGCTCAAGCTCTAAGTCTGGGTCAATCGGCCGATCGGTCATGACCAAATAGCTGGTTCCTGTTCTACTCTTATATCGGCTTAAGCTCCGAATTAGATCCAGCGATGTCAGGTCGCCGTCTAGTTTTTGGTCGATTAGGATCAAAGATGGCGTACTAGACCGGAAAATGCGGACCGCTTCGATACCCGATTTGGCCACCACCAATTGATAACTTTCTTCTAGATGCCCCAAGAGCTGCCCCAAATGCCGGCTTCCAGCGGAGACAACCAAAATATCAGCTTTACCATCCGCTTTGATCCGAACCTCTTTAGATTTTGCTTGCGCATTCACTGGTGCAGCCGGGGTTTTTCTAGTTTTAGCCTCTTTTTTAGGAGACTTACTGCCCATAATTCGGGGCAGCTGTTCCGCAAATGCGGACCATTCATCGACGGGCAAGAATATTTTTTGGGGGTCTTTAGCCGCGAGGGGCCATGGCATTAACCATCTACGCCAACCGAGTGCATTCTTTTGCAGGTGAACCACAATTCCGGAAGGATGGTAATAACGGCCGAGTTTTTGCTGTTGCCGAACGGTTAGGTTTTCGACCGGGTACAACCTCTCGATATTGACTGTTTCAAAATCCTGGATCATTTTCCATGGCACAGTCACCTGTCCAAAAGGCAGAAGAATGACCAAACCTGGCCGACGAATATGCACATAGCGGGTACGCATCCATAAAGTCGACCAAACAACACCAAATAGGGCGATGACGGCACAAACAATCGCGGCCGATCTTATGGGGATTCCAAGTAATTCATTTGGGAGAAAAGCGGGTATTTGAAATACCAAAAATATTGGCAAGCTAAGGATCACAAAAGCCAAAAGTTGGCGATTGCCACGTAGGCGAAAATAACTAATCGGAAACGATCGGCCTGACCGAAAGCCCACCGCCGTGCGTATTTTTTGCTTAATGAGAAGAACGATTTGACGCATAAGATTCTTAAGCATAGACGCTGTTGTCGATTCCCAGACAAAAAACGTTAGTACAATCGTCACTCGACCGACCCAATAGCATTGGTGAATTTCTCCTAATTCATTTTGAGCCGAAGACAAGATTTCTTCAGAGCGAAGCATAACTTCGAGGAAACACAATCAACGCATCTGAAGATTAACAGGCGAAGTTAGCAAACGAGCGAAGGTTTAAAAGCGGTCGGCGAAAATTAAAGAATGAAAACAGCTTGAAATATTCGAAAAGTCGTTAAACTTCTGCCGTTCGAAAAAATCGAAACCTAAAAATATGATCAGCAAACACCCCACCGCTCCTTGCTGTTGCATGTGTCAAAACAATGCAGCTAAAAGGGTTAGTCGGTAAACAGATTGCAACTTGCAATCAATTAAATAATCACCGACCCCCTCGATGCAACAAATTGATCGAGCGGTTCGGGTATGGCAATGGCCCCGGACAGACTCCGGGGCTTTTTTGTTGAAAATTTTTAGGGCAAAAACTCAAAAAGAGGTTTGTTATGGCGAATAACACAACATGGAAAGAACAATTACAGGGGATAATAGAGCCGGTTTTGGCGCAAGAAATCGACCTATTTGAAAATCAAATCCAGCTTAAAAAACAGGGGAAACTGACAGATCAAGTATTTGGCGAAACCCGCTTGCGTCGCGGAGCCTACGGTCAACGCTATGACAATGGGCAGCGACATGACGGCATCAAATCTCACACGCTGCCGTTCCCTTCTAACGGGTTGACCAAAGGTGCCGATACCGTTTGGGATGCGCCGGGCATGCAGCGGATCAAAATCCCATTTGGAGGGATGTCGCCAGAGCAACTAGAAACGATGGCACAACTGGCCGAAGAATATTCTGATAATATTTTGCACATCACCACTCGGCAAGATATTCAACTTCACTTCATTCATCTGGAAGACACGCCTGACCTCATGCGCCGTTTGGGAGCCGTTGGCATTACCACCCGAGAAGCCTGTGGCAACAGTGTGCGCAATATTTGCGGATGCCCACTGGCCGGTGTGTGCCGCACAGAAGCGTTTGATATCACCCCGTATGCTGACGCAATGACCTGGTTTTTAATGGGCCATGATGATGTACAGGATTTCGGCCGTAAATTTAAGATCGCTTTCTCCGGCTGTGCGCATGAAGCTTGTGGCCTCGTCAGGTTTCATGATTTAGGCTACATCGCCCGCAATGAAATTGTAGATGGCAAAGTCGAACGTTTCTTCGATGTTTACGTCGGTGGCGGATTGGGCACCGTCCCTCATCAGGCCAAACTGCTGGCCGAACGGGTCCCCGAAGCGGAACTTTTACCCCAAGCTCAGGCGGTTGCCCGCGTATTTGCCCGACTGGGTGAAAAGAAAAACCGGAACCGCGCTCGACTCAAATTCTTGATCGCTAAAATCGGCTTAGAAGAGTTCCAACGTTTGGTCGTTGAAGAGCGGAAAATTTTGCCCCATGATGACCGATGGACCAGCTATTTAGACGATGTACCAGAACAGGTTGAAGTAGCGCTTAAACCGCCGACGTTTCTTAACGGGGCGCCGCTGCCGGCCGGGTTTGGGGATTGGTACGCCACCAATGTTTATCACCAACGACAGGAAGGGTACACCACCATCACCATCAAACTGCCATTGGGTGACATTTCAACCGATCAAGCTTACGCATTGGCAGATATCGCTCGGCAATATGTAGGGGAAAGCCTGCGCACCACGGTAGAGCAAAATATCGTCATGCGCTGGGTGTCTGAAAAAGATCTACCGGCCGTTTATTCAGCCCTCAACCAATGGGGATTGGCAGAACCTGGGGCAGAAAAAGTAACCGACATTACCTCGTGCCCTGGAACAGACACCTGCAAATTAGGCATCGCATCTTCACGGGGATTAACGGGTGAGCTGCGCGAACGGCTGCTTGAGAAGAACGGGTCGCTACACCCGGCCATTCAAGATTTAAAAGTAAAAGTCTCTGGCTGCTTTAACTCTTGCGGTCAACATCATGTGGCTGACATCGGCTTTTTTGGCAACAGTCGTCGACGCGAAAATCGCACCGTCCCCCATTTTCAGCTCGTTTTAGGTGGAGAATGGCAAAACAATGGCGGCACCTATGGGCTTGCCGTTGGTGCGGTCCCATCCCGCAATATACCGGATGTGTTTGATGCAATTACGCAAAGATATGCGGCCGAGCGCGAGAAAGACGAAAACTTCCAAACCTGGATCAGTCGACTGGGTAAAAAAGAGATTCGCACCATTGTTCAGCCGTTTATGGAGGTGCCAAGCTACGCCGAGCAGCCGGAATATTTTTCTGATTGGGGTGACCCACGCGAATTCTCGATTGGCGATATGGGGGTCGGAGAATGTGCAGGTGAGATCGTTTCATTGTTTGAAATAGAGGTTGCGAGGGCGGAAGGGGAAGCATTTGATGCTCTGATCGCCCTAGAAGAAGGAGATTGGCAGACGGCCGAAAGCAGTGCGTATCATGCGATGATCTTGGCCGCCCGCGCCCTTATCCGCAATGAATATATCGACATTGGTGATGATCCAGATCGGATTGTGACTGAATTCAAGCAGCGCTTTTATGACACCGAGCGGTTTTTTGACCGTTTTGCCAAAGGAAAGTTCGGCCGTTACCTGCTCAGCCGCCATGCCAATCCGCCTGCGGCCGAATCCGTTGATGAAGATGTTGCTCATCGCCGCATCGAAGAGGCCAACTTGTTCATCGAAGCGGC
>JAHDEB010000327.1 GCA_020629055.1 Chloroflexota bacterium
AAAGTCCGTAATCGCATCCTCGACTTCCTCATCCGCTGGGAAGGATGGGGGGAAGCGCTGGCCGTACTCGACCTGATTGACCGCCCAGACCTTGTGTCGATGGCGGATCGCAAGGCGAAAGCACTGGCAGGTATGGGGCGCACCCCGTCGGCGATTAAGGTCATGGCAGATCGACTCGATCAGAAATTTTCAGCAACCGCGTTGGCTAATTTAGGGCGCATTTATGTCCAAGACGAGAATTACGATTTAGCCAGGCGAACGGCCGAAAAACTAATCGAGCAAAATGAAGCGGTAAATTCAGCTTGGTCCCTACTAGCTGACATTCAGTTAGAGCAAAATAATTTTAGCGAAGCGGAAAAAGCAACGCGTGAGCAGCTAAAGCTATCTCCCCGAAACCGCTCCGCCACGCTTCGTTTGGCGAAAATCTACCTTGCCAAGGGGGATGCTGTTCAAGCGAGCGCATTCGCAGTCAATGCGTTTACGGTCAATGAAGGTGAATATGCGCTGGCAACCCAATTTTTAACCGAGCTACACAGCTTCTTTTCCCAAATCGGTGACACCAATCGGCTTGTCTTATTAGATGAAATGATCCCGGCTCGTTTTGCTTCTGAGCTTGAAGGGCTTGTAACCGCAGTCGCAGAAAGTGGGCAAAGCGGCGCGGCACAGCGGGCCAGACGCTCGCCGAAGCTGGCCCCGGCCCGCTTGCCGAAAAAACAAAAGCCTCCCCCACTACCAGATTTAAATCAAGTGCCGGTTTCGGCCGAAGAGACAGACCAAATCAGCTCGGCCGCCAAAGAATTTTTTGGCTTCGACCATCTGCGGAACGCCCAGTTACAAATTATGGCTTGTGCGTTGCGCAATGAAGATGTCTTAGCCATCTTGCCAACAGGGGCCGGAAAATCATTAACCTACCAGTTACCCGCGCTGCTCACCGAAGGGGTCACCCTAATCATTTCGCCGCTGATCGCCCTGATGAAAGACCAAGTCGACGGTCTGCCAGAGGAGATTCGGGGTAAGGCCTTGGCCATCAATAGCTCGCTAGACGGTGGCGAATTAAAAGCGGCCATTCGCGATGTCGCCTTGGGTAAATATAAGATGGTTTTTGTCGCCCCAGAGCGGCTGCGTCAATGGCGCTTTGTGCAGGCGATCAAGCGGGCCGGTATCGGCCGACTGGTCATCGATGAAGCCCACTGCCTGTCAACTTGGGGGCATGACTTCCGCCCGGACTACCTTTGGTTAAACCAAGCCCATCAAGATTTAGGTGCACCGCCGATCTTGGCCTTAACCGCCACCGCCCCCCTGCTTGTACGCCAAGATATTGAACGTCGTTTATTTGAACCTTTAAAAGTGGAAGGAGACGGTGCAGACCCACGTAAATTTCAGTTTATCGCCCTAGACACCTTCCGCGAAAATCTGAAGCTAGCCGCCATAACCGCCAGCAACGCGGACCAAAAGCTAAACGATGTGATCGGGCTAGCCCAGCGGCTGCCAAGTCCCGGCATCATTTACGCCCGATCCCGCAAAAACTGCGAAGAGATCGCGCTTATTTTGCGAAACCAAGGGCTGAAAGCGGAGCATTACCATGCTGGCATCGGCAACCGCAGCCAGGTACAAAATCGCTTTATGAACGGGGAGACAGATATTATTGTGGCAACCATCGCCTTCGGGATGGGCATCGACAAATCAGACATCCGCTTTATTTTGCACTATGGTCTGCCCAATTCAATTGAATCCTATTATCAAGAAGCAGGTCGAGCCGGCCGGGATGGGCATGAGTCTCACTGCGTTTTGGTACACAGCACGGCCGACAAAGGCTTTTTGACTCGGCTGGTGAATAACGATGCTTTGAAGGTCGAGTTTTTGCGCGACGTCTATGGCCAAGTGCGCAAACAGGTGCCGGTCGGCCGTTCTGGGCCGGTCCATTTTGACACAATCGCCCAACGGCTAAATAGTGACAGCAGCAATTTGCGTGTGGCGATTAATATGCTCGAAAACGCAGGGTTATTGGTTCGCGGTTACGATGTGCCTCTGTCGATCAGCCTCAAGTGGCTGGCCTCTGGTCCTTTAGAATTGCAGGCATTTGCGGCCGATATGGGATTAGAACCGGGGATCGCTGTCACGCGCAACACGGTCGATATTGCTGAAAAACTAGAGGTTTTCCCTGGCGAAGTGCAGCCGATATTGTCAGATTGGGCGGTCGCGGGGCACCTTTTCTATGATGGACAAAACCGTGTCCCAAATGTAGCCGTCTTACAGCCCCCGGCCGACTCTTCAGAACGAATTGAGCGCCTTCTGGCTGAACATGATTCGATTCAAAAACAACGGGTCGCAGAAATCGGCGAATACGGCAAAAGCCGATACTGCAGGCACGGCTATTTGGCAAACTATTTAGGCGGATCTACTCGTGAGAAATGTGCTGAGTGTGACAATTGCCAGCCCGACGTTTTGCCCGATTGGGACGATGCTCAAACGGACCCGACCATCGAACGGGCAATATTAATGGCTTTAGCGGAAAACGGTTGGGGAAAAAGAAATCTGGTACTATTATTGACAGGCGATTTGCGCGACAACAATCGAGCTTACGAATCAGAGGCATGGAGCGCATTGAGTGGGCGTGGAGAACGCTCGATTCAACTGGGAATACGCCAGTTAACAGATCAACGCTTAATAGAAGAAAAAACCTTGTCTCATGGGGGTGTTGCGTTGGGGATAACATCAAACGGCCGAAAGAAGTTGCTAGGCGGGCTGTAGAAGTTGCCCTTAAACACCACCCTGTTTTAAGAATGCAAGCTACATCATTCTAAAAAATAGTCCCTGCCAAACTGATGAATTATTTCCGTAGATGACGGGACTTCGTCGGTACTTAATTTGACCATCGAATGACAGACATTATCACAGCACATCATTTCAAGAGTGGCAACCAAGAATCCTACAACGAAAGAGTTCGCTCTGGGACGTTATATCGCCCCAATGACGACGAGTTAAGCTACGCAATCATCACTCGTGGGGCCGGAGAAGAAGGCTGGGGCGGCCGTGCGGCTCAGATGACTTTAGACGCCGTGATCCTCTATCTTCAGCGAGGGTTCGAAGCAACAATCCCCGAGCTTATTGAAAAAGCGATTCAAAGTGCAAATCATGAACTCTACTGGAGCACGCGAAAAGACAGTTCGATTTATGCATCGCTAGCCATCGCCGTGGTCCTAAATAAACAAACGCTTTATATCGCCAATGTAGGGGACAATCAAATTTACCTCGTACGAGAAGGCCGCTTGACCCACTTAACCCTCGACACCCCCCTTTCGATAACCGAAGGAGATGGTTTAATTAGCGAGGAAACGAGCTACCCCAGTTCAAGCAATCACATCAGCGTTATCGGTTTACAACCGGAAGTTCCGGTCGATATCGGCTTCCATATTAATGAGTCGCATGATGAAAAAGAGTTTCTGCGGGCCCAGATTCGTGGGATGAAAGGATTGCCGCTTAAAGATGATGATTCGCTCGTCATCAGCACCAGCCGATTAAAGGGGTTGCGCTCAGCCACGGCAACCGCAATGATCACCAATGAAGAGCTCATTGCGGCCGTCATGGCGCATAAAGGACAGCCGGCCGTCGATGCATTGATTTCAGCTTCGGTTAATCGGGGTGCTGGGGACAACCTTACTTTTGCGGTTTTACAAAATGACCCGCCAAAAAGTAGCGGCATAACTGTGCCTCTGGCGGTCCCTGATGCGCTAATCGATTCCTTAAAAGAAGATCCTGCGAAATTCTATAATATCCTTGCGGTCGTTGTGATGGTTTTGGTCGTCTTTGTGGCATTTTTGTTTTTGCGGGGTGGTCCAGATGCCACGGTCGAAAATGGCGATCCAGCGACAATCGTTGCACAAATAGATGCAACAGAGAGTTCTGCCTCTGAAATCGAGACAAATGGGACCTCACCAACTAGCCCGCCATCAGAGATTAATGAAGGGGAGCAGGCGGCTAAATTACCTGCAAACACATCCACACCCAGACCGACAGCGACCAGTGCCCCAACTGAACAAGTCACCATTGCCACATCAGAACCGGTGACTGTGACAGAAGCGACAGAGCCGACAATAGAGAATACAGAATCTGTCACGTCGACAGTCCAACCAACCGCAACAACGGCTGTCACCCCAACCCTAGTAGCAGCGGTTGAGAGTGAGCCGACCGCCACGACAGCAAGTCCAGCGAATACACCGGCAGGCCCCGTCTACTTCAAGCCAGCTTTGCAAAACCTAAGCTGTGCGGCCGCCTGGAACAATTATGCGGCCGATAGCAAGATTGAGCTCAATTGGACTTGGGCCGGTCGATTACGCGGGACTGAGTATCTTGAAATCCGAGTAGGCCCGCGAGGTGCGAATTTAACCTCGATCGGCAAGGTGTTTGCAGAACCAACCGGCAATTTTTGGCGCTGGTTTATCACCCCTCAAGGCTATTTCTTAAGCGGCGGCGTAACAGAGTATCAGTGGGAGGTTGTGCATATGACCGGCAACGGCCGTACTGTGTTAGCGCGATCCGGCCGGGGCTGTTTTACTGT
>JAHDEB010000328.1 GCA_020629055.1 Chloroflexota bacterium
GCGATATCGACACTTCGCGCGGTAGTCCCTCAAGCGGCTGACGCAGCACTTCGATGAGCTTTGTCCCAAATTCGGGGAGCTCGTCTAAAAAGAGTACGCCACGATGAGCAAGGCTGACTTCACCCGGCCGGGGCCAAACGCCGCCGCCGACCAGACCGGCGTAGCTGACGGTGTGATGAGGCGCACGAAACGGCCGCTCTAAAACCAGCGGCCGATCGGACGGCAGCTCCCCCGCAATCGAATAGACCTTGGTGACGTCTAACGCCTCATCGACCGACATGCGGGGCAAAATGCTGGGGAGCGACTTTGAAATTAGTGTTTTGCCTGTGCCTGGGGGGCCGGTCAGCAAAATATTGTGTCCTCCGGCCGCAGCCACCTCCATCCCACGTTTGACATGGTCTTGCCCCATGATGTCCTGAAAATCTGCTGAATATTTGGCATTCCCCGAAAATGATTCTTCGATTTCGACCGTCACCGGGTCAACCGGGCTTAACCCGGTTAAATGGCCGGTCAGCTGCGCCAATGACTCAACCGGAATGACTTCAACGTCGGGGACCAAGGCCGCTTCTTGTGCGTTCATCGTGGGCACAAACAGTCTTTTTAGATTGCTGTCTCGGGCCATAGCCGCCATGAGTAAAACCCCTTTAACCGGCCGCAGTGTGCCATCAAGCGAAAGCTCGCCGATAAACAGCGCATCTTCAATTTGCCCGGTCCAAATCTGGCGAGATGCGGCCAATATGCCAACTGCGATCGGCAAATCATAGGCAGGCCCTTCTTTGCGCACATCGGCCGGGGCTAGATTAACCGTTAGCCGTTTAGACCCTGGGTAGCTTAATCCGCTATTTTTGATGGCGGCCTGCACTCGGTCGCGGCTCTCGCGAACTACCGCATCGGGCAAGCCGACAATGGTCACCCCAGGCAGCCCATTGGCTAGGTCAACTTCAACATGGATCATTTCAGCCTGTAGGCCGACAGTGGCACAACTCAAAACTTTTGCAAGCATCGTTTTGACTCCTTAAATAGGTAAATGGGTTGGTGTGGTGCATAGCACAGAGAGGCTCATATTCTCCCTGACAACAGCGCGGAAATTATAGGGGGACGATTTTAGGGAAACAAACGAAAAACGGCATAAAGACAAGATATGAAGAAGATTGACAATTTTAAGGCACCAATTGATAATCTCGCACCATGTTACTTGCGATAGATATTGGTAATACAAACGTTGTTTTAGGCGTCTGGGACGGTGAAGAATGGCTCATTCAGTGGCGCTTGCGTACTGTGCGTAATCGAACGGCTGATGAATTTGGCATTCAATTACGCAGCCTGATCCGAGACACAATTTCGATCAGCATGTTAGAGCGCATTGTTCTCTGTAGCGTTGTTCCTAAGCTGACGATTTCAATTCAAGAAGCATGTCAGCGCTATTTAAAGAAGGAACCGCTGATCATCTCGTCAGCTTTAGACTTCGGCATTGTGAATGAAACCGACGTACCTGAATTGGTCGGGGCAGATCGGCTAGCAAATGCGGTCGCAGCTTACGACACTACCGAGGCTGATACGGCCGCCATTGTGATCGATATGGGTACCGCGACAAAACTAGATGTGGTGACCTCTGACGGCCGCTTTCCTGGCGGTGTCATTTCTCCGGGATTAGGGATCACGGCGGATGCGTTGTTTTCTCGCGCAGCCAAATTAAGCCAAGTCGATCTGGTGGCCCCCCCGAATGTAATCGGCCGAAATACGGTTCACGCGATCCAGTCCGGCTTGGTCAATGGTTATGTGACGATGCTGGAAGGGCTTGTGCCGAAAATAAAGGCGGAAATCAAAGAGATTGACCCTGGGGCGGCAAACGTGATTGTCATTGCGACCGGTGGCTTGATCCCCGTTGTCGAGTCGATTACCGATGTCATCCAACTCAGCGACCCTTGGCTTACGCTTAAAGGATTACGCCTCATCGCTGATCGGAACTAAACTTGATTCTATTATGATAAATCGGCCGAACGTTTGGTTAAAGCTATTTTTATTAGGCGCACTTTTTGTGTTAGCCGGCTGCTCTTTTGTTTCTAACCCTCCTCGCTTAACGACCACCCGAACCGCCCCCTCTGGCGATCCGTCCGATGTGCTGTTTTTGCCTGCCCCCACACCGACCGGTGACCCGATTTCGGTGCCGGATCAAAATGGGGATCTGTTAGGGCAGGGGGTTAATCCGGTTTTGACCGTCTGGGTGAATGAAACCAGCACCGAGCATCGGCTGATTTTAGAAGATATGGTTGATGTGCTAGATGCGGAATACGGTCTGCACATGGAATTTGTTTTGGTCGATGAGTCCCGCTTGGTTGAATTGGTAGAAGGGGCTGCGGCCGTAGGGCGTTTGCCAGATGTGATTATTCATCCGATCGAATATTCGGCCGGATGGGCAGAACGCGGCATTTTAGATGCAGATCTTAGCCAAAATATCATCAACCAATTAGGTGTAGAAACCTTCTCTCCTGAGGTGATTGATGTGGGATTGGTCGGTGAGAATAAAGCGGCTATCCCGATAGACGGTTATAAACAGCTGATCCTTTATCGAGATGATTGGTTCGAAGAGCTAAATTTATCTGCACCGACCAACTATCGATCGATTTTACAAGGTGCCAATGCGATTTATCGTTCTGAAACACTCTCTGCTCAAAACGGAATATCAAGCACATTGCTTTCCGGTTTGGTTGTCCCCACAGAATCTGAACTGATTTCTACCCACCAAGTTTTTGAACATTTTGCCAATGCCAACAACTGTCAGTTGGTCGCCGAAACGGGTGAGGTGGTTATTCTGACCCCAGAATGCATGGACGCCTATGAATTTTATCGCGAGCTGATCAACAGCTACAGCCCCAGTGACGTGCAAACAGACACAAGCGCGATCAATGCTTATTTGGCCGGCCGAACCGGCATGATCTTTGGGTCGCCAGACATTTTGCTCCCGATTGCTGGTCTCTCACCCGACCTGACTCCATCTTGCCCCGAGTGTGCGGACACCTTGGATTACCTTGCTCAGAACAGCAGTATTCAAACGGGGTTATCAGGGCGCAGTCGTCAGCGTGAACCGACTGAATTTGGAAATATTACCCAAATGGGCTTTTCATTGGGCACACGGCCCGAATTGGCTGCAAGCTTTGCGGAGTATTGGTTTAACGATGGGTATGTGCTGTGGTTAGGGGTAGAACCGGCCCGACGTGTGCCTATGCGGCTAGGTGATGCAGAGGATAGCGAAAAATTTTACAACCTGTGGTACACACTACCGGTCGAAGCTGGTGGCCGAACCCTGACCGATATTTACGGCCGGGAGTTAGCTGAGCAATTGGGGCAAGGGGTTTCTCCAAGATCTCGCTGGGGCATTGCTAGCGGGCAAGGGGATATCATCGCATCGGTCTATGAAAAAAATATTATCGCCATTGTGTTGCAAGAAATGCTGAGCGGTTATTTTTCTAGCAGCCAGGCGATTGTGGCGACATGGGAGCGGGTCATTGAACAGATCCCAACCTATCCGTTTGAAACTGAAATACCGAATTTTATCCCTTCGAACGACTCAGGCTAAAGCGGTTCGAGCCTTCTCTGTTATAGGTTTTGGCCGATGATATTGAGACTCTTTTGCTTGTAATTTCGCAACCGGTAGGATTACAGGCGATGAATGGACTCAAAATCGCTCTTTCTCCCGTTGAATAGCGTATATATCGATTGACGGGGTATGAACGGTGTGTTACCATTTCGGTCTGTGGCAAATGCGTTACAGACGTTTACCCCATCTTTCTGAACAAACTTAAGAGGTACTAAAAATAAGAAGAGCTAGAACAACCAATCGTAAAAATAAAGGCCCAACCTATCGGATTAACGGACGTATTCGAGCAAGAACGGTCCAATTAGTTAATTCCGATAACGAAAGTATCGGTGAAATCTCAATTAAAGAAGCACTTGATATGGCACGTGATGCCGACTTGGACTTAGTCGAAGTTGCGCCGAATGCAAAACCGCCTGTCTGTCGTATTATGGACTACGGTAAGTTCGCATACGAAAAGGCTCGGAAAGAACGGGAAGCACGTAAAAACCAAAAGAAGATTGAAATTAAAACGATTAAGCTTCGACCAAAAGTCTCCAGTTTCCACCGCGACATTAAAGTAAAAAATGCACGCAAGTGGTTAGAGGAAGGCAAAAAGGTTAAGGTCGCGGTTCGTTTTCAAGGACGCGAGATTCAATACACAGAGATCGGCCGCGCGCTGATCAAAGGTGTTGTTGAAGAGCTTGCTGAGATTTCAACTGTTGAAACAAAACCCAACATGGAAGGCTGGCAAATGACAGCGATGTTGGCTCCTTTAGAATAAGACAGGTTGTTTACAACCTGAACTTTAATCGTTTGCTCTTCTCGGCCGTTTTTAACGGCTGGGATTTACAAAATAACTGAGTGGCACAAACCCCCATTTCATTTGATTTTATTAAATGATGGGGGTTTTCTGTGCGAGGTATCAATCACATGGCAAAAGCTAAAACAAAAAAG
>JAHDEB010000329.1:0-3231 GCA_020629055.1 Chloroflexota bacterium
GTGCCGGAACTGGGCCAAGAGGTGCAGGCGAATCGTGGCTTTAATGTGATCGCCACCGCCAATGATCGCGACCGTGGGGTAAATGATTTATCGAGCGCTTTAAAACGACGCTTTAACACAGTGGTCTTGCCATTGCCGTCGACGGCAGATGAAGAGATCAAGATCGTACGGCAGCGGGTGGCTGACTTGGGGCAAGCTTTAGAACTGCCGGTTGAAGCCCCAGCTATCGAAGAAATTCGCCGAATCGTGACGATTTTCCGTGAACTACGCAAAGGGGAAACGGCCGATACGAAAAAACGGATTAAAGGGACCGGCGGGACGTTAAGCACGGCCGAGGTTATTTCTGTGATGAACAGCGGCTTGGCCCTGTCAGCCCATTTTGGGGATGGAAAGCTAAGTGCAGAAGATATGGCGGCGTCGCTGACCGGTGCAATTGTCAAAGACCCGATTCATGACACTGTCGTTTGGAAAGAGTATCTAGAGACGGTTGTGAAAGAACGTGACGGCTGGGAAGATTTGTATCAGGCGTGTCGGGCGTTGGTTTAAAAGGATAAAAAGGAAAGGATAAGGGGTAAAAAGGATTGTGCGGTAGGGGCGCGGATGGCTCCGAGCCCGTCATCAATTGTATTCAATTTGTGGGCCAACCCGCCCGACTGAATGTAAACAACACAAATGAAAGAAAGATGTTTTTAACTGACCTGAAAAAATACGATGGAACAAGTAACTGTCAGAATCCCATGGGCGGGTTGGGCCTGCAAGACTTGCCATGCCGCAGAGACAACGAGCCCATCGCGCTCTTGCGAATTAGCCTGGTGAGTGGGGCCTGCCATGTCGCGGGTGGGTTGGACGCTGTAACGATTGCCGCGAAGAAAATTTTGACGTGCGTCCATCCGCACCCCTACGCTTTAATTGGTTCGTTCAATGAAACAAATTACTCCTCGGTGGTTGCTACCTGCAACCTTCCCCTTGCAACATGCTAACATTGTTCCCCATCCGCCATCATGGCCCAGGATCAGCCTTTGTGCTGGTCGAAGAATTAAATAGGCTCAAGCCAGATATCGTGCTGATTGAAGGGTCGAGCGATGCGAACCACATGCTGCACTGGCTTGGGCATGCGGAAATGGAGCCACCTGTGGCTTTGTTGGGGTATCAGCCAGATGAGCCAGGCAAGTCGAACTTGGCCCCGTTTGCCACCTTTTCTCCTGAATATAACGGCATCCGGTATGCGTTGGACAACGAGATTCCGGTTCGTTTTTGTGACCTGCCGTTGGGGTATCTGCAAGCGTGCAAGGCTCCCGTGCCGATGCCGGACCGAGAGCTGTTTTTGGACCTGGCGGCCGCGGCCGGAACCCGTGAGTATGAGCCTTGGTGGAACATCTTTATCGAACAAAGACAAAACACCGAAGGTTTTTTTGATGCGATCAATCTGTTGATGACAGAAATGCGCAGCGAACATGTGATACGGGCAGAACCACCGGCCGAGCTGGAGCTAGACGAGCAGGGGACTGAAAGCTGGCTGATTGGGGAGCGGCGGGAAGCGATGATGCGTCAGGGAATTCGGGATGCTAGGGCAGAAGGACACAAAAATATCGCCTTTATTTGCGGCGCTTGGCATGCGCCCGCCATCCTAATGGTAGATGAGCCAGGGCGAGAAAGTGCTAACGCGGAAATTGACGCGATGCTGCTGGAAGATTTGCCGACTGTTGAAATTGAATTTGCATGGATGCCTTGGACGTATAGCCGTTTGTCTACCCTGACCGGCTATGGTGCTGGGGTTAAATCACCCGGCTGGTATCATCATTTGTGGCAAATGCGCCACGAGGGTGAAACAGGGGCTAAACCGATTGAAGTGGTGGTTGAGTGGGTGCAGCGGGTTGCAGGTTTATTGCGCGAGGCTGGGTTTGATGCCTCGGCCGCACATATTATCGAAACGGCCCGTTTGGCTGAAGCATTGGCGGCCGTGCGCAACTTCCCGATACCCGGTTTGCCAGAAATTGAGGAAGCGGTTCAAACGGTGATGTGCGGCGGGCACAGCGAGCCGCTGCAGTTGATTAAACGAAAACTGATTGTGGGGGAACGCATGGGGCAGGTGCCGTCCGAGGTTCCGTTGACTCCGTTCCAAAGAGATTTGTGGGCTTTGCAAAAACGCTTTGAGCTTTATCCTGACCCGGAAAAGACAACGGTGGCGTTAGACCTGCGCCGTGACGAAGATCGGGCGAAAAGTGCGATGTTGCACCGCTTAAACTTGTTGCGGGTGACGTGGGGCGTGGTCGGCCGACCGAAACGGCAAACGGCCGGAACCTCGAGCGAAACTTGGACATTAAAATGGGTGCCAGATTTAATGATTCGCGTCATCGAAGCGAGCTTGTGGGGGAACAGCGTGCATGACGCGGCCTTGGCCAGCGGGCAAGATGCGGCCGGAAAAGCTGAGACTTTAAAAGAGCTAACGACGTTGCTGAATCGGACAATTGAAGCGGATTTGCCGGGGCTCATGGAAAAAGTGCTGACTCAGATCGAGGAAAAGTCGGCCGTGACCCACGACGTGATCCATATGATGGAGGCGCTGCCGCCGCTGGCACGCATCATGCGCTATGGGGATGTGCGCCAAACGGATCGGTCGCTGGTCGGGCATGTGGTGGACACGCTGCTGACGCGGATTTGTATTAACCTGCCGACGACGTGTGCGGCGGTTGACTTAAATGCGGCCCAAGAAATTGTAACCGCCATCGCCAAAGTTCAGCCGGTCATCGGGCTGGTCACCAATCAAGATGTGATTGATGGCTGGTATCAAACGCTTAGCGAGCTGCTTGAGGGGCGCAACATCCACGGCTTAATCGGCGGTACGGCCGGTCGCTTGTTGTTTCAGTCTAGATGGCTAGATGCGGATGAAACGGCGGCCGTCATGGGCAAAGCGCTAAAAGGGAGTCAAGCGGTTAGCGTGACAGACCCAACCGCCGATATTTTACAAAAAGGATTCTGGCTCGACGGCTTTTTACGCGATTCTGAACTGGTTTTGGTGCATGACAAGCAACTTTGGAATGTGCTTGATCATTGGGTCGTGGGGTTAGATGATGCTGATTTTCATGAAATCATGCCTTTGTTGCGTCGGGTATTCTCAGAATTTTCAGAGAGTGCGCGTCAGGCGCTTGGCCGACGGGCCAAAGGGAAAGCGGCCCCTCAAAAAGATTTGGCGGTTAACATCGGCCGGAATGCGGAATTGGCGGATGGGGT
>JAHDEB010000329.1:3331-4478 GCA_020629055.1 Chloroflexota bacterium
TAAACGAACGAAACCGCCGCTGGCGATTGATTTTAGGCAAAACTGAAGAAGAACAAGAGCAACAGGCGGGCGGTGATCCGGGTGAAACTGAATCTGGGCCGGGCGGCCCTCCGCCCGAAGGTGGCATCCCTAACTTAGATGAAGGGGACGAACGGCTCGATCGTGCATTGGAGCAGCTTTATGGAGATGCGAACGACGAGGGTGACCTGAGCGACGCTGACCCTGATATCGCCCGCTGGTTGGGTGATATCCGCGAGTGGTTTTCAGAGCCTGTGGCCCAGCTGCTGCAGCGAGATATGCTGGAAAAATCAAATCTGCGAAAGCTGCTAAATGATCCTGATTTAATGGAACAGATTGAGCCGGATATCCATTTGGTGAGTCAGATTTTGGCCCTTCGTCGGATGTTGCCGTCTAAAACAAAAGAGACGGCGAAGCAGGTGGTGCGCAAAATTGTGGACGAGCTGCGTGAGCAGCTGTCCCGGCCGTTAGAGCAGGCGGTACGGGGAGCCATTCACCGGCCGACGGTCAATCGGCGGCCGCGCCACAAAGAGATTAACTGGGGGCGTACGGTCCATAAAAACTTAAAGCATTATCAGCCGAGCCACAATACGATTGTGCCAGAGCAGTTGATCGGGTACGGCCGGCAGGATCGGGGTTTGCGCGACATGATTGTGTGCGTCGACACCAGCGGATCGATGTCTTCATCGATGGTGTACGCGGGGATTTACGCCAGCGTAATGGCATCTTTGCCGACAATTTCAACCAAATTGGTGATGTTCTCTACGGCCGTGGTTGACCTGACCGATGAGTTGGACGACCCGGTTGATATGCTGTTTGGCATTCAGCTGCGGGGCGGGACGAACATCGAAAAAGCGGTCGCTTATTGCGAGCAGATTGTGGAGCGGCCGACGGAAACGACGCTGATCTTAATCACAGACCTGTATGAGGGTGGGGACAAAGAGCTGCTGGTTGAACGCTTAAACGTGTTGGTACAACGGGGTGTGCAGGTGGTGACTCTTTTGGCGCTTAATGATGAAGGAGCGCCTCGATTTAGCCGTGAGTTGGCGAGCCAATTGGTGATGTTGGGGATTCCATCGTTTGCCTGTACGCCGCAGCATTTTCCTGGGTTGATGGGGGCGATTTTAGA
>JAHDEB010000330.1 GCA_020629055.1 Chloroflexota bacterium
TAAAGAATACACCTACATAGTTTCCATTAAAGAACATCTCTTCGAAATTTTCATCTGCGATTACAGATTTTAGCTTCTCTTTCCCCTTTAAATAGGCAAGGATGTCGTCCGTATTTTTATAGGACCCGTAAAGCATCGCTTGGTTATTTAACCAGTTGGGCACCTGCTTGTTCGGTATTTTGGGCAATCCGGCCGCGCTAAATATTTCCTTCAGCGATTCATTGCGTGACAGCTTGAAGCGAGATGCTTCTAGATTCTCAAATTCAAGCAAAACGACATGGCGACTGTGCTGAGTCCAGTCTCTTGAGTCGGTAAAGGTGTAGTCAAAAATGTAGGAATTAGCCTCTTTAATCTCTTTTTGAAAGACATTCGCGATTTTGAACTTAGCCGTACTGCGAATTTGATGACGGCTCAGAATATTGGCGATGTATCGGTCGGTATCTTGAAAGAAGTTCTTGTCATGCTCAATTGCAAACAAGTTCAGATTGACAGTAGAAAACTCATGCTGCTCTTTTTGCCGATACCAGCGTAGGACGTAAAAAATAATGGTGCCCAGAATATAGGCAACAAAGGCGAATGCAGCAAAATAAGGACCCATCGCACACCTCACGTAATAGACCAATGGCAGAAGACTAAATATCCCATAAGGGTATCTAATCGGGAGTCAGTCACATCTCAAACTCCCATATTTCCCCGAATTTTTATACGAACCAATACGGGTAAAAACAAAAGCGGTTTCAAAAAGAAGGGAGGAGTTCCTAACACGAGGTGCGTAGCGAATTGTTTTGTTGTTACAACAATTCATCAGGTGCTGCGTAAAGGCGTTATCGGCCGGTTGAACAGGACCAAAATGTCGGGGAAGTTCTCGTCATTTCAGGTAAACTCATCCAAACCTAATTGCTAACTTTACGGCCGATAGACTGTGGAATTCATGACAGACAGCGTCACAGACCCTGAAATGGGGTTAAAAACTGAGTGGAATAGAAAACAAATGCTGGGGCTAGCGCCAGATGTGATGACCATGCGCGCTACGAGCAGGCTAATTGACGTGAGTCGTTGGGAGCTTTTGGGGAGCAATGAAGAATATTTGTGGGGTCTATTTACTCGCCCCAACAACACACCACACTCAATTTCCATTCGATTAAAAGATTTAGGCGCCAATTGCCCCTGTGCTTCGGTCAAACATCCCTGTAAATTTACCATCGCCCTGCTAACCCTTTATACGGTCAAACCGGATCAGTTTAAGAAAACAGGAACCCCTGTTTGGGTCGCGCAGCAGTTTGAGAAGGTCGGCCGGAAAGCGGCTGCAAAAGAGGGGGTCGCGGCTAAAACCGTGGTAAAAGAAGCCCAAAACGGGATGGCTGAATTTGGGCGTTGGTTGCGAGATCAAGTTCGGCATGGTTTGGCATCGTTTGGAGATCAGACGATGGTGGGGTTAGAAGCTGTGGCCAATCGGCTGATTGACGGTCACATGCCACAAATCGCAGAAGAGCTACGTGCCTTAGCAATTGAGGTCGCCCCACGCAAAGGGGCTCGGCCGGTCGATTGGCCTAAGATTTTGCTAAAAGGATATGGACGATTTTATCTGCTGACTCAAGCTTGGGAGCGATTTGACCAGCTGGGTTCGGCCGAGCAGTTTGATCTGATCCAATCTTGTTTATCGGCAGGAATCACCCACGGCTGGCAAGCTGAGACTCAATTTGAGGTCATACCGGACAATTGGCTGATTCTCGGCCGTCGGTTTGAACCGTTAGGGCGACAATGGAGCCGCCGCACTTGGCTTTGGGGGATCGGCAGCAATCGTTTTGCGCTACAGACAGAAGCGGTTTATGGGAAAAACAGACTGGTACAAAACTTAGTGACCGGGCAGGCTTATAGTGGGCATTTTCGTTTTGAGCCTGGCACGCTGGGGGCAAGCGGCCGGTTTGAGCATTCACCCCAGACATTAAGCCAAGTGGCCAAAGCTGGGGGGGCAGAGCAGGCGACGGACCTCGTCAGCGAAGAAAAAAGATTTATCGAATTACAAACAAAAAACCCATGGCTAAACCGGATTCCCGTTCGGCTAAACCAGATCAGACTGCAATACGAAGATGGGCGGGACCGCTGGGTGGTGGTTGATGACATCAATCAAGCGGTTTACTTGGTCAATGGTAAGGCGATCGGCTGGCATCTGTTGGCAAACAGCCAAGGACAGCCGGTCGATGTGTTTGGTGAATGGTCCAACGCTGGTATCACGCTGCTGAGTGTGAATGATAAAAATAGATGGATTGATCTTTCTGTTTGGGGAAGCCGACTATGAGTGATGCACGATTAAACATGCTAACCCAAACTGCCCTGTTGGGGACCAATCGGCCGGAGGCGACCCATGATGGCAAACCTCGGGTTCTGGGTACTGACCGAGTCGATCAGCTGCTGGCAAACCTGGGCCATAATGACGCAGCCCATGATTTGTTGGCCACGGCAGGGGTGCTGGCGATACATGGCCAGTTACGAACCCAGCAGACTGAGCCTGTGATTGATGTTGATCGGACCGTACCCCCAGAAAGCAACCGGCCGGAATGCCCGGCCGATGTAGCGGAGCAATTTGAACAGTTTCGCAAACGGGGTGAAATTACGCTGCAGCGAAAAATGCTCGAAGCCATTAAGGAAAACGGATGGCGCTTGCCACCTGAGGCTGTTCCCGATCTGTTGCGCCTGGGCACAAAAAATAATGTGATGCGGCCGGTTGTGATCGATGTGCTGGATAGCTATGGACATTGGTTTGCGGCGAAAAACAGTGCCTGGCACTATGCGCTGTTGCCGGTCATGGATTGGAATCAACTTAACGAAATTTGGAGCGACTCAACGCAGCAGGTGCGCCTATCGGTTTTGGGATGGTTGCGCAAAACGGAGCCAGCAAAAGGGATGGCGCTTTTAAAAACCCGCTGGGCAGATGAGACCGATGCGAATCGACATGCGTTGCTTGTGGGGTTAAAACGGGGTCTAAGCCACGAGGATGAACCTTTTATTGAAAAAGAGTTGGATGCGCGGCAAATGCTGGTGCGTAAAAAGTCGATGGAGCTTTTGTCGATGATCGATGTGTCTCGCTTTTCTCAGCGGATGCAAAAGTACGCCGACCTTGTGTTTGAGTGGCATCTGGATCGAAAACCCTACTTGACCGTTAAAATGCCGATCCGCATGTCGGCCGAGATGATACGAGATGGATTGCAAAATCAGACAGAAAAGCGACGGGTCGACTTTGTGACACGTCGTTTGATCCACATCGTAAACTGCATTCCTTTAGATTATTGGACTGATAAAACGGGGCGGTCACCTGAAGAATTTATTCAACTTGTTTTAAATACATCGTGGCCCCGCACATTGCTGGGTGCATTAACCACGGCCGTGGTGCGCCAACAGCGCAGCGATTGGGCGCTGGCGATTTTAGATGGAGCGGGTATCAACACAAAAACAGGCGCTGCTCTGAAGTCATTAGACGCAGATTCGATTCATGGGGTTGCGGCCAAGGCACTAAAACATCCCCTGCCAGAAGGCAAACTGATGTACAACCATCCGTTGTACATTTTGCTAAAAGAATGGAAGCACCCGTGGCCAGATGAAGTCGTTTTAGAAATCGGCAAAATATTGGCCAACTACGTGCGACGCGAAGAGATTCGGAATGTGCCCAATGCGTCGTTGCGCGGCTGGCTTTCAAAGCTGCTGGCGAACGCCCCTGATCGCCTGATTGAGCAGTTTGAGGCGATGTTTACGTTTAATGGAGAAGTGCATTCACTCTGGGCTTCCTCTGTAGAAAAAGGGCTGCGCCATAACCAATCAAAACGAGAATTGACGCGCATTTTAGCAAAATATAATGGAGAGTTGGACCGGCCAATAGAACTCAACTAGAACAGGTGGTGTTTCGTGTGATGTGAGAAATCATGCACTACGAAACACTGCTGAAATTTAAGCGGTAACTTGTCCCACACAACTTGCCCGATACACATTATGACAGAACTAACCACCAAAATTAGGCTACACGCCGAAGAACAATATGCAGCTGAGCTAGAGGCGTTAAAAGCGGCCGATAGTCGGCCGAAACCACCCAATTGGGAGCTATCGCCGTGGGCCGTCGCCCTTTATTTACTTGGCGGAACGCTCGATAATGGGTTTCAGATTGTGCCAAAATATATTGGCAACAGTCGCCTAATCGAAATTGCGATCGCTACGCTGACGACCGATCGGGCCTTGCTCCTTTTGGGGATTCCTGGGACGGGTAAAACTTGGGTGTCTGAGCATTTGTCAGCCGCTATTTCGGGTACATCGACGCTGCTGGTGCAAGGGACGGCCGGTACAAGCGAAGAGGCGATTCGGTACGGTTGGAACTACGCCAGTCTAATCGCCAATGGCCCTTCGGCCGATGCCCTGGTCGCCAGCCC
>JAHDEB010000331.1 GCA_020629055.1 Chloroflexota bacterium
AACGCTTAACCAAAGGGAGAAACACCCCGGAAGGGTCGTTAGAGCCACTGCCAGGTTCTTCTAAAATCAGGGCCGGGTCCCCAAATAAAGTATAGGTGTCTGCTAAATCTATATTGTTAGGGCGATTGGTAATGAGGTTCAGCTTACCGCTGATTGTTGCTTGACCCAGCGTTGGCCCGTTGCCTGCCAATAGGGCATCGGTATAACCGATCGTCAAAGCACGATGGCCGACTGAAACACTTAAACCGGTCGCCCCCCAAACGGCCGCGGCACCACCGCTCGAATCCCTCAACAAGGCCTCATCAAATCCGTCTAAACCGGTCATATGAAAAGAGCCGGTAAAGCAGGTCATTTGCAACACAATCGGCAGTTTTGATCGATTGTTCAACTGACCGATTTGACTAATATGGATGAAATTCTCATCCCCCCATTGGTGAACGGTTGAATGTCCAAAATAGACGATATGATTGCTTCCGTTGTTAAACAGGTTGGTCACAGAGCTTTGCACTTGGCTCAGCCCCGAATCTTCGCCTGAAAATTGAACAGATTGAGATTGATAAGGTGAACCCACCAAACGATCGGCCTGCTCATCGATGAAAAATGTGTAATTGCCACCCTTATCATTATCATCCCCCACAAATGCGATGTTTTGACGCCAACTAAAATTCTGGCGCGGATAGTCGGTCAGTTTTTTCACAACGTCACCCAGTTCAACGAGGTCATTGACCGGTAAACGGCCGATCATGAGGTCTGGCAGAACGTCATCACCATCGACCGCTACATACCGATTGTCGGCCGGTACTTCTCCGATATCTCTATCTACATTGGCAAAAAACACCGGCACATGCGTCGGCTTGCTATTGCCTTGGTTATTTTTGGGGTCATAGGTTCCATCTCCGACCAGCAAAATCGCCTCCGGCCGAACGTCAGCTGACTCGTACCCATCTTGTATCGCATCACGAATCGACAAAGGTGACGGATATCCATGCCCGTAGCTGTCATAAATTTCTTCAACGGAAATAAATTCGACCGTCCACCCTTGAGCTTCTCGCAAAGCAATTAGTTCAGTTAGCCCCGCTTCAAATCCAGCCGGGCCGATCATCCAATAGTCGGCCGCGATTCCGCTTAAAGCTTTTGCCTTGCGCAGCAAAGGCTGTTTTAACGCAGTTTCACTCGCTGCGACATATGCTCGGCCGCCACCCTCAACATCTTTAATCAAAACCGAATTCCCGCTATATGCAGCATCTGGAATAGACTGCGGGTGTTGCGGGTCAGTCACATCAAACACCCAACCTTTTTCAGCTAAATCCACCTGGTACTGTCCCGCCTCGCTCTCCCCATAAAATTTTAGCGTATCTTCCGCCCCAACCGTGATGTTTTTCCGTATGGTGCTCAGCTCAAAAGCATCTAACCAGACCCCATCAATGCGACCAGCAACCTCGTTGATTTCTAGCTCTAACTCGCTCTCAGAAGAAAGGATTGCAGCTGGGAAGGTGACGGTATGTTCGACACTGGTTTTGCCATCCCAAATGATTTGGTCAAGATGTTGACCATCGATGGAGACGTTGACGGCATGATCGTCATCAATCGACAAATCGGTAAACCCGATCATCCAGATAGTCAAAGACGCGTTTTCGCTTGTATCGATTTCCCCCATCTCAAGGTTTAACGGATAGGTCCCAGAGGGGTTTCCAGGTGATCTGAACTCGTCCCATATCCAACGATCTCCATCGTGCCCTGCGGGCAGCTGTCCGCAAACGCAGTTGGGCGTATACCCGTTATCTTCTTCATAGTGTTTTGTGATTTTTTGAAGACGATTCGCTAAACTGCCTGACGCGTAATTCAAGTCACTGATCCGCTCTCCATTTTCGCTGCCAACTGACAGGGTAAAAAATTCACTCGTTGACCATCGATTCGCTTCATGGGCAGCGTAAAATAAAAACCGTTCCCCAGCCTCAAATCGGCCGTCGCTGTCCCCTTCCCACAGCATACTCACGGCCGCACCCTCTTTCTGTAACTGAATTTTTCTAGGGTCTACAGCGCTCAATGAACCATCTACAGCGGTCAAACTTTCATAACTCAAGGCATACAGCCCAGCTTCTTGTACCTCTAAAATCAAATTCGGGGATGGGGCATTCATACCTGCTTGTGGTTGCCGCTCAGCCACGTTGCTGCCTAACAGATGATCTGGATTAACAACTTGGTCTAACAGGGCGGCCGATATCCCGCTAGGCAAGTCAGCTCTCTCTCGATTTACAGGGCTCAAATTGACCGATTGACCAAAGTCTAAAAAGACCTTTAGTTCAGAAATTATCTCAGTAGGACGCCGATCATCATTCACAATAACCGGATAAAATGAAACGCGCCCCAAACGAACGCCACCCATCACACCCACTTCTTCAAATTCAACGATAGGGCGATTCGGAAGCGCAGATACTGAATCATCCGCCGGCGCAAAAGCAGGCCCAACAATTTCACCATCAGCCGTCCGCTCAACCCCGGCCGGCACCGGCGCTAAGGGCAAAGTCAGATCCAGTTTGATCGGCTCACTTTCGAGACTAATTATTTCTATCTTGGGCGTCGCGCCATCAGGCAAAACCACCAGATGCGATTGAAACGGTTGAATACGTTCACCCGGCCGGCCGGTCTGCTTAAAGCCAGCCAGTTCAACCTGCCCGTCTGAGGCATCTAACCCGGCCGGATCAATCTGCCAAACCAAGTTAATTCCTTGGACAGAGGCGATCGAGTCAAACACAACCGCATCGAGCAAATCAAGCCGATTTTCATGAGCGGAAAGTGCAGACTGAATGTTTGCAAAAATAAATAAAAAGAGGAAAACGGATAAAAATGAAAGTTGCCGTTTATATTGAAGAAACTTCTGTGGGAGCGTTGAAACAACATAGGTAATCATGCCCCAAATAGTACGTGTTATCGAACAAATCTCTCAATAGGACGCTGGCCCCAACCCACTGTTTTTACGAGTCTAAACGAGTTAGCCCTTTCGCAATGTGTGGATCGTGATTTCCGGTGGGCAATTAAACCGTACCGGCACCCCACAACCCCCTGTACCCGGGGATGTATACCCCTGTAGATTTTTATGTCGCCATGGTCCATTAATAAATGAACGGGGGCATTTCGCATGTACAATCAGCGCAATCCCCCCTGGCAAGCAAATCTGGCCACCGTGTGTATGGCCAGACATCATAAAATCAACACCCAACGCGGCCGCCTCTTTCCAAGTCTCTGGCGAATGGGACATCAGGATTTTAACCGCATCATCTGGCACGTTTTCATAAGCCATTTTCAAGTTGTCCATCTGATACATATTCGGGTCATCTACACCAGACAACCAAATCACTTCCCCATCTTTTTCAATTGGTAGCGACTCGTTAACCAAAAATGTCAGCTTGGCATAATCCTCTAAAGGCTTCACAAATTCTAAAAAGTCATGGTTGCCTAAAATCGCATAAACCGGCTCCGGCATCGTTTCCATAAAAGCGACCGTTTCATCAATCGCCATCTGGTAAGACCCACCTGTGCTCGCCCGAAAGTCCCCCGTCACAAGGGCCAAATCGTACTCAACCGGCTCGATTACCTTAGCCACGACATTTTTTAGATTTTCATCGATGTCTAAATGCAGATCACTAAGGTGCAAAATACGGTATCCCTCAAATGCATCCGGCAGATTTTTGATAAAGACCTCATTCTCAACGGTCTGAATATCAAAGAAATTTCGGTAGCCCCGATCATAAAGCCCGATCAAGCGCAGCCCCCAATACAAAATGACCATCACCCACTCAGAATTTTCGATATGCAGCAAACGTCGGCCGCGGTCAAAAATCTTGTTGGCATGCTTAATTTGATCTTGCAAACGGTCCCGGACAAACTCCGCCCCAAATCGGCTGACCAGCCAATCAAACATCTCAGGGTCAGTTTTCCAAGCCCCATCTTTGTCATGTTTAAGTTCTATGACAATGTCTGCATCTTTCATTTTTTCCATATCAATATGATCGGGTAAGGCTAGCCAGAGGATCGAGATCGCAATCGTGCCATTGGCTAAAAGGAGTTAAAACAAAATGCTTGAATGTGATTCTGTCCCAGATCTCCTGTTTAGTAATTAGAGGAAAAGCATAGCAAATCTGCACCAATTATTTGTAAAATCAGCTAAAAAAACCATAGCAATATAGGGTGATGTCACTGAACGCTAATGATTGTCCTTAAACTTTAACTCTGCACAGGCTCTATCAGGTCGGTTGGCTCTTATTTTTTAGTGAAAATTTAATGCGTTAGATGATTAAACCTAGGTATCCGTATCTGGACTTGGGGTTGCGGTTGGCAGTTCCGGTGGCACCTCGGTTGGAACCTCAGTCGGCACTTCCGTTGGAA
>JAHDEB010000075.1 GCA_020629055.1 Chloroflexota bacterium
CGATGCCGATGGTGCGTAACCCAGACAGCAGCGGACCTGAGAGTTCAACCGTGATTGCGGCCGACGGCTCTGTCGCCGCCTTTGTCCCCGCCCAGCGTGCCTTATCTTGGCAACTGTTAGACTCCGACGGGAACCCTGTGGTACGTGAACGGTATTGGCTAACCTTTCAGCCGGGTGAAATTCGCTCGTGCGGGTCGTGTCATGGGGCCAGCGATAAAGATCAAACCGGTGCGGCCGAGCCAGAAAATGCCCCGCAGGCGTTAGCCGAATTACTAGAGCATTGGCAGACACTTGAGAACGTCGTTTATACCGATTCGGCATTTCTGCCCACGGTCCGTCGTTAGACTCCTATTTTCATCATTGGCAAAATCGTAGGGGCGCAGATAATCGCATGAATCATCTAGAATTGGCTAAGCCTTGCTGCGATTAACTCGCCCGGTTTTCCAAATCGAAGATATTTTCGTAGGTACCAGGGCCCGATCAAGAGCGGTTTGATAATTCTTGTTTGGAAGGCTCTCCATTTCCTGAAAAATTAGCTAAATGACTATCATCGGGCGAGTTAATCGCTGAAATGTTGATCATCAAGAATGGTTACGCGTGCGATTATCTGCGCCCCTACGTTCATTCTCCCATCGGAACCCAGACGTTTTTCACTTGTGATGCTTGGCGCAAAAATTCTTCTCCGGCCGCTAAATCTTCATCCAACCAGTTGATAGATTGCCCATAGCTCACCCACGTCCGTTTCATATTTCCGGCCGACATCGCCTCGACCTGCAAACTTCCGGCCGCGTCGCCAAAATACCACATCGCATCTACATCATCATGTTCGGCCAGCGTTTTGGTCAAATGATCCCGGCCGCCGGTCACGATATTAATTACCCCACCGGGCAAGTCTGACGTGTCTAAAATCTGGTAAAAATCAGTCGCACTTAATGGATAAGCCGAAGATGGCACCGCGACAACCGTGTTCCCTTTGCAGATGGCGGGGGCCAAAAGCGACACAAACCCCAAGAGCGGAAACTCATCTGGGCAGGCGATACCGATCACACCAACCGGTTCGTTGAGCGCCACAACCAGGCCGTACAGCGTCGTTTCTTGCACACTGCCTCCGTGTTTGTCCGCATACGCTCCGTAGGTAAACAACCTTGAAACAGATGCTTCAACTTCTTCCATCGCTGACTTTTGGCTTCGGCCGGTCATTTTTTGAATTTGACCAGCGAATTCATCGGCCCGTGCAGCCAAGTTTTCAGCGATATAGAACAAAATTTGCGCACGATTATGGGGCGTGCGATCGGCCCATCCTTTTGCTTTATGGGCCGCTTCTACCGCGTTCCGAATATCTTTCCGATTTCCATCACCCGCTCGGCCGACCAGTTCCCCTTTCGGGTTGGTCACCGGATACATGTAATGGCCGTCTGGCCGCGCCTGCTTGCCGCCGATGTACAGTTTTGCAGTCCGATCAACCAATCCTGCGACAGCCCCGTTGCCGGTGCCCGGACGGCCGTAAGAACGTGCGCCCCATTGCTCTAAATCGGCAGGGTCAACGCCTCGGTTTACCGTTTTTGAACCTTTGCGTTTAACGTACTCAAACAACCCTTCACGCCCTCCTTCACGGCCATAGCCGCTCTCACGATAGCCGCCAAAACCGGCCGCCGCATCAAACAGATTGGTGCTGTTGACCCAGACCGATCCCGCCTTAATTTTTGTAGCGATATCTAAAGCCAAGTTAATATTTTCGCTCCAAATCGATGCCGCCAGACCGTAGCGGGTATTGTTGGCCAAAGCGACCGCCTCGGCCGGGAATCGAAACGTCATGCTAACCAGCACAGGGCCAAAGATCTCTTCTTGGAACACGCTGGAGGCTGGCAATACATTGGTCAACAATGTAGGGGGAACAAAATGGCCTTGGGATGGCAGTTCACACGGTGCTTGATAAAGCTCGGCCCCCTCCGCTACACCGGTTTGTATCCAGCTCTCAATCGTCTCTTTTTGCCGTTGATCAACAACCGCCCCCATGTCGATATTTTTGTCGAGTGAATGGCCGACGCGCAATTTCCCCATACGGGATTTTAGTTTGGCATAAAATGTTTCAGCAACCGATTCTTGGACCAGCAAACGGGAGCCTGCACAGCAGACTTCACCCTGATTGAACCAGATCGCATCAACGACCCCTTCAACCGCCGCGTCTAAATCCGCATCTTCAAATACAACAAACGGGGATTTTCCCCCTAGTTCAAGCGATAGTTTAACGCCGGAACCGGCCGTCGCTTGGCGAATGATTCGGCCAACGTCAGTAGAGCCGGTGAATGCCAGTTTATCAAAACCACCGTGCGCCACAATCGCTTTGCCCGCTTCGTCACCACCGGTAATGATGTTGACCAGCCCGGCGGGCAACCCAGCTTCGGCCGCGATCTCTGCAAACAGCAGGGCGGTCAGCGGGGTGGCGGGGGCCGGTTTGATGACAACCGCGTTCCCCATCGCCAAGGCAGGGGCGACCTTCCAGGCCAGCATCAACAGTGGAAAATTCCACGGAATAATCTGCCCGACCACACCGACCGGTTGATAGTTGGGCAACTCTCGGCTCATGATTTGGGCCCAGCCTGCATGGTGATAAAAATGACGTGCGACCAGAGGCACATCGATGTCACGCGTTTCGCGGATCGTTTTGCCATTATCGAGCGCTTCAACCACGGCTAAAAGTCGATCATGTTTTTGGATACCCCGTGCAATCGCGTAAAGGACTTTGGCGCGCTCGTGATCGCTCGTTTTTTCCCAGGCTTTTTGTGCTTTTGCGGCCGCTTTAAACGCTTTAGCCACATCATCAGCCGTTCCATCCACCACATGGGCCAACGTTTCACCCGTCGCCGGTGCGGTTACTTTTAGCATCTTGGCATCTTTGGGTGTTACAAACTTCCCGTCGATGAATAGTGCAAATTCACCTTTATGATCTGCAATCCAATCTTTAGCAGTTGCAGCTGACTCTGGTGCGGTTCCATATTCCATGGTTTTAAAAATTTCGCGAATTGAAGACATTTTACTTTCCTGTGCTATTTAAAAGCGATTTAACGGGATTCCTACGAGCAATTTGCACAAAATTGAGGTGCGAAATGTCATCATTTTAAGATGAGCATGTTTAGGTAAATTATAGATGTGCAGAGTTTAACTCACTATCTTTAGCAGCCGATTCTACCACTTTTTGGTGAAGATCATGGCTTATATTGCAGCTGAAAATTTATAATTTAGGTTTGCTAAGATAGAAAAAATATTGAGTAGGCCCCCAAAATGATCTTTTAAGCTAGGCTTCGTTTGTATTCGGCCGTAAATTTATAGGATGATATTTCCACAGGGTTAAGGCGATGGTAATCACAAATGGAATCCAAATCAGAAAAACGATACTGTTCCTCGCTTGTTGAAAGACACTGGGCAAAACTATAAAGAAGACAGCAAAACTTGGATAGATAAAATTTTGATATTCTTTGTTAAGGAAAATAAATCGATAGTCCGCAAAAGCAAAGAGAAGAAAACCAACTATCGACATAGCAAGTGCCGTTAAATGAAAGTTGTTGCTAGGAGCATAGCTGTAATGAAGTAATCCATTGCCGAATGAAACAATGAAGATGGATAAGACAAGTAAAAGAAATCCCAAAAGATTTGTTTTAACAAAGTCAATAATTTCGCTATAAAAACAATATGCGGCTGACATGCAAATAAGGGTCACACCGATTAAATCAAACAACTCTTCTGGTGGATTGAGGAAAAAATCTGGTAGGGGTTCGAATCTCGCAAAAAGATGCCTGTATTGATGAAATAAGTCGGTTAAACTTCCCAAGCTTAAAATAAACACCCCTGTTCCTATTGTAAGAAAACTGAGCCATTGCTGATGCTTAAAAAGAAGGAACATGACTAATCCAATTAACCCTATTCCTAATATCGGTTGGGTTAGTTCAGTGATCATATTACTTTCAGCTATGTAAGTAACCAATCCCAATGCGATGTAGCCAATGCTCAACAAGACTTTATTAGGAGAGGTCGATCTGGGATAAGCGTATAGTCCTATCAATAAGGTAAACAGCAAATAAACCTTAGACATTTGCTCGCCAAGAGTATATTCAGATTTTACAATTACATGTTCTATGGAATAGGTAAAAGCGTCAAACCGCCCTAGTAAGGTGTTAAAGGGGGTTGAGATGGCAAAAATCAGAAGGCTTAGCGTGATAAATGCGATTGTAATAAGTGTCAGGGTGAAGCCCTTGGGTTTTGTTGCGGGAGTATTGGTTTGCTGATTATTTGCTGCGATGTTCATGTAAATATATTCCTTTTGACAATATCTTCGCCGTTTTCAGACATTCATGTGAGATTGATGTTGTCCAGAATGCCAACTCGAGCTTCTTTCTTAAATTGGCGTCTCGGGTGTTGAGTTTAAAAGTGACAATAGGTTTGAACGATTTTTACTAAATTGTTTAAGTTGCTAGCAAATATCTAGGCTATGCTAAAAGCTTGTATTTGCAGAGGTGTTTTTAAGGTAGTCGGTTTATGTCGGGACAGGTCCTTATAAATGATTGTTTATTACCGTTCGCTAGCTGAAGATAAGGTTTGCATCTCGATAAATTGAGGTTACCCCATTGGCATATATTTGCTCGATGCATAGCGTCCGGTCAAATGGTGTGATAGCTGTCGCTCAATGTCACCTAACAAGCTGCTGGCTCCAAATCGGAACAAATCTGCGTTCAGCCACTCGTCCCCTAGTTCTTCTTTGATAAGGGTTAGCCATGCCAAAGCATCTTTTCCTGTACGGATGCCTCCGGCCGGTTTGAAGCCGATTTTAAAGCCGGTTCGTTCATGATAGTCTCGAATCGCCCGGCACATGATCAGGCTAAAGGGCAAGGTCGCATTGACGGCCGTTTTCCCTGTGCTGGTTTTGATAAAATCGCTACCCGCCATCATACAGACAATGCTCGCTTTATAGACGTTGGTTAGCGTTGCCAGCTCCCCAGTCTCAATGATCGATTTGACATGAGCCGTATCACCGCAGGCTTCCCGATAAGCTTTTACATTGTCATAAATTTCTTGCCAATTGCCGGTAAATACATGCTCTCGGCCGATGACAATGTCAATTTCTTTGGCCCCTTGCTCGACCAGTTTCTCTATCCCTTGCACCCGTGGTTCAACCGGTCCTTGTCCGCTTGGAAAGCCGGTAGACACGATGGCTACCGGAATATCGGTGCCGTGCAACGCTTCGACAGCTTCCCGTACCCGGTTGGGGTAAACACATACAGCGCCGGTGGTCAGATTGACGTCCTCCATGCCCAATGCTTGTTTCAGATCAGACCGGATCGGCTGTTTGGCTTTGGCACATAATCGCTGTACACGGCCGGCCGTGTCATTCCCTTCCAGCGTTGTCAGGTCGATCATTGTGATCGCTTTAAGCAACCAAGCTGCCTGGTGGGTCTTTTTAATCGAGCGTCGGCCGCCAAGCGATGATGTGCGACGGTGTGTTGCACTTTTGTTTATTCGGCTGTTAGATACCCATTCAAGATCTAAAGGGGTGCCAGCATTTCTTTCAATGTTATTTGACATGATAAATGGTTGGAAGAAGAAGGCGCTTAAAACTTGTAGCAGCGCCTACTTTTCTGTTAGAACCTGTTTTTCAAAGTTTAGTTAAGCAGAATTTGAAGGACGAAAAAGAAAAGTCCGGTATAAACTGTTTCCCCGACAAACCGGTCGAAAAGAGCCGGTGATGGGCTTTGAAAACAGATGTTTTGGGGGAAGTGTGCGGCCGATTATAACATAATCAGAATGGACTTAGTGGGTTGACATCCGGCCGGAGAAGGTTATAACTTAAAAGCTCGCTTTCCCCTTGTTAAATTTCAACTGCAAATCTATTTTGGAGGATGCAACCATTAATGTATTTATTGGCAAAATCACTGCTTAACTACATTACTTACTTACCAGATTTTGGTGATGAGGATACGGAAAAATTTGCGAGGTCGATATTATTTGTCTTTATTGTTGGCATCATATGCGCAACCTGTATGGGCATTTATTATATTTTGTACCAGTGGTGGAGCAATGTCATTATTATTTCGGTGATGCTAGTCATCTCGCTTTATTGCTTGGGCCTACTCCGCCGGGGAAACCTAGAAAGATCTGCCACAATTGCTGCGATGACCGTGATTTGTGCATTGATTAGCAGCATCACCATCGACAGTGGAATTTATGACCCCGGCATCCTTGTTCTGTTTCCACTTCTCGTTATTCTCGCCAACTTTATCGAAAAGAAGCGACTTTATATTTTGGGTGGGGTCATATTTACTTGGATATGGGGGCTCTATTTTCTTGAGCAATTCGGCTACTACGATGCCCCAGGCCCCAAGATTGAGCCCCTTGATCTAACGATTTTGACAAGTGCCATTTTTATCTTTTCGCTTGCGCTGCTTCAGGTGAGTTACCAAAGAATGAACAGCATGAATCAAAAACTGCTGCAGCTTAAAGAGGCTGCAGAAGAGGCGAACTTGGCTAAATCAAACTTTTTAACCGTTATGAGTCATGAATTGCGCACGCCGCTCAATGCAATTATCGGCTATAGCGAAATTTTGATTGAAGATGTTGAAGAAGAAAACTCGCTGGTTGAAGAAAGTTTGATCGATTTAAAGGGGATCAAAAAATCAGGAAAGCAGCTTTTAGCGATTATCAATGACATTCTTGACCTGTCTAAAATCGATGCCCATAAAATTGAATTAAATATAAGCAGCTTTTATATTGAAGATTTCATTCAGGATATTTTAGAAATTACGGCACCTGCAATTGAGAAAAACAACAATGTTTGTGACGTCGAATGGCATCTAGAGGCATATCAAACGAGAATTGATAGCGATCGGGAAAAGTTGGGTCAAATCCTTCTAAATTTATTGAGTAACGCCGCGAAATTCACTTATGACGGAACGATCACGATTTCAGTACATGAGAGTGAGAGCGACCTTTTTATTGATGTGAAGGATACTGGGATCGGCATCCCTCCAGAAAACTTAAACCGAATTTTCGAGTCGTTTGAACAAGTTGATAGCTCGATCGCCCGAAGAACAGAAGGGACTGGGCTGGGGCTAACGATTTCGAAGCGGCTGGCACAGTTTTTGAATGGGGATCTCATCGTTGAAAGCCAAATCAACGTGGGTTCTAAATTTACGCTGTGCATTCCCAAACGCATCACGGCCGAAACCCGCCTAGAGGATGTCACTCACAATAAAATTCTTTAGCCATTTTCGGCCGATCCCATCATTAGAAAAGAGAGAGCCTTGCCTTTGCTGACGCAGCAGACCTATTAAACAGGCCACTTTTTTAAATAAAACAGTTGACTGTGCCCCTTTATTTTCCTAGTAAGATAAAAGTCATCTTGGCTCACCAAACGTCAAAGTTAGGTGACCTAACGTTCTTCACTAGGGAAAAGCCTGCGAATTGCATCTAAGCGAGAGCGTGTCTACTGATTTTTTAGAGTTGCGATGCTGCCCCATCGCAACTCTTTTTCATTTAATATCACGACCAAATTCGCTGACGCCCTGAAGGACGTTGATAGTATGGCGGCCTTCGGACTTAAAACCTGCCAAGGTGTTGCGTCTTGCCGATGGTTTTCCCAAATCCTAAGGTGCTGTATAGCCGGTCAATTCAAAATAACCCTCGGCCGTGACCGGCTCCCCAGCAAGTGTGCCTTCGAATTCAACCGCACCCTCCCAATAAACGGCAGAAACAACCAATTCTTGGTTATTCATCTTGGGGCTACCGGTAAGCTCTAGGTCAATTTCAGGGATGGTTAATCGCCAGCCGGCCGGGTATTCAATGCCTGTCGCATCGCTTGTCCACCAATCTGTTATCTCTAGCTCAAAATCTTCCGCCTTTAAGTAGCTGTTCGAACCATCCGATTCGATCCAACTTGCGCTGCTTTCGGGCTGAACCGAACCATCGTCTCGCCGAATTTGAAATAACATCAGCGCGTTTTTCGCATTGTTGTCAAACTGCAACGACACCCAATCCCAACCGGTTGCTCCCTCTTCAAGCACACTGGTGCTGTATTCATGGTCTTTCCAGCTATGACCTTCAACCGAAAATGTCTCATCTTTAATACGGACAGTGCCAACCGACGTTTGATCAATCAAAGAATAGTAGTAGCTGGCGTTTCCTTCTGTGGGCCCCTTCTGGCTTAATCCGCCTAAACCATGCAGTACCGGCGGCCGTGTTTGGGTCAGCATGAGATCCAGTGCGATTTCACCTGCGTCAGCCGTCATATGCACGCGGCCATCCGCTTGCTCTTCGACCTGCCAATCCTCAATCCATACGTGATAGGGTTCGGCCGTTGCACCGGCTAGTCCGGCCGCGCCTCGGCTAAACTTCTCGAATGCGTAAAACTCACCATCCTCAATGTCAGAAATCGCAAAGTGGGCGAACCAAATTTGTGACGTCCGCCATTCACTCTCATCAGCTGTTCGTTCCGATTCTGGGGCCATCGCTTGGCGAAAAATCGTAAATTGATAACCAAATTCTCGGCCGGTCTCATCTTTTAAATTGCCGGTGTAATACCACCATTCTGTCTGGTAATCAGGATGAGACCCTAAATCACGAGGGAACTCGATATTGTTTGGAACAGTGGCCCGAGCAAATGCATCAGACGATTCACCGCTCAGAAACTCAGTGACCGAAGCAGCAGCCGGTACAGCGACGGCCGATTGGCTTTGGTAGAAAAAGTAGCCTGCAATTGCCACAGCAATGACCGCTACAAAAATTAGTGTTCGTTTCATAGGTAAAGGTGGCAGGTTGAAAGTTGCAGTTAGCATACGTGCCACTTGCAACCTGCTGTATGCAACAGTTAATCTGATCGAATCGCACTGGCGATAATCATCTGCCCCAATTTAAACGATGGGTAGATGGCTGCCAGCAGGGCCGCCACGAGGGCGACCGCCAACGCTTGCAAGAAGTAAGCTGGCTGCAAATCCATTTGCAACGTCCAGCCAAACGAGCGCACATTAATCACGTAGATCAGCACCCACGCCAGCACAAATCCGGTCGGGATGGCGATCAATCCTGCCACCAGCCCCATTAACCCCGTTTCTAAAAAGGACAGCTGCCACATTTGGCGCAAGGTCATACCGGTGGCGCGTAAAACCCCTAGCTCTCGTTTGCGCTCTAGCTGCAAACTCATCAGCGCGCTAAGCACGCCGATAAACGCAACAATCGTCGCCAATAAACGCAGAGCTGAGGTGATCGCAAACGTTTGGTCGAAAATATCGATCGACGTTTCTCGCAGAGATCGGTTGGAATTGATCACCAAATCTTGGCGGCCGGCAAAGGTGCGACGCATGTCGTCCACCATATCATCGGGGTTCCCGTTTTCATCTATAAACAGAGCGATGGTAGAAATTTCAGTGTCATTCCATTTGGCTTGGTAATTGTCGCTACCCATCCAAATCATCCCCTGATCCGACGAATAGTCGTACATCACAGCCACAACCGGGAAATCGACTGCGCCTTGGTTTGTTTCGAGCGTGATCGGTTCAGGCGGATAGCTCAGCTCTTCACGTAAAACGAGCGGTTCTGACAAGATCACCCCATCACCGGTGGCGAGTGCGTTCCACACATCATCATGGTCCCAGCCGTCGGGTAGCCATGCATACGGCCGCTGGCCTTGTGAAACGTCACCGTTGACTCCGGCAACCGTAATCGGCCGGTCGAATTGTGGAGAGAAGACTTGAACAACCCGAGCGGTAGAAGAGGCGGTTACCCCTTCCCACTCTGTGAGGGCTGAAACGACTTCTGGGTTTAACGATCCTTCAACACGATTGGCTGTTGCCGATGTGGGGGAGATAAAGATATCTGCTTGCAAAGTTTGATCCAACCACTGAACCACCGTCCCTCTGAATGAGCCGATCATAATCGAGACACCGACGATCACACTCACGGCGGTCATTAGTGCGGCGATTGCGACAGAAGTTCGACTCAGTGAACGTGTAATGTCCCGTGGTGCCATCCGACCGATTGCGCCAAACAGTGCATTCATCGGCCGTACGGCCCAATTCATCAGGGTGACTGTGACCGGTGGGGTAACCAGTGCAAATCCGATTAAGATCGCAAACAGGCCAGCAAAGGCGACGATTAAATTTCGGCCGGGTAGGGCGAGGAGTCCTGCCCCAATGGCACATAAAATGATCCAAGCCCCAAATAATTTTGGTAAAAGCCCTTCCACTTTACTTTCCAAAGTGGATCGTCTCAGTCCGCTGCCAGGTGTGGTGCGATAAGCTTCTAATGCTGGGAAGAATGAGGCGATCAAAGCGGCCGCAACCCCAAAGAAAACCCCTTTGCCTAGGGACCAAGGATCAACAATAACGCTGCGCACATTAACCACAAAGTAAAAGCTATTGATCGTTTGGGTGATAAGCACAATCAAGCTGCGCCCCAAAATCACCCCTAAAACCAATCCGATTAAGCTGCCGAGCAAACTTAAAATAACCGCTTCGACCAATATCAATTGGAACAACTGTCCGCCGGTTACCCCCAAGCAGCGCAGGATAGCGAACATGGGACGCCGCTGCACGACACTAAATGTGACTGTGTTGTAGATAAGGAACATGCCAACCAAGAGCGCAAGCAAGCTTAATGCGGTCAGGTTTAGTTCAAAGGCGGCCGTCATTTGTTGGATGGCGTTGCTGCTGGCGGCCGTGTTTTCAAGCCGCACACCATCAGGCAAAATCGCCTCGATCGCAGCTTGGTCCGCCTCATCTTCGATGATCAGGTCAATCGTCGTCAGCTTCCCTTGCATTCGTAGAATTTCTTGCGCCGTTGATATATCGGCAAAAACAATGCCACTTAATGCCCGCTGATTTGATTCATCTTGTGGGTCTAGCAACCCAGCGATTGTGACCGTTGTCATTTCACCGGCACGATCAAGGGTGATTTCTCCACCTAGCGGAATGCCATTTTCGGCCGCCAAGCTGCTCAGTACAAACAAGCTGTTTGGTTCTGAAAGAAATGTTGTTAAGGCGTTTGGGTTAAACTGCCCCGGTCCACCGTCGCCAGCACCGACCCCGCCCAAATAGCTGCGAAAAGGGGGTTCTGCAAAGGGGTCAACCCCAAACAAACGAAAGGGTTGGTCCCCAAATTCGGGAATATTGACATAACCGTCAACCAGTGGGGCTGAATTGGTATAGCCAAGCTCCCGCCGCAATTGCACGTACAGTTCTTGGTCGATGCCACCAGGGCCGCTGACCAGTCGGTGGGTGGCTCGGCCGGTAATCGCATCGGTCGAAAGCTGAAACGCTTTGGTTGCAGATCCATTTGCCAAGTCAACAGAAACCATCATCGCGACGCCCAGCGCAACACCTAGAACAAATAAAACATATTGAAACGGCCGCCGAGTTGCCCGACGCATGCTGGTCATCAATAGTGGCCATAAGGAGGTAGAGGTTGGTTCAATCATGCATCCTCTATGAATTGTGGACGTGCGGCCGGCACATGCTCAACGTCTTCAACTAAGGTGCTTGATTGAACTCGAAACACCCGATCTGCTAACGTCACGACTTGGGGAGAATGGGTCGCCATAATTAATGTTTTCCCCGCTTCACTGGTTAACTTTAGAAGCAGGTCCATCACAATGACACCGGTTTTAGAATCTAGATTCCCTGTTGGCTCATCTGCTAAAACCAACCAAGGATCATGTGCTAACGCTCTACAAATCGCCACACGCTGTTGCTCCCCGCCTGATAGCCGGTCTGGGAAGGTGTCTCTTCGGTCCGCTAGCCCCACTTTGTCTAAAAGCTCGATCGCGGCCGACTCGATATCTCTACGTTTTTTACCTGCCAGCTCTTGCGGCAAAATAATATTTTCTAAAACGGTCAAAGTCGGGATAAGGTTAAAAAACTGAAAGATAAACCCGATATTGTCTCGCCTAAAGAGGGTACGGTCATGGTCGGTTAACTGGGTAATCGCCACATCCTTAATGTATACATCCCCAGCATCTGGCTCTTCAATACCGCAAGCTAAGTTGAGTAGGGTGCTTTTACCGCTGCCCGATGGTCCTAGCAAAGCGGTGAATTTGCCTTCATCAAAACCGATAGAAACGCCGTTTAGAACATGCCGTATTCGATTCCCTTCTGGGAACCCTTTCTTTAGATTTTCAAAACGAATGATTTTGTTATTGCTCATAAATTGTCCAAAAAAACAGGGGCGAGGAATGGTGCTTTTCCATTCCTCGCCCCTGACTGAGAACCCAATATAAATTCGGGCCAGATCTGTGAGAGATCTAAACCGAAAAATCGCGACTTGAAAATAATAGCAAGCTTGGATAGATGTTTCAACGATTCTGATTTAATTTCGATACGGGACATGAACCGCTTTTAATCATTGGTCAATTTGATTGCAGAATGGGGGCGAGGATATGAATTGGATCCAAATTATTTTGGCATGCTATCTCACGTCAGCATGAGAATGTTATGTTAAGGTAAACCGTAAGGTAAAAACCGTACTCTTTTTGGGTGCCTGCTAAAAGGAAAAAGGACGGAATTCCTACCAAACTTTCGCCAAACAATTAAAGACGCAACGCCTGTGCCAAACACTATTTAGGAGGGTATAAGACGCTTTATGAATATACCGCACTTGAAACTCAGCTGGATTTTATTGCCAGTCATCTTACTCCTCGGTTGCAACAACCTCCCGCCAGAATATCGATCGCAATCTGAAGCTGTGAGTAATACACCACAGCCGACGGCGACATCGGTACGGATTAGGGTAACAGCGACGAAAGAGGCGGCGGCTTCTGGAAAAATTGAAGAGCCTACGGAACCGGCAGCTACAGATGCCCCTGCGACCCTAGTGCCCACGACCCCGGCCGAGTCTGCCACTTCAACACCTACAAAAGAATCAACGAATACACCGACACCGGAGTCAACTTCGACTGCGACAATTGAGCCGGGTGTGATTGACCCAACGGAAACCGCAACAATTGAAGTTGAGGTTGTCCCTGTGGATAGTGAAAGTAATTCCGAACCGGAAATGACAAATACACCAGTTCCCCCCGCGGCTACAAACACCCCAGAACCTTTCGCTACCAGCACACCTCTTCCACCAGCAACGGCAACGCCTTTACCAACCCAGTCCGTTTTGCCCCCGACTAGTACACCGATTCCTCCAGTAGAGCCAACCTATCCACCAACGGCTACACCGATTCAAATCTCAACAAGCACACCGATTCCACCGGTTCCGACCCAAGTGGAAGTTGTGCCAACGCAAGATAGTGAAGTTTGGCCACCTACAAGTACTCCAGTTCCGTAACTGTTTTGATTGATGTGTAATAATTAAAAGTAAAAGCCCTTTTCTCTAGTATCAGAAAAAAGGGCTTTTTTAGTGTTAGCAGTTGTTTCGATTCACTACCATTATGTTGAATTGGCACGCATGCAATGCTATGCCTTATTTGGCTCAAATTACTTTCATGTAGTTTGTTTAAAGCGCTGCCTTTCGGCCGTTTTTAAGCCATCTATTTTTACAAATCCTCCATGAAGAGAATGTATCGATGTTTAACGTTATTAAGAGGTTATTGCCACGCTATTTTGGCTGTGCTAACATCCTCGCAACCCTACCGTGTGCGTGATGGTTTCATGTCTTGAGCCAACGCTTTTTTTTAATGGGAATTGACATGCAAGCGCGATATGTAGTAGCTACGGCGAGGCAGACCTCCGTTTGAGAATTTTCCCACCTGCGTATGCAGGTTCAATCCACAGTTTTCACACGGCATGGCGGGGTACAATTTCATTTGGCGTATATTGGGGAAAACTAGAATTGAGACTGTGCATATATCTAGTTCGCAGAACTTGAGAAAGTTAATATTTTACATCGGGAACAGTTGGGAAGATTTTGAACTGAAAGTCTTCTTGTTTTAAGGATGTGAATAGGCGATGCTCAAATTTTGATGGCGACCACATCTTAATTAGGAATGGGAAAAGGAACGTGGATAAACTAAAGTTTGTTGTTTTGATAGTAACCATAGCGGTTTTGATCGCTTGTACGAGCACTGACCAGCCGGCCGCAGACGAGCTTGCGGCTGTTCCGGTCGAACCGACCGAATTGCCGACACCGCTTCCGGTCCCTGAAACTGCGACGCCTGCACCGATATTATCTGAACCTGCACTGCCCACCGCGTTGCCAACGATTACCGCTTCGCCGACGAGCCCATATACACCAACATGGACGCCGACTGCGACCGCGACGGCGACTGCTACCGCTACACCCACACCGTTAGCAACCGACACCCCAATTCCGCCACCACCTATTCCACTGCCAGAATTAAACCTTGTCCCAGGATCTCCCCAATCTTATTTAGGGCAATTTACGATGGTGAGCTACTATGGATCTCCGCAGGGGCCAAGTTTAGGCATTTTAGGTGCGGTGCCACAGTTTTACACCAATGGGGCGTTGCGTAACTTGCGCCGCGAATACGAGCCGCATGTTCAGGGTGGCAAATTTATCGTTCCGACATACCACATCATCACAACAGTGGCGGACAACTTTCCTGGGCCAAATGACGATTACAATCATTGGCTTGACTGGGGAATTATCCAAGCTTGGTTGGCGGCCGCTAAAGACAACGGGTTCGCCGTGGTGCTAGATATCCAACCCGCCCATGCAGATATCGATGTTGAATTCGAACGGCTATGGGGTTTGATGTATGACCCACATGTGCATTTGGCCATCGACCCTGAATTTGTGATGAACAATGGGGGTATTCCCGGCGAAACTTTGGGTACGATGTCGGCCGAACAGATTAACGCGGTTCAGGCGAAGTTAAATGGGGTTGCGGCCGAGATCGGTATGAACAAAGTACTGATCATTCACCAGTTTGAAGACAGCATGATCACCAATAAAGAGCAGATTATCAACTATCCATTTGTGGAATTGGTGATCGATGCTGATGGTTTTGGATCCCCTGGCGTGAAGATTGTCGACTATGTTCAGTATGCGGCCGAACCTGGCTTTGAATATGGTGGATTTAAACTGTTTTATGATTGGGACAGTCCGGTGATGACACCGGCTGACGTCATGAATTTGTCACCACAGCCTTCGGTTATTATTTATCAGTAGACTTGAGAGATAATAGATGTGGGATGTTAGATGTTTGAGCAATGTCTCTAATATCTAACATCTAGCATCCAACATCTAATTATGAGCAATTCAAACACGTCTGGCAGTCGCCTCTTTAGGGCGGCCGGGGTTGTTGCCGTCTTCTTCCTACTAACTCGACTATTTGGGTTGGTGAAAACATCGGCAATGGGGTACGTCTATGGCACCGGATTAGAAAATACCGCTTTTCAACTCGCCCTGAGCTTGCCCGATTTGATTTTTGGAGTCGTAGCGGGAGGCGCTTTAGGCTCAGCCTTTATTCCAACATTTTCAGGTTACCTAGTTAAAGACGACACAGAGGGAGGATGGCGACTCTTTTCGGCCGTATTAAACTTTATTTTAATCTTGATGACCGTTTTGGCCATTTTGGGGGCTATTTTCGCCGAGCCGATCATACGGGTGTTCTACATCGATATGAGCAAACCGAATGCACTTGAGCTGCTAGCGTTGACAGTATCGATGACCCGTATCATGCTTTTGTCGGTCATTATTTTTGGGGCGAGCAGCGTGTTTATGGCCCTCCTCAATGCAAAGCAGCACTTTTTCGCCCCTGCATTAGCTGGTGTCATGTACAACCTTGGCATTATTATTGGGACGATATTTTTCGCCCCAAACATTTTTGCTGTAGCATGGGGCGCCGTAGCAGGCTCGCTGATGCATGCGTTGGTCCAAGTCCCATTTTTGATACAGAATGGGGTGAAATACCGGCCGATTTTTCGTACAGAAGATGGTGGGGTCAAACAGGTTTTAACCCTGATGGGGCCACGGGTTGTGGGACTTTCATTTAGCTATCTTAATATTTTCCTTGTCCCTAATTTAGCCCGTACTTTGGCCGATGCCGCAGTGGTCGGCTTGCGCTATGCCAATCAGATTATGCTGGTTCCCTACAGCCTGCTTGGGCAATCTGTTGGGGTGGTTGCATTCCCAACTCTGTCAGCGATGGCGGCTGAGGGTAAAACGGCCGAGATGCGTCAGATTTTAAATGCAGCCCTGCGTTCTATTCTCTTTTTAGGGTTGCCTATTACTTTGGGACTTATTTTGCTTAATATCCCCATTGTGCAGCTATTGCTTGAACGGGGTGAGTTTACTAGGCAAGACACAACCTTGGTTGCGGTGATTTTGGTGCTTTACGCACTCGCCATTTTGCCATTGGCCGGTTTAGAAGTGGTTACCCGGGCGTTTTACTCTTTGCAAGATACTTGGACGCCGGTGATTGCGGGAATCACCCAATTGGTGCTCATGTATTTATTGAGTCGATTCTTTGCTTTTCAACTTTTCCCATCACTGGGTTGGGAGCCAGCAGCTGGTATCGCGCTTGGCTTTTCTCTTTCAAATTGGGTTGAAACAACTGTATTGCTTATTTTGCTGCAAAAACGGATCGGGGGGCTAAATGCGCGAGATTTACTGGACGGGCTGTGGCGCATGGGGGTGGCGACTGGAATAATGACGGTTGCCGTTTTGGGGGTGACTAATTTTCTCCCATTTACTTCGCCATGGCTGTTAATACCGTTGGGTGGCGCTGTTGGTGGTGTGGTTTATTTTGGGATCAGCCAACTCTTGAACATTCGCGAACTGGCTCGATTTACACAGCCGATTTTGTCCCGTTTGGGGCGCGGGGGAGGGGCATAATGGATGATCGTCTCAATAAGCTGATCCCTTTTTGCCTGCTATCTTTATTTGTTTTTTTATTATCCGCCTGCGTTGAACTTGATCCACCCCCACCCCCACCTGAGGTGCCGGCCGCTGAATCGGGGCAGTTGATTTATATCGGTATTGAAACAAGCTTAGATCAGCAGCTGCGGCCGATTTTGGCCAACCATACGGCCGAAGCGGTCGACCAGGCGGACGAGTTACAAGTATTCATTAGCGGGTCACGGGCTGACTTGTTGGATCAACTAAAGTCTGGCGAATTGGACAGCGTTTTTATCTATCAAAAACCGGCCGATAATCAGCTTTGGGCCTCACCGGTCGCCCTCGATAGCATCACCGTTATTACCCATCCCGCCATTACATTGAATAGCGGCGGCTTGAACCGGCCGCAGCTGCAGCAGATATTTACGGCTGATATCAAAGATTGGGGGAGTTTTAGCCCATCTACACAAGCGATCGCCTTATTTGTTTTTGATCATGCGTCTGGCCTGCATACGCTGTTTAATGAACGGGTGCTAGAAAACCGGCCCCCTGGTGTGTCGGCCGTGGTGGCGGCTCATCCCCACGATATGCTTGAAACAGTGGCCGAAACCGAAGGAAGTATCGGATTGCTGCCTACATCGGCCTTAGATCCGGCTGGCAACCAGGTTCAACCGATCCCCATAGATGGATCGTTTGCCCAGTTTAGTAGCGTGCGTAGTCAGCAATATCCGTTGACGGTGCCGGTCTACATGGTTGCCCCAGCCGAGCCGCAGGGAGAGTTGCGCCGCTTGGCCGCATGGCTCCAGTCAGACAGAGGACAGCAGTTGCTATCAACTAAATTTGTACAAATCGGCAATTAAGTTACAGGTAGCTTACGTGGGGTAACTTGCGCATCTCCGATCGGGTCTATAGTTAAAATCGCACAAGTGCGCATCAATTCAAACCAGAGATCACAAAAGACTTCATAAATCTGCGCAATGTGCTTCTGGGTTGGATTTTCAAAGCGCCAAAATAGTGTTATAAACGCATTCTGGAGCTTTGTCAGTTTGAATGTGCGAAGTTACACAACCGCTACGAGGAAAAATGAGAAGAGAATTTATCGGATTTGTCGTTTTAGTGGTGGCACTTGCCATCATTGGCGTGCTCTATGCGCCCGCTTTGCTATGGTCATTAATCGTATTGGTCCCAATCGCCTTGCTAGGCATTTATGACATGGTGCAAACTCAACATGCGATCCTGCGCAATTTTCCAGTATTGGGTCACTTTCGCTATATTTTTGAAAGAATTCGGCCGGAGATCTATCAGTACTTTGTTGAAAGTGATACGGAGGGTGTCCCCTTTGATCGTGACCAGCGTTCGCTCATTTATCAACGGGCTAAAAAAGTGCGTGACACCGTCCCGTTTGGCACCAAGGCCAACCTGTATGAAGTTGGGTATGAATGGGTCAATCACTCCATCGCACCGATTCATTTAGACCCTGAAGACAGCCGAATCAACGTAGGGGGTCCAGATTGTACGCAACCCTATTCCGCAAGCATTTTTAATATATCCGCGATGAGCTACGGGTCGCTAAGTAAAAATGCGGTGTTGGCGATGAGCCATGGGGCAAAGATGGGGAACTTCGCCCATAACACGGGGGAAGGGGGGATTAGCCCTTATCATCTAGAAGGGGGCGCTGACTTGATTTGGCAAATCGGGACCGGATATTTTGGTTGCCGAACGCTGGATGGCAACTTTAACCCGGATATGTTTAAGAAAAACGCTTGCCGTGATCAGGTAAAAATGATCGAGATAAAACTGTCACAGGGGGCCAAGCCGGGGCATGGTGGTATTTTGCCCGCATCTAAGGTGACGGCCGAAATTTCTGAAATTCGCGGGGTTCCAATGGGTAAAGATGTCATTTCACCTCCCGGTCATTCCGCATTTTCAAGCCCGGTTGGGCTGTTAGAGTTTGTGGCTCAATTACGAGAGCTTTCCGGGGGCAAACCGGTTGGGTTTAAGCTGTGTGTAGGGAAAAGGCGTGAGTTCTTCTCCCTTTGCAAAGCGATGAAAAAGACCGGTATATCACCTGATTTTATTACGGTAGACGGTGGTGAGGGAGGCACGGGGGCGGCTCCGCTTGAATTTTCAAATAGGGTCGGCACACCTTTAATTGAAGGGTTGATTCTGGTGCATAATGCGTTGGTGGGTTTCAATTTGCGCGATGATATTCGCCTGATCGCCAGTGGCAAGGTCTCCTCAGGGTTTGACATGGTTAAACGCTTGGCATTGGGGGCTGATATGTGTTATTCGGCCAGGGCGATGATGATGGCCGTTGGCTGTATTCAGGCGCTGAAATGCAACACCAATCATTGCCCCGTCGGGGTCGCGACCCACGTTCCCCATTTGATGGCAGGGTTGGTTCCCTCCGATAAAGCGGGGCGGGTTAGGAGCTATCATGATGAAACGGTCGATAGTGTGACTGAAATGGTAGGTGCGATGGGCTTGACGAGCCCTGATGATTTACGGCCGTGGCACATTATGCGCCGGACATCGCCGACAGAAATTAAGCACTATGGGGAGATTTATGATTTTCTGGAACCAGGTGCATTGTCCGAAGGGGAGCCTCCGGCAAGCTATCAGCGTGCATTGAATGCGGCATCGGCCGATACATTTACCCACAACGTAGAAGCGATGGCTTAAAAATTTGAAGATAGGGAATATGGCTTTTTTCAACATTGAAAATAAATCCAAACGTTGACTCCGCCTTTGGAGCATGCTATCGTCTTGTTCAATTATTTACAAATGTGAATAATTGAATGAGGCACGTATGATTAAATTACTCCAAAAAGAAACAACGCCGGTTGAACTGCATATCACAACTTCACCCGCTCACAGTGTTCTGATTGCGCTTAAAACAGTTGCTCAGAATCAAAATAACTTAGAGGATGAACCATGGCTTAAACAGTTTGCTACCAAACTGTTTGTCGATGAACTCAAAACCCTGAAGGAAATTTTCGAAGACATCGATCCGGCCTTGATTCCAAGTCAGGAATATGCGATTTTCGCCGATTACTTGTCTGACATCGACTTAAAATCGGCCGAAGCATTTACTTTTCTAAAGCAGATGTGGCGTAGCCATTTTATGCCGGTGTGGGACCGGCAACATTACTTGCAGTCGCTGGCCGATAATTTAAACACACGGGAATGGCCCACGCGGGTAAAGTCGGCCGAAAGTGTTGTCAAAGCTTTTTTGCGACGGCCGGTACCAACATTTATCGGCCGCGAGCTGGGGGGTGTGACGAAGCTCGTCTTTTGCTTGTCACCATTTGTTGAGTTTCAAGCTGCAAAATTTGATTCAGATACCACCTTATGGATCTTTGTCCCCTCTGATCCTAAGAAGCTGCCGATGCGTTATGAACCGATTCAAAGAAGCGAGGTTACCCGATTGGCAAGTGCGCTTGCGGATGAGGCACGGCTGCAAATTTTAGAAATGCTTGCCGCCTATGGCCCCATGCGGTCGCAAGAAATTATGGAACAGCTGGATGTTAGTCAACCGACCGTTTCTCGTCAGTTAAAGCAGTTAAAAATGACCCAATTTATGTTTGAGAAACGGGATGGAGATGCAAGCAAGATCTTCGAGTTAAACAACGACCGTTTGGGTGAAGTGACCCATCTGTTGGAAACTTTGCTGTCAACGGCTAATGCTCGCATGGTGTTGAACGACCCCCGATTGGATCAACCGGCCGAACTACGCAAATTTCTGAATGAAGATGGACAGATTCATCGATACCCAAACAAGATGCAGGCGCAGCAGCTGTTGATTGGCTATCTTGCCACAAAAATTGAAAAGGGGATCAAGTACAGTGAGAAAGAGATCAATGCGTTGCTGAACGAGTGGCACACGTATAAAGATCCGGCCCGTTTGCGGCGTGACTTGGTTGACTTTGGTGTGATGGAACGTACGGCCGATGGGGCGGAATACTGGCTTGTGTGAAAAATATTTCACCATTGTAAAAATTTAAAATGGGTGTTGACAAATCATCCTTTGGCATTATACTTATTTCCATCGTTGTAATTTTTTACAATGATGGATTCGAATTAAATGAGCTCAGAACAAAAATCATACGAAATCGTTGAGACCTTCTCAATCGAAGATTTAGAAACACTAAAGATCCTAACTCACCCCCAACGGATTGAGATTCTTCACACACTGCAGCAGCCGAAAACGGTTAAGTCGATTGCGGCCGCGATCGAGGCTGACCCGACCAAGCTTTACTACCATATAAAGAAAATGGAGAAGATTGGCGCAATACAAGTTGTTGAGACCAATATTGTTTCGGGAATTGTCGAGAAGAAATATTTGGTAACCGCACATAACTATCAAGTTGATGAAAACCTCTTCACAGGTGATGAACCGGTTGAGTCAGAGGTTGAATTCCCCAACATGGTTGAAGCGGTTTTTAAAAGCACCATTAAACAGGCGAAAAGATCGGCAAAAGCGGGTCTGATCGATATGAAAAAGCCCCGTGAGGGACATAAACTATCGGTTTCCCTCTCGTCTTTGGTGCTCTACATGGACGATGCTCGTTTGGAAGAGTTTGGCTCACGAATGCAGGCTTTGATGGACGACTTTGGACATAAGCCCGCAGAAGATGGCACGTTGGAAGGTGAACTAAATGACTACATATTCACCCTTGCATTTTTCCCTCGGCCGAATGAGGATGAGCCCGGATAACGACTGAAACTTTTTGGTCAAAAGCCGGTCTAACCATACAAGAGGGTTGGAGTAAAACCGACCCCTTCGGTGTGCGAACTCCTCAGCACACCGTTTATTGACTTAAAACAAAACAATTGAACCAGATTTAACCTTCTCCAGGTTTATTCAAGCTGCCTGCTTGGCCTTTGGAAAAGTTAGTTCTAGGAGAATTCTGATGACAAATCAAGTCGCTGACCCCATGATGGGAGATGAAGTCGAACCTCTTTCGATACCAGAAATTTTAAAGATCGCCAATTACCGCTGGCTTTGGTTAGGCCAAATTGTTTCTAACTTTGGTGACTCGCTGACCCACTTTGGCCTCATTTTATTGGTTAATGAGATGACAGGAGGTTCCACCAAGGCGATTGCCGGATTGTTGATTGCACTAGGTTTGCCAATGGCGACGATTGGGCTGTTAGCCGGTGCCTTGGTTGACCGGTTTTCGCGGCGTACTGTGATGATTTGGTCAGATGTCACACGAGCCTTGCTTGTTGCCCCATTTATTTTGTACGCGCTATTGGGGTTAGAAAGCCTTTGGTTCTTGTATGTGGTTTCTTTTTTGCATGCCACAGTCAACAGCTTCTTTATGCCAGCCCGACAGGCGATCACACCAAACTTGGTACCAGAACATGGGCTGATGGCGGCCAATTCATTAGGACAGATCAGCATGGTTCTCTTTCGGGTATTGGGTACGGCCGCAGCTGGTTTCCTAGTAGGTGTTTTGGATGCGTATTGGGCCGTTTTCACAATCGATGCCTTGACGTTTCTACTGTCGGCCGCGTTTATCTCTAGAATTGTGCTTGATGAAACGACAAAAAAGATGACCGGCGACATGGGGGCACAAATCGGTCAATTGGTCTCGGAAATGGGGGATGGATTGCATGCCATTAGATCAAGCCGATTGCTGACCGGCATTGCGGTTGGTTTTGCGGCTGCGATGCTAGGCATTGGCGCAATCAACGTATTGTTGCCGGTAATCGTCATCAACGAGCTCATGGTTTCGGAAACATGGTTTGGGCTCATTGAATTAGCTCAGGCGAGCGCGATGATTATTTCAGGGCTTTTCGTGACAGTCTTGGCGGCTCGATTTAAGGCGACCAACATCGCTTGGGTTTGCTTGTTTTTAGCCGGCATTGCAACGCTTGCGATGGTGCCACTTAGTCAACTGTGGCAGCTGTTTCCGATTTTGTTTGGGATCGGTCTGGTCATAACCCCGATGCAAGCAGCTTCGGCTACTATTTTGCAAACGGCAACAGATGAAGCGATGCTCGGCCGGGTCGGTTCTGTCGTCAGTGCGATCATCCAAGTCGCGACGCTGGCTTCGATGTTTGCAGCCGGGCTTTTAGCAGAATCGATCGGTACGCGTACCGTTTTCATGATCTCGGCCGTACTGGTTTGCGGTGCTGCGGTCGTCATGGGGCTCATCTTCAGAGGTGGAGAGCAGGAGTTCGAAAAGATGGAAGCACCGGTTCAAGAGGTGGCCGTTTCACAAGAAGCAGCGGGATAGGTCGGTTTTAATTGATCAAATTGAGTTGATCCAAAAACGATTCCCCGGCCGTTTGCGGATCTAGCTCTAACCCGAATGTAAACGACTGATAACTGACATCTTGATTGCGCCCCGTTAATGGTTTGTTCGGCTGGATGGGGTAAACCAGTCCGGCCGACGTACAACCGATTTCTCGCGCGTAAAACGTGACTTGATAAATATCATCATTGGTCGGTTCGCCCGCTTTATATTTTGTGTCGAGCACCCATACCGGCTGTTGGGCCGCATCATACAAGACCAAGTCAATGTCTACATGGCGCGCATGGCTGGCGTCTAAGCGAACCCGCTCTTGCTTGCGCAATGTAAACCCATTTGGCAGGTTGGTTTGCAACCAAGTGGCTACAAGTTTTTCATACAGTACAGGCATGTTGACCAGAAACGGCAACATAGCAAACCGATCTGCGACATGATGATGGGTCGGCTCTAGGCCGTCTAAGAAAAGGCAGCACAGCGCGTGCATCGGCCGATAGTCCTTGTTGAGTCGCGTGTAAGCCCAACCGACCGTGTCTTGACTAACAAATGGTTCAATCGTCACCGGCATTTGCCGCCAAGCGCGGTTGACCAAACGGAGCGTTTCGGGTCGGCATAGATCTGTCAGTGCGATTTGGCGCAGCGTATAGGCAAGGATCTGGTTAAATGGCAAGTCGGCCGTTTGTTGTGTGAAATCACATTGAATTAAGGGGGAGGAGGCTTGCGTAGCGATCCAATGCGGATCTACTCTGCCTTTGACTGTGCCGATCGGCTCCCGTTTTGGCAAATACGTTTGGTGAATCCCTTGACGCAAACGGGCCAAGACCCGACCCGCCAGCTCAGCCGCCAGTAGATCTAAGTAGCCAGAAATCGTATCGGTATGAGTCTCCCCATCCAAAAAAGAAAAAGAAGGTAGGTTGTAAAGCGTTTTCAGGATTGCGAATAGGTTATCAACCGGCACTTTCGGGTTAATAACTAAAGTTGTTTTTGCTGATACAGGGATATGGCCCGACCAGCCCTGGGGGGTAAGCACCCACCGGTTGTTGTTTTGGAAGGAGGGGGGCTCCACATGAATGTGCGGCCGATGCAATTGCCATAAGCGAGCCGCTTCAAATTCGGTGAGGGCGTCGGCCGCTAGATGGTGGGGGCTGTACTCAGTTAGCTGGATGGTCTGGGTCACAATAGACCCATTATGCAAGTGGCACGCAGGTTTTGCAAAAGGTCAAGGGTTATTGAGCCCCAGACCATATTTAGGACGGGACATTCATTGTTTATTGCTGATTGTGCGTTGCACATTGCCCATTAAAATAGTTACTGAGTCAGCTCCAGTCGGAAAATGGGCAATTGATAGGTTTACTCGCTGCTGTGGCAAGGCACTCTATGGGTCAGTGGTTTCTAAAGATGAGGCGGTGTCTGAACTTTCAAGCGTCGTATCAAGCGGATTGGCCGCATCTGTCGTCGTGGCTTGGTCAAATTGAGACGGAGACGAACCGGCCGATCCTGTCGCTGGCGCTGTCGTGATTTTGTCATGACGCGGGCCATGGAAGGCTGTTTTGGGGCATAGGTTCAAGAAATCGCAGGGATCTGCATAGCGAAAGGATTCCCGGATTTCAACGTGCAGGTGGGGGGCAGATGAGCGGCCGCTGTTGCCGCTGAGCCCGATTTGATCCCGTTTTTGTAGTAAATCACCTTTACGGACTTGTATATCTGATAGATGGGCATAGAGCGCCATTAGGTTGTTGCCATGGTCGACAACAATCAGCTTGCCATAGACATGATGGTCTTGCTCGATGCGGATCACACGGCCGTTGGCCATTGCTGATACCGGTGTACCGATGTCGAGATCAAGATCGACGCCATGGTGGTGTTGGTGATATAGCTGGCTGACAAGAATTAGCCGTTCATCTACCGGCCATACGAAATGCTCTTTGGCCGTTTCTTCAAAAAGGAAATCTTCTGCCAAGAGCGGGTAGTTGCTCGGCCGGCTTAACGATTTGCCAGGAAACCAACCAAGGTCTCGAGATTTTGGCGGCAATTTGATATAGGCGTATTGCACCGGCTCCCGAGGGACGAGGATAAAGTTATACGCAACAAGGAGGTCTAGAGAGACACAAAAATCGTTAGAGAGCTCCCAGAGGACTTTACGGTCAACGTTGTAGTAGATGCGCTCACCTGCATCGTTGATAAATACGTTTTTCTCGGCCGCTTTATTCACACGGCAATTGGGCTTCCAATATTCTTCTGTGGCACCAGCCGTTTCAATTTGGAATGCCATCCAACCCAGAGCTGCTAAAGCTAAAAATAAATAAACAGTGCGTTGCATACTTGCATAAACCCTTCCCCCGATATTGCAAAAGAGTTGAAGATTATTGGCAAATCGTCGGCCAAATTATCTCGTCAAGGTCGTCATATTCAGTTTAGCTTTTCCTGCTCGAATCCTATGATCGCCATCTTTCGATGTTCCTTAACATTGATGCTTAGACTCAATCGTTCACAGCCCGTTTATACTTCATCGCTGTAATTGGATCAATGGCTTGAATTATGTCTCTTACAAGACAAAGGTACTGTAATAGGGTTTACAAAGCTGGTCGGGCATCTTATGCGGGGTGCCATCGGCTCTATGTTAAAAAGTATAAGATTCAATGTTAACTGGTTGACACGAGGTATCGACTCATCCACAATAACCATACCCCCCTGGGGGGGGTAATAATTTATAGGATTGATTCGTCAAGAGGTAGCATGAGAGAAGAAACAAGAAAAACATTGGATCGGCGACTATCAAGTGCAGCTGGACATTTGAAAGGGATTCAGCGCATGGTTGAAGATGACAAATACTGCATCGACGTCATCAAACAGGTACAGGCGGTGCAGGCTGCGCTAGATAAAGTCAAAACAATTATTTTGAGCGAACATCTAGACACATGTGTGTCGGCCGCTATTCGCGGTGATAATGCGGATGAACGTGAGCGAATGTTGGCGGAAGTCACCAGTGTGTTTGAAATTGGAAGATAAGTCTCGCTACTGATGAATGATAATAAAGGATAAATGAACAATGGAACGCAAAGTTTTTACAGTTAACGAAATTTCATGTGGACATTGCACC
>JAHDEB010000332.1 GCA_020629055.1 Chloroflexota bacterium
TAATGGTTATGCCCATTCCGCCGGGGGCAAAAATGTCCTGACTGGTCCATCGATTCCCCACAGTTGCCGCACACCGGCCGGCCGGATTTAACAATTTGGCGTGTGTGTTCCACCAGTCCGCGCATCTGATCAAAAGATCCCCAAAAACTAACAACGCTTGGTTCTAAGCCTTCTGAGACAAGTTCATAAGCGACAATGATGATTCGTTTGGTCTCTTCGCTAAAGCCTAAGCCTAAATTGCCCACTCGGAACATCACAATTTCCGGGTCACGCAAACGTAAGTCAACCGATAGTGACTCAGTCTTGTCCGACCCGGCCAAGTCAGGATGATCTGCCATGACATCGGCGATGAGCCCCTCAATCGCTTCTGCGATCATCGCAGCTTGTGATTTTTCAATCACCAACGATATTAAATCTTTACCCTGACTGCCTTGCAGGTAAAACGTGCGGTTGCCAGGCTCCCCAACGGTGCTGATGGTGATGTGTGTTGCTGGGTTAATTTCTATATTTTCTGGCATAGTCTTAAGCAGAAGAGAGATAAGAGGGGAGAGAAAAGAGATAGCCAGATATGATTATCTCTTTTCTCTCTTCTCTCAACTCTTTTCTTCATCCTCCTTTTTCTTCTCTGGTGGTTTGGGGATGGGGCCGTGATCGTTGACACGCAATATTCGAATCAACCCTTTGTCTCCCAGCATGAGCACGCTGGCTGAGCAGGGTGAAATTACAATTCTTTGAAACAGGTCTAGGTGGGTGCCCAGATAGTGGGCCATCGCCATTTTGATTAAATCCGCGTGGGCGCAGACCACAATCATCTCATCCCCATGTTTATTCGCCAAAGCTTCTAATGCATCAACGATGCGTACCTGCACCGCCCGCATACTTTCACCACCCGGAAAGGCGTGACGGCTGGGCACATGTTGTACCACGTGCCATTCATCTAGCTTGGCCAATTCAGCAATCTTTTCACCTTCCCAGTCCCCGTAGCGCACTTCACCAACTTCCGGCAGCTGGTTGATCGGCAGGCCTAGTGATTTAGATAGATATTCGGCCGTTTCCATGCAGCGCTCCACCGGGCTCGAATACAGCGTGCTGATCGGCAGATGGGCCAACCGATCGGCCGCATCTTGCGCCTGTTTACGGCCGTTTTCGTTTAAATGAACGCCAGGAATCCACCCCGCCAGCTTATGCTCTTTGACCCATTCGTTTTCGCCGTGTCTTAATAGGATGATGATCGCCATGCGACAATGTTAGCACATTATCGGTAATCAGTTAGTCAGTATTCGGTAGATCAGTTTTCCGCGACTCCCAACCGATTTACTGAATACCGACCCACTGAATACGACAAAGCGAATCAAACTCCCCCGAATAAACCCCTCTACATTCTACTTAAGCGGATGCACAATCTCCGTCAGCCATTCGGCCGGGTCTGGGACTTCACCTGGGTCAGTAATATAAACTTCCCAAGGTGAGCCGGCTGATTCTTGGTTATTCTCTGCCATCCATTTCTGGATCGCTTCATGACCTAAATTCAGGCTGTCATATGGCCCTTTGTGGATGGTGCTGACAACATTTCCGCCCACAAGCGACCCCGCCATGATTTCATCTGTTCCTTCGGCCGGGCCAGCCACCGGCATCCCCGCCTCTAGCGTAATTAGGCCTGGGCCAAAGCTAACGTAGCGGGCCGTTGGATACCCTGCAAAAGGGACGCCGTTGGCTGTTGCATATTGAAAAACCGGCACGAGCATACTGCCCAATGCCTCCGAAATTGCCTCCGGCTTTGCCTGCTTTCTCATGTATAGAAACGGGACTTCATCAATCGTTTTCTTTGTAATTTCGTAACTCATCGTTTTTCCTCTTGTTTGTGCTTTTTTGAAATCAGTTAAAGAGACTCGGTACAAACCAACACAGGGGGCGGACCGATTAGCGATTTCAAAATGAGCCTGATACTGAAAGACCAAATGGTTAAAGGTGGGACGCTGTTCTTTGCGAAATCGGTTAGGCGACATCCCAAACATGGTTTTAAATGCTCGTGAAAATCCTTCAGGGCTCTCGAAGCCTGCATCTAGTGCGATGTCAAGAACGCTTTTGCTCGTTACCAGTAAAGCGGCGGCCGAGCGTTGGAGCCGGACTCGGCGGCTGTATTGCAACGGGCTTTCACCAATCTTAGCACTGAAAATTCGCTGCAGATGAAAGGGGGAACGGCCGTCGGCAGCCGCTAAATCGGCCAGCGTTTTCATCTCATCATCAACTTTTGTTAACTGTGCCAATAGGGGTAGGAGTTCTTCAAGCTTTGCCATGATGGGTTGAGTGTAACAGAAAGGTTAATCGGCTTCTTGACCATTCTTGCGGTTTAGCCCGTTTACTTTTAAAAGGATCAATATGATGAGTAAGATGTTTCAGAGATCCCCGTTACCCTGTGAATTCTGTCTTTTTAATGAGCAAAAGCTGATCGGCTGATTAAGTTAAAATGCTGATTGGCTCCTAGCAGGGTAAAATCCCTGTATGGAACTCAAACCGGGCGAGATGTTGCACAAGCGGTATCGAATCGTAGAAAAATTAGTCACCAGCAAATATGGGGCCGTTTATCGTGGCTGGGATATCGCTGAAAAAAATCAGGTGGCGATCAAGCTGTTGCGCTTGACCGACCCCGCCGTCTCTCGAAAATTTCGGGGGGAAGTGCGCAAGTTTAGCGGTGTCAAACATCCACAGATCCCGGCCGTGCGTGACCAGTTTGTGCTCGATGAATTTGACCATTTCATGGTTTCAGATTATGTGGACGGGGTTAGCCTTCAGTCTTTGCTCGACCAATATCACCAGCTGCCATCAGACCTTATCATTCAGGCGCTTGATGGTATCGGCCCACCGCTGGCCCACATGCACGACAAAGGGGTGATTCACGGCAATCTCAAACCAAGCAACATTCGTATGGCCCCTAATGGCGACTGGGCGCTGGTTGATTATGGCTTTATCGGATTAGACCTACCCCCGGCCGATAGCCGTTTGGCCGCCCCAGAGATGCAGGCCCACAACGAGTACGATTCGAAAACTGACATTTATAGCTTGGGTGCCACGCTGTTCACCCTGCTCACAGGGGACCGGCCGCCCGACCCGGTGAAGCGAGAAGCGGAAATGCGGCCGATGCCGATGGCGCGCGAAATCAACCCCGACGCGCTACCCCATCTGTCACTATTGGCCAATCGGGCGATGGCCCTAGACCCGGCCGTGCGACTGGAAGATGTGCAGACGTTTGTGGACGGGCTACATCGGCCGGAAAGCCGTGGGCTCGAAAACGCCTCGCTCGCCATCGATCGCAACGCACCACCCAGTTCCCATCGTGTCGGCAATTTTTCAGACTTTGGCACCGGGTCACGCGAAATGCCCCAGCTAAAACCGCAGCGTCGTCGCAAAGAGATTCAGCGGCGGGTTCTTTTGGGGCTCACGTCAATTTTTATGATTATGGTAGCGGCTGTTTTGGCCATCGCCTATTTCAATCAGCAAACGCTTGACGGAGGCAGCATCGAAGCGGCCACCGCCACAACCGAATCCCAAGTGATTGCGGCACTGACCGCCGTAGCCCCTACTGTAACACCGACACCGATCGCCACCCTTGGCCCCACCCCGACACCTGCGCCGCTTATCAGCAAAAGCGGCATGCGCATGATTTATATGCCAGGCGGCGTATTTAGATACGGCAACAACGACGGCGAACGGAACGAAGCCCCGTCTCTATTGATTAACCTTGACCCGTATTACATCGACGAGACTGAGGTAACTAACCTGCAATATCGGCAGTGTGTTGAAGAAAATCGCTGTACAGATTTAGGCAATGGGGCCAGCTATCACGATGGGTACAACTGGCGTTCAGAAGCGTGGGACAATTATCCGGCCGTGTATGTAACTTGGAACCAGGCGGATAACTTTTGTGAATGGCGTGGCGCCCGTCTGCCAACCGAGGCGGAATGGGAACGAGCGGCCGGATACAACCCGTTCGAGTTGAAGCGTTCGCTGTACCCGTGGGGTGAAGAATTTGATGGGAACCGTTTAAATTATTGTGACGGCAATTGCCCCAAAGCGGAGCGTGACATTGAGTTCGACGACGGGCATGTCGATACGGCCCCCGTGGCGAGTTATCCCAACGGCCAGTCCCCCATCGGCACCTATGATATGTTGGGCAACGTCAAAGAGTGGGTCGATGATTGGTATGATCGGGACTACTATCAAGAAGCTCCGCCGCAGAATCCGCGTGGCCCGGCCGAGGGTGATGCCAAAGTGGTGCGGGGTGGTTCTTGGTTTTCAGCCACTGAAGATTTGTTGGTCACGCGACGTGACAGGCTTGACCCCAATGTGCCGTTGGC
>JAHDEB010000076.1 GCA_020629055.1 Chloroflexota bacterium
ACTAGCACCTAAATCAAAAGAGCCCAATCGGTATTTTTACCGATTGGGCTCTAGGTTTAATCTGAGGTTGATCGAAGCTAATTTACATTAATTTCGACATCCAAAATGTCGCCATCAGCCGTTGGCAAATCAAATGGTTCGCTTGTGCCGATAATATCGGTCAAACTTTCACTTGAATACACGACCCAACGGAACTGAGCATTTGTAGGAAACGATCCGTCAACTGGAAATGCGATTTCGCCGTTAGAGTCGAAAGCGACTTGTTTTCCATTAACCGGATTCCAAGTTTGTATACTTGCTTCGTCGTCTGATAATTCAATATATTCAAGTGACCCGATCCAACGCAATGGAACCGATGTGCGGTTCGGGATGGAAAGGATCATACCGGTTTCATTTAAAGTCGCACGTGTGTATGCGCTCGTCGCAACAAGATTTTCGGCCGTAATGCCAGACAAATCAACTTCTGAAATATCTGGGTTGTCTAACTGGTCATTGATGATGCCTTCAAGGTCGATAGAAGGGGCAAAACGGGTAACGTATAAAATGCCAAAAATAATACCGGCAAGTACGAAGAAGATCGTTAGAACCCCTTTCATCACACCACCGATTTTCCGTTGACGCTTGCGCCGATTCTCTTTCTTTTTTAGCGGGTTGATTTCAACTTTTAACTTCGCATTTTTGTTGGCCTTCTTTGAGAAACCCTTCAAAAAGCCAGCCATTTCTGAATTATAGGCTTCGTCTTGTTGAACTTCTTCTGCAGTTCGAGCGACCGGCGCTTCATTTTCTTGTTTGCGTTGGTCTTCGATCGCTTCGTAGATGTTAAATTGCTCCGGTTCCTCAAATTGTGGGGGAGGTTGAGCAGGTTCTGGCTGAGGCTGATAATTTGGCTCTTGCTGGGGTGGTTGATAAGCCGGTTGCTGCGCCGGTGCATCGTTGTAACGGTTTTGTGGTTGAGGCGGTGTTGGCGCGTCGTTATAACGGTTTTGAGGTGGGGGTGCCATCCGGCCGCCGGCCGCTTCGCGCCGTATGGGAGGAGCCGCCATTCGGTTAACCGGCTGCTCATGGCCTATTGAAGGGGCTGCCTCAACCGGCATTTCTAAATCGGGTAGTAAATTTTTTGATTCAAAACTGTGCTCAGGTAGATTTTCTATTGGTGCAGCATGCTCAGCAGACTCATTTTTGTAAGCCTCATTTTCGGGCATCGCAAATTCAAGCGCATTGTCTCTAAACGGAGACGAGGTGAGCATCGTCGCTGATTCATCTAGAAAGTTGTTGGTAACTTCTTCTTTGCCAATACGGTATGCAAGACTATCGTGCTCAGAATTTGGGACGGTTAGGCTAGGTATAGGAGTCGGGTGATCTTGTGTACCTAAAGACGATTGGAATTCTACTTCACCGCCTGAATTGAAATTTTTCATTGCGATTTTAATTTCTTGATTCATTTCAAGAACTGATCGCCAGCGGTTGTCTGGATTCTTATCCATCGCTTTCAAAACGATTTTCTCTAAAGAAGTTGGAATATCAGGATTAATGGAGGTTGGGTATGGTGGATTTTCGTTAACGTGCTTGAGGACAACGCTTAGGGGCGTATCACCTTCAAATGGTAAACGGCCGGTAAATAAGTGGTAAGCGAGAACACCTAGAGAGTAGATATCGCTACGTTCATCACCCGATTCACCCAAACCTTGCTCGGGTGACATGTAGGCGGGTGTGCCGATCATAGACCCTGTGGTTGTGTGGGTTGTGCCACCAACCATTCGTGCAATCCCAAAGTCGGTTAATACAGCGATTCCTTTTTCATCGAACATAATGTTCGCTGGTTTAATATCGCGATGAACCATTCCAACATTGTGGGCGTAGGCTAAGGCTTCACCTATTTCTAGGGTAACTTGTGAGGCACGCGCGAGATCGATGACCCCGCCTTCCATCGCCATGCGATCTAACAAATTTTTGAGCGTGCCGCCCGACAGATAATCCATCACGATGTAGTAGTAATCATCTTCTACTTCATAATCATGAACATGAACGATATTTGGGTGGCGGATTTTCGCCATGACTCTGGCTTCCCGCTCGAATCGATTTAGAAAGTCCCTATCATCAGAAAGGAAGCGATGCATTACTTTAATTGCAACGAATCGATCTAAATTAACTTGAGTTGCTCTGTACACTTCGGCCATACCCCCACGGCCGACGAGCTCTTCAACTTTGTATCTACCGAGATATGAACCAACTAATCCTTCATTTGACATGGAAGTTTCTTCTTATTTGCGGGTTTCAGATTGATGTAGACAAATCGTTTGTCTTTTCCGTCTGTTTCCTAGTGTGTCTTAAGACTCCCAAATATTAAATAGACAAGTTGTAAAATCCTGTGCTTCAGTTTAGGTATTTGGGAGTTTGCATCTAGATTAAATAGAGTGCCTGCTGAAATTATCTAGACTATTTTAAAACGAAGCGGGTCTTCAACTTGTTAATTTGTAGTTACTTTTGTACCAGCCTGGATGCTGATGGGTACAAATTAACGATCACTGTTCCAACTAAGTCATCTGGAGAGCCTTCGTTTGGCTTAATTATTCCCGATTAGGATGACTATCATTCTTACGGAAAGAAAGACTGACAGAAAAATTCCGTAAAGGATTTAACCCCTTTTAAGGTGTAATCCCTTCTTTTTCCCAATAATCTAAGAAGATTTCCGGCTCGATGGGTGGATAAGTTGGACGTTCATAATAGGCGGAAGTAGATAGAGCGGCTAAGGGCTGAAATAGCCGCTGAGCTTTTTGTGGGATGTTGCTATAGCCGCCGCCCAAATACCAAATTGCGGCCCCTTTTACTTCGGGGTATTTGGCGTAAAGTTCCATAACGGCGGTCATTTGTGCCATCGCTTCTTCGGGACTGGGCAAGCTAACATATTCCCATCCAAATTCCGTAATGAGCACCGTGGGGCGTCGGATTCCCATGCGATCGGTGGCTAAAAAGAGCAGTTGAAAGCGGCCGACTTGGAATGGATAATTGTAGAAGAGGTCTTCATTTTTATAACTATATTCGTGTAGCGAGACTGCTACCTGGTTAGGATGATCGGCCGCAAAACGAAGAAATGCTTCCATTTCAGGGGCCTGCCAATCTGTATATTCAGGCTCACCAGACGACCAGCCAAACGCTGCATATTTGTACCCATCACGCACAGCCATTTTTGCGATTTCAAGCGAATAACGAGCCATCCATTCAGAGCGTCCTCGATCTACTTCGTTGGCAGATTCGATCCAAACCATCGATTTGTCTAGCTCGGGTGGGAATGCATCCAAGTGTTTTTGCCAGTGTTCTTGGGCCGCCTCGGTCGGGTCATCAAAATAGTTTGGCAGCTCATAGTCGCCGCCCGAACGCCGGAAAACAAGAATGTGAGGTACCCCGCTTTTCTTTGACAGTTCTTGCGCTTGGAAAAGCGTTCCGGCATCGTCGGCCGATTTCAGGAAAAATGGAATGCCTTGGCTATCTAACGTCGTCATCCATTCAACGATTCCGACGGCACTGCCCCCAGGACCATCATGAAAGCCGATTTTGACGTAATCTAGCCGATCATTGTTACGGACATTGTTGCCAAAACCTGAGCCAAACTTTCGTGTGACTGGACCGGTTTCAAAAGGTGGCAAACTAGGATTTAGCGGGTTGACTTCTAGTGTTGGCGGAGGTGGGAGAGTTGGGGCAGGTGAAGCGGTGATTGTTGGTAACGGTGTTTCCTGTGGCAGGAGAGATGGCATCGAGGTCCCACCTCGATTGAAGTTACCGATTTGCTCTGTTGGGGCCTGTTCTGGTGCAGGAGGCTGGGCTGTAGCTGTGGGCGGTTGGGTTGCTTCTGCTGCGGGGGTAAAGGTGGCCGGTATCGCTTCGGCCGTTGGCCGTTCGGGTGGTAGCGTTTCGACTCGTGCCAACTCGGCTACAGTGGGGATGGCTGCTAAGTCCGGTTCGGCCGTCTGGCAGCTGGAAATAATGGCGATGCAAGCAACAGAGAGTATGGATAAAAATAAAAAAGCTTTTCTCATAAGGTTAAACTGCGGGTTGGCTTTATAGCCGCAAAATTTTGCAAAAAGGGTTAGTTTTCATCAAATCGACGTCCTTGAAACGCCTCGCAAGCAGGGCAGTTACCCGCAGGTCTAAACATCGTATAGCCGGTTTGGGGATCTCGGTCGTCCCAATGATAGATATCGGCGCTGAAAACGATAAATAGCCTAACCAAGCGAGAGTCGCGTGCCAAGTTGCGCGCATCAGCCAGCCAGTTCGCATGTTCTTCAACAGATGTTTCTCGTGCCCACCAGAAGTTTTGAGGCAATGTTTTGCCTAGATCCCAGCTGGTCAAATAACCGATTTCGGTGATGCAAATCGGCCGCGAATGACCTGACAAGCGGTCGGCCGTTTGGAGAGACGGATTAAAGTACCAGCCATAAAATCCACCAGCTGGGTGACCGGTCCAAGCGCGTGGCGACGTAGCCCCACTGTTGTAGTGGATGCCGATACAGTCAAGGTAGTCGATGGCTCCGGCCGCAAACATCCCCGCCATATACCGGTCATCGGCCCAAGCATGAATGCCGTCGTTAAACCCGGTGGGTGCGGGGGCGCCGCTGATAACCATCACATTTGGGTTTGCCGCTTTTATCGCTTCATAAGATGGTTTAAGCATCTGGTCAACGTATTGCACCGGGCTGATTTCACCCAGCGGCCACTCAAAATCGATGTTCATCTCGTTCCAGATTTCTATCGCATCGGGTGGGTCGGGTAAGGCAGCGACGCCCCCAATAAAGCGGACATACTTTTCAAATTCAATGCTGTCGGGATAGGGTCTGCCGGTTGTGGCCAGCAATAGTTTAAACCCACGATCGTGCGCCTGTTCGATCAATGCTTCAACGTGACGGGGCTCACTGTCTGTGTGGAATTTATACTGTACTTTGACCCATTGCATGCCGATTTCTTTCATCTGGTCGGTGTGCCGCATGTCATGGGTCTGACCCCCATACTCGAAAACAAGCGTGCTCCAATCATAGACAAATTTTGTCTCGGTTTCTGTTTCAAATTCGGCCGTTACCGGCAGGTCAAAAATGCTGAATGTGGTGTTAAAACGCAACGATGAAGCGAGGACCCATGAAGTTGGGCCAAAATCATCATCTACTTCAAGCATAAGCCCGATAGGATCGCGCCCAACGATGTTCAAAGGGGTGTTGGCTGGAATTCCACTGCCATAGACCCCATAGGCGAGTGAAGGGCCGGCAAAAAGATCGGTTTGCTGGTAGGTGACGGCCGAATATTCTAAGAGCAGCTCTGTGAGCGGTGGGGGAGAGTTGAGAAAAGGTAACGTGGATGGGTCATACCCCGGCCGGAATTCGATTGCAGACAGGGGAAGCCATCCAGTTAAGAAGGAGCCTGTATCTACCAAGAACCAATCCCCATTGCGCGCCTGTAAATTGAGCGGTGTGTTTTTAGCCAGCAGGCCGATGCGACTGTGATTGGGGCCAGCCCCTTCTCGCATTTGTGTGTCTTTTCGGCTTATCGCATCATGGTTATCAAACGCGCTACGCGTGGGGAGTAGCGTTGGGGGGATTGATGTCGCGGTCGGTGTTGGAGGGATCGTTGAAATAGGAGTTGCTGTTACATCTGGAGCCTGCGTTGGCTCAAGCGCTTCAGCGATACCGATAGCCTGTAACTCTTCAGTCTGTTCATCAGCTGTAGTAGCTGACCCTGTAAAAGAACATGCGGTGAGCATGAGGATAAACCCTAATAAAAAAAGAATCGTAGTACGGGTTTGATTAAATGAGTGCTTGGCGTTGGGGACGCAAGGCTTGGCGTGATGGATACTCATGGTGCGATGGTGAGCGGAGCGCGCTGCAATTAACTGTGCCGATAAGTTGGCACGTTTATTTGGATCGTTATTTTTTCCTCTATGCACTAGCGCTCCGGTTCGATGAACGGGGCAAAGACCCGTATGCGACTTCTAAATTTAAGATATCGTTTAACAATAACCGGCTCCGGCCCCAACCGGGTATCTTCAAAGACTAAATTGATTGTGGCGAAACCTTCTACATCATAATCACCCGGTTTGGCATCATATTGGATGAAGCAGCGATTGTCGTACCCTTCTTCTGGGCAGCGCACAATACGGCCGCCGCTGGTGAAAAAGCCCATATAAAAATAGTCGGTCGGGGCATGCCAAGCATAGGGGCGAACGTCTCCACGGCCGACCCTAAACAGGTCATACCCTACACATGTTCCCAGTGCGCCACATCGGGCCATATTCGGGTCCGAGATTCGGTTTAGACGGACCACTTGTACATTTTCCGGCTCGTAAATCAGATCATCTTCATAGAAGATTCGCTCGATCCCGTAGTTTTCCTGAATGACTGTGCCTTCGATAAAGTTGGTCGAATTACAATTCAAGTCTTCTGGGTTATCCAAGCAGGTTTGCACCGTTAAGCGGGGCAGACGATTGGTGTCCACCCCGATCGTAATTGAAATCGGTACATTGATTGCTGTTGCGATGGCATTTTGCTGCTTAAAGTCAGCTTCACGGTTATCGGGATTATCGATGATGCCAGGGAAGAAGCTAACATGGGTAAACGCTTCGTAGGTTGGGTCGACTAGCAGCCAAGTCTTTTCAACTTTCACACTGTTGCTGGCTAGATTATTGCTTGGGTCAGGGTCATTGGTTTTAGAGCTGGCGGTTGCGATCGAGTTAATCACCCGTGCATCGGTGTCGAATGGCAAGAAGTATGACAGGCTGAGTGTAATCCCCTGTCCTGCAGTTAACTCAGGGATTTGGCATTCGATCGTTTCTTGAACGCGCGCTGTATCGATGTCGGTACAGGCGACAGGGTCATTGGTCAATGAAACGAGCCCTTGGTAGTTAAACGGGCTGGGGATGGTAATGCTGGCTTGTACATCAATCGCGGGGGATTGACCTCGATTTGTGATCGCCACAAACCAACGGCTCAGTTCGTTAGGTCCGATCGGCGTTGATTCTGGATACATGGTAATCGCCAAGTCAGTAACGCACTCAATATCGTAAGGGATATCCTCAACCTCACCAGAGATGTCGATGCCGTCTGGCTGGGAGTTTTCATTTCCTAGCCGGAAGCGAGCGAAAGTTCGGCCGCAGGCGGCATCGGCCGGAATGGTGTAGTTAAAGCGTTCAGCTTGAGGATTGCTTTTGGGGAACAGCTGGTGGTTGGAGATGATTTTCTCGTCTTCAGAAAATTGACCGTCACCATTAAAATCAATCCATCCATTTAACCGCTTAACAAAAGTTTGTTGATTTCGCATCACAACAATGACCTGATTGTCTTTGTCTACGGTGGTGCCGCGCCCACCATCTGCAAAGAAGATCCCTTCTTCGTCATCCAGCTGATCTTGATCATCGTTTGTAATTGGTGTTTGGGGCAGATCATCTGCGTTTGTCACGGCTGGAACATCACTATCGCTAATTAGACCCAGTGTGAGATCTGTGCTACGCGGATGATAAGCGACACCGTAGCTCAACGGGGCGTCGCTGGTATCAAAACCTTCTGCCGGTTCTTGGATCAGGGCCGCATAAAAGTTGCGGCCGTCAAGGGGAATCTCGACCTGATAATCTCCAGATGAATTTTCTGTTCCCCCAACAAAGGGTGTTTTCAGGGTGAAGCGTAGGCGAGCCTCAGCCAGTTGTTCGGCCGTTGCATCCTCGTTGATTGAGAGTAAAAAGCGTCCTGGTTGCCCAAAACCATCTGTTTTGGTTGTGGCAATGCCTAGGAGCCAATTCTTTGCATCTAAAAGCTCAACCGTCGCTCCGTTTGCACCAGTAGAGATCGGATCGTCCCAAACGGCATTTCCATTTTTATCATGGGCAACCACACCTGCAATGTTCGTGCTCTCTGTTTTGGCAAGAGCCAGATGATAAGCTAAGTCACTGACATCTTGAAATTGGGTGAAGGTATCTGTACGCCAAGATAACGGTGCGAAGCGGGTAAATGGGTTGGTCTCAGAATCTGGATCCCCATTAAATTCTGTAGGGGTATATCCCCTCGCCGTTTGTGGGGTTGCTAAGTAATAAACACCGGCTAGCCCGTTGCTGAACTGATAGTTTCCATCCTGATCAGATTGTGCCCAGCCGATGATGCGATCATCCGCGGTGGCGGGGCGGCCGTCACCGCCAGGGCTGATCAAAGCGATGGGTATATTTGCAAGTGCTGATTCAGATCCATCCCGAACACCATTGCTGTTTTCATCTTCAAATACTTGTCCGCCAGTCACCCCGACCGGCGGCGTGCTAAGGTCGAGAGGTGGGGGTTGATAGCGGAATGAGACAGATTCACCCGTTTCGGTGGTGGCGTTTAATAAGATCGAATCCCAGCTAAAACGGCTGGTAGCGGCTAGGTCGGCCGGTGGGGCAAGGTGCAGGCGAATCGAAAGCCGCTCACCTGCAGCCAAAGGTTCAAATTCCCCCTGAATACGGATAGCGGTGACCTGTTTTAAATCGGCCGGAGGGATCGCTTGCCAGTTGGCCCGTTCACAATCCGCTGCTCCACTGCATAAACTGCTGGCGGTTGAGTATGCCAACGAAAGCCCGGCAGGCATTTGTGGTGGGGCGATTAACCACCCCTTGGGTAACCGAATGGCGGTATCCATTTGATTGAGCCGTTGATTGCCACCATTGATCAAATCAAAATCGGCCGCAAATGGTGCCCCTGGATATGGGATACCGGCGAGCCTGAAATTGGCGGCAAGCCCTGCTACCGGTTCAAATCCGATTTCAACATCGATGCGGCAAATCAGCTCGGCCGTATCGCCATCCTGATCGATGTCTAGAAAATCACGGCTGGACGGCCGCTCACCCCAGCATCGGGTCAACCGATCAGACAAAGCGTAAACAGGAAATGACTGTGTCCCGACAGGAACACCTGGCTGAACAAGCGTTTTAATGATTGGCAGCGGCAAGTCATTGACTAACTGATCGCCATCCCATTGCCAGTGCAAACGGACCTGGCCGTTTTCTGGCAAGATGCGTTGATTAAAAGTTGGTTGGACAGCTTCTTCTTGTAGCTCTCCATCGATGATGGGCAGATAGCTTAAATCATTTTCGGTCGATTGATAAACCAGCCAGCGAGGGAGGTCGACTAGAATATCGATGGGTTGGCCACTTTCGGCCGAGGTCTGAACCTCAAGAGTGATTTCTACCTCATCGTTTGGATCGGGTGACTTACCTGCTAAATTGGTGTAGGCCCAAATATCAAAATTGTCGTTGTGGGGTGTAGCTCGTTTGGTACGGGATGAATCACAACTTGTGATCGGTTCCACACCATCATCTAACAGATCTGCAGCCGTGCAAATCTCAACCCAATCTGCGTTAAGACCAGGGCCGATTGCTAGTTTGATTTCAGGTTGGCTTAAACCATCATCGCCCCAACGATAACCGGCCGGTATATCAACCCATTCAATCTTGATCGCGCCGATCGGCGCAGTTTGGGTAATTCCTTCTCCTGCTAAAAGCGCTGTTTCTAGCAAAGGGTTGATTAAACTTATAGATTGAGTGTCGGTTGGCGATTCAAACGTTCCCCACGATTCCCATGTTTCTGTGCGTGTTATCTGATAGCTCACGACCATGCTGGGCAAAGGGGTGTTTGGATCTGTTCGTGTAAACCAGCCAGATGAAATTTCTGTAGGGTAAAGGTGGTCGGGAAAGCGGGTGACTAGGCTTAGGCTATCGATTGTTTCGGCCGTCCGATTGGCAGTCGCGATGCGATAGCTGAAGCTATCCACAGTTTCTAAATCTAATTGGGTTCGAAGGTAAACGGGGGATTCTTGCCCAGACTTACCTGCTGTTAAACCGTCAGCTGTATTTAGCCCCTTCCCGATGGCGGGGAAAATAGCGAGATCTTCGAGCCATTCGACCGTCGCACCTTCATCACCTGCTTGGATGCCGATGCGAATGACCGGTTGTTTTGTTGGGGGTTGAGAAATAACAAAGAGTCCGCTGAGGGTAATTTCTGTTGTGTCAGGCTTGGTGGACAGGCTGTAGATAAGGTGTCGGTTCGTAAAATCAAAGCTGGTGTCAGATAGTTGACCATCGGTTCCTGAACGAATAAATTCGATTGTGGGGTCTAGCCCTAAAACCAGTGTGGATGGGCAGCCAGATTCGGGACACTGTAGGTTGAATTGAATATGAAACGGTTCATCAACGCGAAAACCATCTGTTGGGGTGATGATTGTTTTGATGACCCGTTCACTATCTTGTTCTTGGGCATGCAGTGGGGTGATAGAAAAGACCATCCAGCAAAACAAAGCCAGTAAAAAACAGGCGAAGCTTGTGGGGCCGATTCCGAGTGTCATGCTCTTCGTACTGTGACTAGATTTTCCCATTAGCCTAATGATACCGAATATCGGCCGAAGAAGTATGAGTTTTTGCCGAGGTTTACCAAAAAAAGGGGGGAAATTTGGGTGAAAGGGGCGAAATGGTCCTAAACGCAAAAAGGCGGCCGAGTGGTTAAACCCGGCCGCCTTTTGTGTTCTTTTTGTTCAGTCGCTTTATTCTTCGTCAATAAATCGAAGTGATGAGGCGATGAGCTCCATCGAATTGAGCAACTCAGGTTTGTCTGAAAGTGTATACCCGTTGAGCACAATGACTTGCTTATCTTTAGTCACGACCGCGAAGATCGATTCGAAGACGATGTCCCCGCTTTCATCAAACCCTTCCGGTGTTTTTAGACGGGTAGCTTTGCCACTATATCCATCTGGCATGTTGAACGTCTTATCACCATTTAATTGTAACCCGGTCTCTGTTAATAAGATCGCGTCTGATCCGCTACCAGAAGGAATAACCTTACCTAAGAGAAGCTCTTTGATCGCATCTGGAGTGACTTCTTGTCCTGAGCTGATGCCATAGTCTTCGGCCGGTCCCGTAAAGATGGTCACAAAGATATCTTCGCCCGGAACAGAAATCGCTTCTGGGTCTATCGGAACAATCGAGATGTCGATAATGCCATCCTGGGATTCGGTAATGTACCAATCAGCCGGGAAATCAAGCGAAATGCCATTCTGAGAAACGAAGGTTTGGAATCCTCCTTGTCCAGGTTGGCTTTCTCCCGACTCTTCTGCAACGGTTTCGTCTGTATTTTCTAACAATGGGTCTGTTTCACCATCGCCTGAATCTGTTTCTGTCTCGGTTGTATCACCCTCGCTAGATTCTTCCGATTCATTGGTGCTATCTCCGTTTTCTGTTGCGGATTCACCTTCAGCCACTTCACTGGTGTCACCTGCTTCATTTTCTTCTTCAACAGGTGTCAGATTGGTGACTTGGACTTCTTCTTCAACCCCATCTAAAGTAATTTCAAAGGATTGGTAAGTTTCATCCGGATTTTCTACAGCGATCCACGGAATTAATACAGGCTCAGAGAAAAGCTGATTACGCAGCTCAAAGCTAATCACACCGCTTTTAACATTCGGATCGATAATTGCGCTGATCACGTAGCGATCGGGATATTTGACAATCGACTCATCTGACACCGAATTTGAAACGGTACGCGCAATGACGACATTTCCGCTTTCGTCTCCCGTTAACATCGCACCACCAAGGTCATCTAAAATAATTGTTGCTGCGCCGTCTCCATCTATTGTTTCAATCGTCCAGTCAACTTGCCGGGGCAGGCCAACCGGCACAAATTTTGGCCCACTAATCGAAAATACCATCGGGTCGGGCAGTGGTGTTGGGCTAGGCAACGGCGTTTCTGTTGGGATCGGCGTATTAGTCGGGGTGGGGGTTAGCGTTGGAAATGGGGTCGCTGTTGCCGTTGGTGGGGCTGCCACAATATCTTCGGCCGTACCGCCTCCACTTGGTCCACGATTTCTCAGCCGGTTAATACCGAAGAAGATTAGCGCGATGATGAGCAGCAAAGCAAGGATGCTTGCAGCAATAATTATGTACCGTTGTCTATTTTTGGCATTCATAGTGTTTTCGCTTTTGACAAATTGCCTGAGGCAAAGTCAATTTTTTGCAAATCAGCAGAAGGATGAATGATTCGCGTCGCTGATAATTGTTTAGTTGAAGTTTATGAAAATAAGAATCTGCGCAAAATTGTGTTCAGTTCACTGGCGTTTAAATCCCATTTCTCTAAGAGCGCTTCTCTGGTAAAAGACTCCTCTTCTTCCCCGAGGTCTGATTCATTCATTGGGATATAAACAAGTACGGTATACGCGGGTAAAGTTTCATTGCTGACCGCGAAAAACGCCCGGTATGAGTTATCTTCGGTGGTGATAAAAACACCTTCCCAGTTATAACCACCCATCCGTACATTCACATTTGAATTTCGCTCTTCAATACCACTTGGTAGATATGCGATCCAGTCACCTACACTAACAACGTTCCCCCAGCGGCGTACGAGGGCAAAGGGCACTTCTGGCACTTGATCAGGTGTCTGTGAAATCACCATTCCGTCTAACCCAGAGCTGACAAACCAGCCGGGAGGCGGTTGAATTTCAACCCAGTCATTGATTGTCCCTTGTCGGAAATTGATCGAGACAAATTCGGGTTCTACAAATTCGTCTGGCAATGTTTCGCTGCCACCACCATCATTACTTCCGTCAGTCGATGCTTCATCGTTCGTGGTCGCATCGGGCGTTGAAGTGGGTTCAGGTGTTGGGGTATTTGTGGGTACCGGTGTTTCCGTTGGACGTGGGGTTGGGCTTGGTAGTGTAATTTCCTCAAGCGCAAGTTCTGACGATTCAGGCTCCTCGCCACCACCACAGGCCACGATAAATAGGGCAATGACAAAAATCGTAGCTAAAACTAAATATGAGGATGTCGACCTTTGTTTTGATCGGTTCATGCTATAAATCCTGTGAAGTCTCGTAACTGTTCTGTTTTTGCTACCTGTTGCTTGCCATGGGGAAAGACGGGTAACAATTTTATAGATTAATGAGTTGGGCTCTTACGACGATGATGCCGGTGATTTCCGGTTTACAGGTGAAAAGAGTCAGCTGATGATCGTTTAGATCACTTCTAGTTTCCCAGTAATAATCAGTATTGTTATAACCGATCTGTACTACTTCGCTGACCTCGTAGGTGTACCATTCTCCTGTATTTGACTGACAGCGAATACGGTCACCTGCCACCATGGCGCCTAGGTCATGGAATGGCCCTGGCCGAGAAGACCAAGAGACATGTCCCCCGATGGCAACGGTGCCTGGCTTTCCGCAGTCAACCGTTTGGGGGACCCATGCGGGTTGCCACCACGGCCGCACTTGCCATTCACCCGCAGCACCTACGATGTCCGTCTCGGCATAGGTTGCTGTACCGAGCTTATGATCGTGTAGGTTGCCGTTTTCACCGATGATAAATTGAACCCGCTGAGGGCCTCGATCTTCACCACCATCATGAGTGAGCGCTGGCGGCGTTTTGCTGCTGTTAATATTTCGACTAAGCCGCTCTTCGTAATAACTTGCCGGTAGTTCTGGCAGAACGCTTAAATTTGTAAAAGTTTGGCCACCAGGTAATACGCGGCCGGCCGGGGTTATTTCACCAATCTCCGCTGTTCCCTCTATTTGAATCTTGTAAAGACCAGGGGCCGAGCCCTCTAGAATTTCAATTTCAGCTCCATTTTCTTCCGCGATCCTAGCTGATTCTGGCAAAGTTGAGCTGATGCGGGATAAATCAATCCCTTCAGCTCGTTCTGTCGCAGAAGGGCGGTTGACTAAGATATACCCAAATAATCCAACTGTTGCTGACGCCATAAACAAGAATAAAGCGATTCCTGATATCAAGGCGATTGCGGGTAAATTCGTTTTAACAGTCGCTACTCTGTCTTTGTATTCAGCGGGGTTGTTTTCAAAATCAACCTCCAAAACCTCAGCGAAGTCTTCGTTAGCGTGTTGCTCTTCCTTGTTTTCCATCGTGGTGATTAAACTTGTTCCTGGTCGTGCAGCCGCCGGTGAGTGACCGCTTCTTGTTTGGCCAACTCTTGTCGCTTAATAAATTGCAACCGAATCAAATAACCTAACACCAACGCTGTTAAAAAGATGAGCATGAGCGTGCCATAAATTGCGGTCCAAGGAATGAGCATGGCGTTTTCTACCGTTACTCCCGTTGCCGAAGCGGAAGGTTCTGCGTCAAACAACACGATACCTTGACGCCCTGGTGATACTCCCTGACCGGTGATTAGACCGATCAAGAGGGGGTCTGCCGTTGGCGCAGCACCCGGGACACCGTCACCCGCAATCCCGTAATCTGGGGCCGGGGTCGGTAAGTCAAAGGCGACCAATGATAACTGGGCTGTATCGAAATAAACTTCATTGTTTGGCAAGATAAAGTTAGGGTATGCGGACAGATAAACGGTGACATGATCAGAACTGGAGGTTGCTTCGACAGCCAATTCTCCCCACGTGTCGATATATTGAGCGGCCGGTGACCAAATAATGTCAGGACTATTCGGATCGGTACCCCCAGTTGGGTCAATCCCAATTCGTTGGCGCATCCATGCTGCATTTTGCGATACGTCAGAGTCATCTCCAGTAGAAGACCATCCATAGGTCCATGCACTCAATCTAACCGTTGAATCTGCCGGTACCGGAACCCTTTGCGAAACGCCTGCAAAAGCCGAAGAGTAGCTGTTACGCCACATTTGAGACCGGGAACCGGTTAAACTGCGATTAACTGTACCTGCCGTAGAGTCTGAGGCGAGATATACCGGTTGGCTGCCGTTAGGGTTTTGAGGAATATCGAGATCTGATGTAATTGCGAAGGGAGACCAGCCAACTGCGACCCAAGCATCATCAAAAGCTTCGTTTTGTGTATAGCCTTCTTCAAAATCACCATTAAGCAATAGATTTTGGGTTTGCCCATGCGCGGGCCCCGTGAAGAGGGTGCCTACAAACAGGGCAACAATTAGAAGCGCAATTGCGGTCGGCAATATTCGGCTTGATTTATTGAGATTAGCTCTTTTCTTTAAGTTCATGCTATTAAGATAAAAGCCAGTATGTTTTTGTCTCATCATAATCTGGACTTTTGATTTGGGCTTAAGGTACTCGCCCCGATGAATAAAGTTGTTAACCAAATAGGTTTAGCTATGCCTTTTAAACCGTCTAGGCATAGGCGGATTTAGGTGGAAACTCTTGACCGGATAGTTGAAGTCGGAATTTTGTTGTTGGAGATAGCTGAACAACGCTACCTTGATTAAATACAAGTTTGGGTGAACCGGTTTTGTCATCTCGTTTGCGATGCCAAATAGGATTAACGACAGGTTTAATTCCGGCGGTGTCAATCATCTCTTCAATTCCAGTCACCTGCCCCATAACTACCCCGTCGGCACGCTCAGTCTGTTCTAAATGCACAGAGATAACAGATTCACTTGCAAGTGTTTTTAAGAATGATGGCAGCAATGCTGCATCTCGCACATGCTCTAAAGCCAACATCGCCAAGCCGGTTATACCACCGGTTGCACTAGTGGCATGTAATGTAGTCATCACCGGCACACCTTGTGTGAACGCTTTTAACACATAATATGCTTCGGGGCCGGTAGATTCACCCAAAACTAACCACTCCAACCCCATTTGGGTTGCGTTTGCCGCTAAATGTTCCAAGCCAATGAGACCTTCCGCATCTTGTTCCCAGCGATAGGCTGGCTTGACCAATGGAAGCTCGTGAGACTTTTCAACAACAAGCAAGTTCATCGGGTCGTACATATTCTGCAATTCGTTGACAAGAGCACCTAGCAAAGTTGTTTTACCAGAGCCTGTTTGCCCAGAAATGATGATGGGTGAGCGAGCCCGAATGAATGAAAGCAAGCAATCGGCCGCACCCTTTGGCAATGTGCCATTTTTGACCATTTGAGACAATTCGAACGGCTGTGCTGGAAGGCGTCTGATGTAAATTGAACTACCTAAGGCTGAAAACCCATGTCCAACATATTGAAAGCGGATGCCACCACCCACTTCTGGGAAGAATAAGGTATGACGAAAGTTTGCAAGGGGGCTTACTTCAGGGATTCCTCGACCTTGTGATTGGTTCAAGTTTGCATAACGCCACTGGTATGCAAGAAAGTCTACCCATTTTGAATTTAAATAGGTTGGTGTTTGAGTCTTTTTCCCTGCGCTATCTCGGATCCAAATATTATTTGAATGCTGGATGATAATGTCACGCACTGCAGGATGATGCATTAGTTGGTGAATGGGTCCAGCCCATCCACGCTTAATCAACTCTAACGGTGGATGTCCTAGAATGGCGGCTGCTTTGTTTAGCGCTGTTTCCGGATCTTCTTCCGGCCGCACAAAGTAGTTTTTGCCTAACGCTTCAAAAAAGTTACTCAATTTTAGAATCCCCCTGTTAAGGTGCGAATCGCTTGTAGTAATACAGAACCGATCAATACGCACATTAGTCCCGGTAACATGATAACAACGGTGGCGGCCGGAGCTGCAAACGCTTTTCGTTTGATCATCATTCGTAAATATTGTTCTTCCCGTTTACGAATTCGATCGCGCATTTCTTTTAAAATTGATTCAGGCTCACCAAACTCGCTAATCGAGTTGATTACTTGAATGACCTGAATCCAATTCGGAATTTTTGATACAGGCAAACCTAAATCTAGGATTGCTTCTGAAATCGGTACACCGTCTGGAATTTGCCCAATCAGTTTGGAAGTTTCTTTTTCAGGGTAAACCTCTAAAAATTGTTCAAAGGACATTTGGACAGAAAGGCCGGTGATACCAACGGCGCGATGCATAAAAGCGGAAAAAACCGGTGCTTCCCGTTCAAGCATTTCGATTGTGGTTTTACGAAAACCTGCAGCAAAGCGATTATTTGGGTAATACCAAAACATAAATCCCATAACAGCTGCAATTAAAACCCCATAAACATTGCCCACCAGCGGCCGCGTCAGCAACCCAAGCCCCACACCCACAATCAACCCCATAATAGAGATGAGCTTGAGTTGGAACGATGAGATTTTGGCTCGGCCGGCCCATGCATCACTTAATGATGTGATTTCTCGTTGTTTGTCGGCCGGCATTAAGTTTGAAAATTGTTCGCGACTAACACGCTTTACCTTGTGTGGATTTGCGGTTAAAAAGAACAAACACATTGCTGTCAGCACTAGGCACCCAATAGCTATTCCTGTTGCGAAGTCGCCTGTTATTTCCATGGTTTAAAACTCCAAGATGGGCAATTCTTCTAGCTTACTGCCAATAGTTTGGGCTAAATAAAGACAGAATAAAGAAAATCCAATAACCGCATTTCCGGGTAGTGTGTTAATAAGAACGTCACCTAAACCTTCACCAAAGAAGATAAGGAATCCGATCATACCGCCGATAAGGACGAACATAACCACGCGAGACATCGTTGCGGTCGCCATCTCTGTTTCTAGCGTATTCGCTAGCTCATCAGAAATTGTTTGCGCTTCACTCAAGTCATTTGCTTGATAGATTTCAGCCTCTTGCCCCATCTCAGCTTCAACCATTAATTGGTAAGAAGTAAAGATGTAGCTAAGCGAGTTAAGATCGTCATATTTGTCGACCAGTCGGGCAAGTTCAATGTCGAGCGGTGTCCCCAAACGTACTCGACGAACCAATTCACCTAAATCATCCCCCACAATATTGAGTTCACGCTTCCCATCAACATATTCTTGTTGAAGGTTTTCAATCGCTTCAAATAGAGGGGCTTGCGCACTCATGCGCCCTGCTACAAATTCAGAAAAAGCCAATGCTTCTAGCCGGGCTTGCTTTTGCCGTTGGCGTTCTTGGATGGTTCTAACTGTGGGATATACCATCATCACAAGAGCGACACCTAAGATGAGAGAAAATGTGATTGGAAGACCGCCAAGTAGCGACATGACGCCGGCAATTGCAATCATGACAAGTGTTAACGAAAGGATTCGAAACAGCGATTGCCTTCTCTCAGTTTTGGTGACTGCATCTTCTGGTGCAGCCGCATAATCTTCTTTAACCCATTGCTGAGTTGGCCAGAAGAAAATAAGCATGCAAATAACTACGCCAAAAATCGCAATGTACATTGAGTAGGTGTAGTAATCATTAAAAGATAGATTTGACATATTAATTTTTTCTCGGGCTCAATCGGCGAGATGCCTCTTCACGTCCAATAAATCCTTCTAGCTGTTTGCGATAGAAGTCTGCATTGGCTTCTGGTGCGCGTTTAACCAGCTCAACCAATAGGTTGGCGTGGGTAAATTTAATTCCTGCTTTTGCTTCGGTGGATAGCTTCGCTGTATCAATATCATGTAGCGAGTCCAAACCACGTCGTAGCTCTGTCCAAGACAGGTTGCTTCGCATGAGATTTCGAACTTGCATAATGATCTGTTTTGCAGATTCGGTTTCTTGGAAGCCTGCATCTACGATTGATTTTGCCTGAGCTAAGTTTGGGTGTAAGCGCCAAATAATCGCGTAAACGGTTGGCTGCTTCGTCATTTGCTTGAGCAAATTCCGTGCATCGGTCCAGACACGTTTATTGATTAGACCATTGAGCTGATCAATAGTCGACTTAGCCTGATCACGGATTGTCTCGTATTGTCCAGTTGATTCTAGACAATAGATAAGGCGTTGACGGATGGTTTCATTTGATGGATCATTTTTGAGTAACAATGAAAGCAAATGAATCGCTTCAACCCAATTTTGGGCGTCTACTTTAGCCATAGCATCGGACATTAGTTTTTGAGGGCTTTTGTCTTGATATGTGTTGGCTTTACCCGTTTGCATCATGTCTAGACCAACAAATGATTTGATCTTGTCTAAATCCGCGTCGATAATGCGCCATTCGATCCCTTCATCGGAGACTTCGGCCTTAACAATCGGCCGTAAATTCCAATTGTTCTTTTCCATGTCCCAGCCCATATTGTGGTAGATGCCATCAACATAACGACGGTCACCACGACGATTAATTTGTACGACTAGGGGGAATGCTGTTTTTAAGTCTCCACGCAGTGCATTTGCACTGTTGGTTCCTGAATAAGGGGAAGGTGGGCGTTGCGCAATAGAAACCAGGCGAGACAATCCAGACTCGGCCGAGTCACCATGAGCCGTTGTTGAAACACAGCGCATAGAAGGGGCATCTGAGATTAGAATACCGGCTTCCTCAGAACCGCGTGTTTCCGCAACCACCAAGACGTCACCTTCACGTAAGGCGGCTCGGGTAAGACCACCTAAGGTTAAGTTGACTTGTTTGTTTGCTGTATAAGTCGTTTCCGGCAGGTCAAAGACGGCGCACATCGGATGGCTGGGCTGGCAGTCACCGGCGTCGTCAACAACCACGATCGGGACATTTGGCATCCAGTCGATATACTTTTCAAGCATTACCGTTTTACCAGAACCTACACCACCAAGAAATACGCAACCGATTAATCTTCGGGCCGCATCCTGCATAATGTTCAGTACCGGCCGATTAAAGTTCCCCGCTTCTAATAGAAATTCTGTAGAAAAAGGTTCATCGCGACCACGACGAATATAAAGCGAAATACCGTGCTGACGCCGTGTCATGTTGACATGAATACGTAGCACTGGATTTTCAAAACGGATATCAAGGATCGGGTTCGTATGCTTAGACAGCTCTTTCCCAACTCGACGGGCGATATTATCGGTAATCATGCGTAACTCTTCCGCATCACGGAAAAGCAAGTCATCATCATTTACCTCGGTCCAGATACCATTGATCTGGAGAATGATCGTTTTTGGCCCAACAACGTTGATTTGCTCAACTTTGCCATTGCTCAAGAACTCTTCAAGAATCCCAAGGCCGACCGTATTGTTATAAAGGGCCTTTAAGATGCTGTCCGAAGCATTGCGGTTAACGCCTTTGATTTCACCGCGGTTTGCTGCTTGACGCAGCACTGCGATTACTTTCTCGCGTCCACCACGCGATAATTTAGATGGATTTAGGTCTTCAGGGTCTAGGTTGTCCGATAGATAACGGCGTGCATCATCAATCTGACCTGGTTCGAGATGAACAACAGATCCTGGTGCTTTTGTCGACCGGATATTACGCCGAGCGGAGGAAGAAAGACCTGTTTTAGTAATGGACCCTTGTGCCATTGGTCTCCTCCATAAATTTTAAGACGACGCGTCCCATGTCTGCATAAGCATCTTGGGCATCCTTGATTGTGGCTTGGCCAAGAATAATCCCGCGAATGAACCGTTGGATAACGGTTTCAGGTTCGTCTGCTGTAATTGGTACACCTGTTTCACCAACAAACTGGTTGGTCTGAACGTATGGAACGATTCCTATGGGGTCTCGCCATAACACTTTGTCACCCCGAACAGTTTCTGGGTCATGGGTCGGCCGCATGCTGTTGATCACGGGGAAGATATATTCGATCGGATGCTGGAAGTGTGTCAGCGTTGCCAGTGTATCATCTACACTTCGCAATAAGATTTGTTCAGGAACGATCGGTACGAAAATCATCGCCGTTCTCATTGACTGATCCATATCTCGTAAAATGGTGTAAGTAAAACTTGAGGTGTTGATGAAGTCAGGCGGTGCATCGATAACGATGAAGTCAAAGCCCATTTCCTGAGCCATAATCGATAATGTCTCACGTGCTGTATCGATTTCGATGGGGAAGTCGGTTATCAAAGTTGGTGGTCCGACTAACGTGCGAACCCCATGAGCGTTTAATAGATATTTATCTACGATTTCTAAGGTTACAACGCCTTTATTATCGGTGACCTCCGAAACAAGCTCAGCAGTTGTTGGAGCTGATTCATCGAGGCCCATCAGAGCTCGAATTGAGCGTGTGGTGCGGTCATCATCAATGAGAGCGACACGGTAGTTGGTGCCGTCTGGCTTTGGCAATTTGCTAAGCGCGATAGCGACGTTGGTTGCAATTGTTGATTTGCCTACACCACCTTTGGTTGAAGCCATGACAATAACTTGCGCTGGGTCAACTCGGCCTACAAAGTTCAATATTGAAGCGATTTGAGAAGCTGACGAATCGGGTGCGATTGGGACCCAATTTTCATAAGACGGTTCATTGGTCAAAACACCGATTTCAACCGGGATGCCTCTTGCCTCAATCGCTTTCAAAATATAATGGCGATCTTCTGGGGTTACCCCTTCTCCGATAATTACTGTGCTGAACTCTGCACGACGAAGAGTCATTTCACCATATTCATGCAGTGATCTAACAGTTTCATATTGATGGGCTAAACTTGCCAGCCAGTTGGTCGTTAGACTGTTCATCAGACCTGGAGACAGTTTGCCAACAACAAAGATTTTTTTGTGGATTGTTTGATTCACTTATACACCTTTCCTAAGAATCGAGAATTTAATTGGTCTATGGCTTTTTGTTCTCGTTCTTGCCCAGCTAAAGCATTAGTTTGTTTTGACTAATTCTTTAACTTCTAAACGATAATTAGCTTTGATGTTTGTGTGGCCTCTTGTAGGGTGTTCACAAACCAATTTGAAATAAAAGCCCTTGCATTGTTTAGTGATCTTAACTTTACTCATTTCTTGTTGTATTCGGTGTGAATGTTCCAGACAAAAACACGGAATATTGGGAAATGAGAGGGGAGTTTGATACCACTAATATTTATGTTGAATGAGTTGCTGGTTTGGCGTTAAGAACCATCCCCTTCAGGAGCTGGTTCTTCTTCGACTGGTGCCGGTACCGGTGTCGGCGTTGGCGCACCGTAGATTTCAGCAATGTTGTCCCCTTCTTCGATATATAGGGGTAATTGATAGAGAGGGGGGAAGTCACCGTTTGCTTCTTGGCTAATTGCGGCCGAGAATGTAACACCGGGGATACTTTTCCAACCCTCATACGCCGCGATTTGATCAATTGAAAATGCAACGGTGAATTTGTCTTCAATAATTCCTAAAGTTCGAATCTTTTGGAATAAAAGGACCGCTCGGTCATCGGGCGTAGGTAGCCCGTCTTCATTGACGATAGCGACCAAGTCGATGTAGTCACTGGTTTCAAAAACACCTGTCAACGCCTCCGGAATCTCTACAACATAGGCCCGTTTTCCAATTGGCAACAATGCTTCTGGAAATGACCTTTGCCCGGAAGGAAGTTCGGAAACAAGCTGGTTGGGCTGCACAAGACCATCTGCGGTAACGCCTACTGGCCCAATATATTGCCCAACGATTTCTCGAGGATCGGTGATGACATCAAATTCCCGATTTGCGGGGACGGTAACTGCGCGAAGATTTCCTTCTGCGCTACCGATAAATTCAAATGCAGGAATATCCCGCGCGAAAACATAGGCGATTTCAGTTTGATTAGCTTGTAGATACATCCAGCCAAAAACGGCGAGGAAAATTACACCTAGGATTGCTACTAGAGAGCGCGTGCTACTAGAAAGACGCATTTTATTGCCTCCTGATGCACCGTGGAGACGGTGTGGGTTAAGAAATGTTTTGGTTCATTGCCGATTAGAACCTGGCTGCCCCAGCCATCGAATTTTTAATCGGCCGTTGAACTGTGTTGTTGATAAAGTTTTATAGGCTACGGATTTACAGTAATGACGATAGGTGGATTTGTGGGCAGAACGGTCGGTTCAGGCAGATCGACCGGAACGGCCTCTGGCTGACGTGAGTTTGCACCTAAAGTCGCTACTCCTCGTGTGCTGATATCAAATTCGATTCCGAATAGCTTGTGCGCAACTGAAAGTTCGACAATGACTAATGGGAATCGACAATCAAAATCTAAGGGGTCTAAATTAAATTCACCACATATCGCATTTTGATAGGGGGTGCCTGTGATGCTAGGGTTAATAACGGTAATGTCTTCGATCTTAATTTCTGAATTAATGTGGTCAGACTGACGCGTGTCACCCAGTAAAATAACGTCTCGGCTAACTGCACCGGTGACGTTGGCGAGCAGGACAACGGTCGACTGTGCTTTTTGTACCGCTTCGGTTTCATTAATGCGTACATTGCCATTGACAATATCATCGGCGACCGGTTCAGCTGCTGCTTGAGCTGCTAATTCGGCCGTTTCATCGAGAAAGTTGGCAACGTTGTAAGCACGTTGAACGCTCATGTAAAACATAAAAGTAATCGCTAAAACGAAGAGGATTCCAGCACTAATAACGAGTGCCTGGCCTGATTCACGTGTTTGATTCTTTTTTGTGTTGTGTGTTGTATTTGTGATCATGACAGAGTTTATGCGATTAACGCTTAGTTACCCCTCCAACAGCGTACGAGGGCTTCTTCTTGAATAGTGCCTGCACTGGGAGCACCACCGCCAACCAATGCATTGAGAGGTAGGACCGCAAAGTTCCAGTCCATTTCTAAGTCAACCTGAATATATTGACCGTATGTGCATATTTTGCTGCCGTTAACGACCAGTTTGTCGGCCGTTGCTGGGTCATACTCGTATGCATTGACAGAAACACGCAGGTTGGTGCTTGACCAGGTCTGGGAGTAACCCATCGCTTCCATTTCTTCAACAACATAGTCACGAACCTGCTGTTCGAAAACTGCGTCATCATTGGTCGTAATCCACAATTCAGATGCTTGTCGAGCACCCATGCGTGTGGCTGTGGCAAGATCGGTTCGTTGGCGGTAAAGGGTCATTAATTCAAATGCACCAACAAATAGCCCGATCATCACTGTCAAGATCAAGGCGAATTCAACCATCGCCTGACCGCTGTTTCTTGTTTTTGTTAAAGGAGCTTTATAAGGCACGCCAACACCTCGCTGTACCTGTTAGGTTAAAACGTCCGACATTGTCAAATCCGTTAAAAAACAGAACCAAGGGAAGATTGGTTTGCCAATCCGCCTGAAGGTTAACTGTTACAAATTGACCATATTGGCATTCTTGCCCAGAAACAGAGTTGAAATTGCCTGAGCCGTCTAGCTCGGTCACACTGATGACCAGAGTGGCTACTGTGGTATCGATGTAATCTTGCGAGTAACTCATGTTTTCTAGCTGTTTGGCGATATATGCTTTAATTTCGTTTTCGCCATCACCGCCACTTTGTCCTACGCCGCCAAACTCACCAGCTTGCCGGGCTGACTGCAAAATCATTTTGTCTAGGTCAGCTTTTTGTTGAAGTAGGTTAAAGATGTCAAACGACCCGATCATCACAATGACGATTAGGCCGACAACAAGGCCAAACTCTACAAGACTTTGGCCTTGGTTATGGTTTACCTGTCGGTGTTGATTGAATGTGTTATCGATTTGGAGTGTATTGTTTGTCTTCATGTAAATCGACCGTTGTATTTCGAATTGTTTTGTCATTTCGAATTAACCAGTTCCTGTTTTTGGATATTGTGTTTTACCCATGTCACAGTTTAGCATTTATTCAAGATGGTCTTGAGAGAAAACTGGGTACTTTTGTATGATAGTCCTTCTTTCAAGCACGGATATCAATGGTTTTCTTGTCCTGTTTGGCAGGTTGGGCTATTTAACAAAAGAGATTTTTTAGCAGACATTAATCGCTACCTTTTTTATAACACACCCTATCTCATGGGGTATGAAGAGGGAGTGGTACTAACGTGAAAAAGCAGAAACAATCTATGCCGAATGGCTTAAAAGGTAAACTTGTTTACAGGTATAACCGATTATTAACCATCTAATAACCATCCTAGAACCTGCGTCTTAAATGCAAACTTAAGTGATTATTGTCGTAAGGCTGTGGTTTTTATGCGTTAAATGGAGGGAGTTTCTGTAGGGAGCCCCAGAGGTGGCATAGGTTTTTTTTGTAGCATAGCTTGTAGGGCATGACGTGTCGCATTGCGATCGTCCCATGGATATTCTTGTGTGCCAAAACACATCGACTGTTCATGCCCTTTGCCACAAACTAGGACAATGTCGGCCGGCTGTGCAAGGGTGAGCGCCATGTAGATCGCTTGTCCGCGATCTGGAATGCGCCAAAACGAGCTCGCTTCTACACCCCCCTGTGACCTGCATCCGGCCGCCATCATATCCAAAATGTCTTCTAGTGGCTCAGTACGCGGGTCTTCGGCCGTAAGTACGGTGATATCAGCTTCCCTTGCCGAGACTTCTGCCATGAGTCTGCGCTTTTCGATGTCTCGTTTGCCAGCACTACCAAATACTGTGATGATGCGCCCTTTTCGGTTGGCTTGACTGTCTAGCATGCTTTTGGCCGAACTAATCGCTTTTTCCAATGCATCCGGGGTGTGGGCGAAATCGACAATGGTCAAAAAAGACTGCCCTTCATCGATGCGTTCCATCCGGCCGCTGATGGCGGTAACAGATGCGACTCCTGAGGCGATTGATTCGCCGCTTACACCTAGCGCTTCTGCGGTAGCGGCCGCACACAAAATATTTTCCACATTAAAGTGGCCCAGTAATTCTGTCTTTATCGTTATCGGCTGAACTTCTTGATTGAGGTGGAGCTGAAAATTTGTACTGCTGGCGCTGAATTGAACATTGGAAGCATGTACGTTTGGCGTTTGCCCTTCGGACAACAAAAATCGGCCGTAGGTTGTTTGGTGTGGGACAGGAACCGAGCCATAGTCAGCAAACAGCTCATCGTCACTGTTTAGAACCGCATGCCCTTGTGGATGCAATGCAACCAGTTCAAACAGCCTGCGTTTGGCGCTGACGTAGTTTTCAAAGGTTCCATGATAATCGATATGCTCGTGGGTGACGTTGGTTAACAGGCCAAATTCATAAGGGATGGCGGTAACCCGATGTTGGGCCAGCCCATGAGACGTTGTCTCAATGATGCAGTGGGTTAAACCCGCATCTACCATGCGTCGCAGGTAGCCTTGCAATTGAGGGGCGGCCGGCGTTGTGACATGCAGACCGGTAGGCTCTTCTTTATCTCCAAAAACGGCCCGAATGGTGCTGATCAGTCCACATCTTAGGCCTGCTGAACGGAGAATGCCGAACAGAATGGCGCTGGTGGTTGTTTTCCCGTTGGTTCCGGTAATACCGATGATGTGTATATGATTACCGGGAAAGTCGTGCCAGGCTGCCGCAAGCCAAGCGGTCGCCTCTGCAGAATCGG
>JAHDEB010000333.1 GCA_020629055.1 Chloroflexota bacterium
CCAGCCGTCCCCCAACTGCCCTGTCGGAAAATCTGCCCCCTGAATCAAATCATTGATCATCCCTTGTAGTCCCATCTCCCGGCCGTCATCGGGTGAATAGAGCCGATCAACCCCATAAGCGTGCAACTCCTCAATTTCTTCTGGCAGGATGGTGCCCCCCCCGCCACCAAACAGCTTGATATGACCACAGCCTGCTTCTTCAAGCAGGTCATGCGCGTACTTGAAAAACTCCATGTGGCCACCTTGGTAGCTCGTAATCGCAATCGCTTGGGCATCTTCTTGGATGGCGGTGTTCACTATTTGCTGCACCGAGCGGTCGTGGCCGAGGTGGATGATTTCCCCTCCGGTGCTCTGCAAAATGCGGCGCATGATGTTGATGGCAGCGTCATGCCCATCGAACAGAGATGCGGCGGTGACGATACGAACGGGGTTTTGGGGTTTATAGGGTGTTTGGTCGATCATTTTTATTTGTGGGCGAGATAGTTCAACTATGGGTTCATGGTGCTTCGTTGAGGCACCAACTGGCAAACTGTCTCATTATTTTTATTTAATCGGAATCGGCATTTACTGTGGTTTCAGATCCTATTCCTCAACCGCCAGGCCAAATAACGAAATGGTGGCGTTGGTTTGCGTGTTATAAAGTTGCGGCTTGCCGATAGAAATTTGCCAGCGATCATAAGCTGCCTTTGATAGCCACTCAGATTCTACAACGCCTGCTTTGCTGGCTTCAAGCGCCAATTGATGTGCCTGTTCGAAGTGGGCTGGTTCTGAACCATGCTGCAAGATCATAGCAGCATGATATTTGGCATCAGGATCGTCGAGGGGTTGATCATTGAGCAGCTTGAGCAAAACCGATCTGCGCGCCGCATCTCGGTTTGAAAGGGAAAAAAGGCGCATGGCAACTCGGTCCGCTTGGTCAGTTTCGAACATGTATGCGACCTGGTCTTTAGTTGAAGAATCAGACCCTTCGATGGTTGCAGCGGGTGCAAATGCATGGACCGCAAAGACGCCGCTCAATGCGACCAGCCCCAGCATCAGGACGTATTTTAACGGGGTGCCAAGTCTAAAGGTCCATGAAAATAGCTCTAGCCGGTTGAAGAGCTTTATACAGAGCCATAACATGATGGTGCCTAATAAGACATAGATTAACAACCCTAGGGTGATGAACGAGATCGCCCCAATCACGTTGATAAATAGAGATGCGATGATTGTGATTGCAATGAGAACTCCGGTAACAATATAAAGATATTTTGCCATCTGTCATGCATCCTTGCCTTGGTCCCAATCTGGTGGGCACCAAGGCGATAATTGGTCTCTGGGATCGTCAGAGAAACCAACTGACCAATCGCAGATTATCTCTTTTCAATCTCGATCAACATCTTAGTCGGCGCGGATCCTTTCGTAAACGGTTCACGCTCTGGTTCTTCAACTAGTTTGAACGATTTGATCTGTTTGACCAACTCTTCTAACGCAATCGCCATTTCCATACGCGCCAGCTGTGCGCCGGTGCAATAATGCATCCCGTAGCCAAAGGCGAAGTTACGCACCCGTTTCCGGCCGATGTCAAACATGGCCGGATTGTCCATTGCGCTGGGGTCACGATTAGCGGCCGGGACCAAAATCATCGCCATGTCACCCTCGTCAAAGTGGATGCCTTTGTACTCGTTTTCATGGGTAGCTGCGTGGGGGAGGGCAAAGGGCAACGGCGCAAAACGCATCCCTTCATCCACAGCGCCCATCGCCAAGCTAGGATCGTTTTGGAGCAGTGCCATCTGTTCAGGATGGGTGAGCAACGCATGAAAGGTGAGAGGAAGCTGGGCGCGGGTGGTGTCCACCCCGGCCGCGGCGATTTCAGCCCCAAGGCTGACCAACTCATCTTCGCTCAAACGGTCTCCATCAATTTCTGCCACGATGAGTTCGCTAAAGACGTCAGAACCTAAGTTATCCCGTCGTTCGCGCAACATACCACGGATGTAGTTGTGCATGTTCCGATTGGCGTCTTCAACTTCTTGAATGCCATCCCCTGAGCGGAGCGCATCGACTTTCCGGCCACCGATCTCAATCCAACGATTAAAGTCCGGAATATCCTCATATGGAATGCCTAGCATGGGGCCAAGAACACGGGCCGGGAGCGGCTTGGCCACCATCGAGCAGAAATCGATCACCCCTTTATCTGGCATGGCGGCGATGAGGTCAGTCATCATCATCCGCATCTCGTTTTCAAACCCCTCAACAATCTGGTCGCGCAACGCTTGCAAAACCAACTTTTGCAGTCGTTTGTGATCACTGCCATGCTTGTTCAGCAGTTCATGCTTGATACTTTCGCTTAGGTAGGCGCTCTTCTCAGGGGTGATCTGGAAGAACGAGAAGCGGAAATCGAGACAGCGCATGACGTGCATGGCGTCTTCTTGGTTAAAGAACACGATCCCGTTGCTCGTCCGGCCGTAGAAATTTTGCTGCCGCAGCTCTTCGATGTAGCCGTATTTATCAGCCTGAAATTCCGGGGCGTTTAATTCGAATTGGATTTCGGTCATATTTTTTCGGTAGGGGCGAGATACGCCCGAACCAAGTAACGATTTAAATCAAAAAACAGGTGGATCTCGCCCGGCATTGCGAAAATGATTTTCGTTAAACGCAACTTGTTTACTGGCACTGGGCGAGATCCACCAGCAAATTGTTTTTTATTGTTAGAGATAGCGGGCGTATCTCGCCCCTACGATTGTGCCGCAACTTCTCGCTCACGCAGTTCAATCCGGCGGATTTTACCACTGATCGTTTTCGGTAAGCTTTCCACAAATTCAACCCGACGTGGATATTTGTACGGCGCGGTTACCGCTTTGACATGATCTTGAAGCTCTTTCACTAGGTCGTCTGAGCCTTCGTTGCCGGGGGCTAACACGATAAACGCTTTAACCACATCCCCACGTACCGCGTCTGGGCTGGCGACCACGGCCGACTCTTGCACGGCCGCATGTTCGATGAGTGCACTTTCCACTTCGAATGGCCCGATCCGATACCCGGCCGACAAAATCACATCGTCTGCCCGGCCGACGAACCAGAAGTATCCGTCTGCGTCTCGTGTGGCCCGATCCCCCGTGATGTACCAATCCCCAACAAAACAGGCGGCCGTACGCTCAGGGTCTTTCCAATATTCTTTGAACAAGCCCAGCGGCCGTTCCGGTTTCACCCGCACAGCGATGTCACCCTCTTGATCCGGAGGCAAAATGTTCCCTTCATGGTCGATGATCTGTAGATCGATGCCGGGCGATGGTTTTCCCATAGACCCGTAGCGCGGTTCGATACAGGCGAAACTGCCGCACAGCAACGTCGTTTCTGTTTGCCCGTACCCATCCCGAATGACCATGCCGGTGGCTGTTTTCCACGTTTCGATGACTTCTGGATTCAGCGGCTCGCCTGCACCGATGCAGTAACGCAGATCGCTAAAATCACGGCCGCCTAAATTTTGCTGGACCAACATCCGATAAACGGTGGGGGGGCCGCACAAAATGTTGATCGGATATTTTTCGAGCATGTCGAGGATGCCTGCGGCCGAAAACGCTTTGGTGTGATGGACAAAGACGGTGGCACCCATGTTCCACGGCCCAAAGAAACTGCTCCAGGCTGCTTTCGCCCAGCCGGTGTCTGAAATGTTCCAATGGAGCTGACCCGGCCGATTGTCGAGCCAAAATTTACCGGTAGACACATGCCCCAGTGGATAGCTGGTGTGGGTATGCAGCGTCATCTTCGGGTAGCCGGTTGTGCCAGATGTGAAATAGCAGATCGCATTTTCATCGTGGGCGGTGTCGGCCGTTTCGAACTCGGCATCGGCCGCGCTAACCTCTGCGTTGTAGCTGTACCAGCCGTCTCGCACCCCGCCAATCAAGATCGGCGCGACCATGGTAGGGCATTGGTCTTTGACACTTTCGAATCGCTCCGCATAAATTTCAGAGGTGATGAAGCAGGTCGCTTCAGCCCGATTAATCCGATATTCGATATCTTTGGGCGTCATTTGTGAGGTGCCGGGTGATAGGATCGCCCCCATGCGTAGACAGGCGGTTGAGATCATCCACCACTCCGCCTCACGACTGAGCATGATCACGACCACATCGCCCCGTTTGACCCCCAATTTGGTCAACACGTTGCACAGTCGTTTCGATCCGGCGCTGATATCCGCATACGAATGACGAATCTCGTTGCCGTCGTCGTCCACCCATAGCAGGGCTTGCAGATCGGGATCTTCCGCCGCCCATTTGTCGACGACGTCCCGGGCAAAGTTGAACTTTTCCGGCCGTTCCCATTCAAATTCAGCATAGGCTTT
>JAHDEB010000077.1:0-2293 GCA_020629055.1 Chloroflexota bacterium
GTGACAATTGCGGTGAAGAGCTGCACAAAGCGACCTATCAGTTTGACCAAATTGGCACTGAGTTAACCCCTGTTCTCGAAGCGGTTCACGCCAGTGATGAAATGCGTACTTGTAAAAATTGTGGAACGCTGCTGGTTATTTAAGTTAAAAGTGCGGGGCACTCCCCCGCAAGTTATAGCTAGACGATAGTTTTTAAGGGGGAGTGCCCCGCATTTTCGCAAACAAACATTCCATTCAAAAAGAGGATTTAACAATGTCAGCAGAAGCAAAATTAAAAGAATTAGGCATCGAATTACCAGAAATACCTACCGCCGGAGGCAATTATTTGCACGCGGTCTTGTCCGGCAACCACCTGTATCTATCAGGCAAAGTTGACCGCAATGTTGTGGGTAAAGTGGGTGCAGAGGTGTCGCTAGAAGAGGCTTATGCGGCCGCTCGTCAAATCGGCTTATTCCAACTTGCGGTCATCCGTCAAGAGTTAGGCTCTCTTGATCGGGTGAAACGGGTCGTCAAAGCGTTGGGGATGGTGAATACCGCCCCCGATTTTGGCAAAACGCCGGCCGTGATTAACGGATTTTCTGATCTGATGATCGAAGTGTTTGGTGAAAACGGCCGTCACGCACGGTCGGCCGTCGGGATGGCGACATTGCCCAACCATGTAACAGTTGAAATCGAAGCGATTGTCGAGGTGCACCCAGACTAGATTCTGTCGACTTTTAGTTTAATCTTTTCTAATTCAATTTTTTTAGCCGCGGATTTAATTAAAAAGTCAACACGGCCTAGCTGGGCAACTGCGCAATCAACTTCTGCACATTCATTACTGCGGGCAATGTCCCTTGCTTGATGCGACCTATAATTTCTCGGTGAGAAGGTTCACGCCCAGCCCCTTCACGAATGGCGGCCGCATTGGGGTTGAGCCGACATCGGTTTGTCCACTCATTCAGCTCTTTATTCTGGGACCAGTTGTATCCATTCATCATATTGCCCAGCGTCGATGCCATCCACTCTTCCGGCGTATCAGCCAGCTCGACCGGAATACATAACCCATTCTTTTCTTTATCAGTCTCATAATGGGCTTCGACATAGGCGATAACGGCCGCACTATAAGTGACCAACGGAGCGAATACAGCTTGAAGGGTAATCAACCCTGGCTCAAAGACAGGCTTTGTTGACTCCTCTTTAAACTCAACCGCGCGGGCGGTGCAATCGATGTAAAGCGTGTCGCCGTCGGCCGGCACTTCGGCACCATCTGTCATTGTCATCTTTCGGTCATCGATAGCAGAGACACGCTGTTGTCGGATAATATTCTTAACCCGCTGCAATTGAACCAACTCCCCTTCTGACAGGGTGGCGTAGTGAAACATTGTTGGTTGAACTTGTTTATCAACACGTAGCATCGTTCCGGCAGACTCCATCCGAGTAAACAAATCTTCCACAGATTTTGCATCCCGCATCGCTTCGACGTTTGCGGCAAAGCCCCCAACCGTTTTTTCAAAAAAATCAGCCCCAGGCTGTACCGATGACCGGTTAATGAGCCAAGAGTCTCGCGGACAAACCCAACAAATCGCATCTGGGTCTGCTTGGTTGTCTAACAACCAAACAATCGTATCCATCGCGGTTTTACCACCGCCCAGCACGGTAAACCGTTTATAGCTGGCGGCCAAGCGGGGCAAATCATTTGGCGGGATGCAAGTCACCCCATCTACGACAGAAAATTTTCGCTGATGCATCGATGGGACGGTTGTATTGAAAAAAGTGCCATCAACTGTTTTCTTCCCAATGTCAACCGAATAACGTTCGTCAGAGAGCAGCGAGTGAAAATGGCCATCACCTGTATATTCGCACATCGGGAAATATTGCACGCGGCCGGATGGCAGAAAACGCTCACGCATCAGCTTCTCAAAATAGGCTGAAATTTCAGGGCCAGAGGCCAAATCGTAATACCCTTTATTGGAACCGGTTTCATCAATTCGATTGCTGCCAAGCTCTGTTGAACCCACCCCATAAAATGCGGATGGCTGATGGAGTCGCACAAAAGGGTATGCATCATTCCAGTGCCCCCCTGGCATATGATGGCGGTCAACCATGATAAAATTGGCGTCACTTTCGTCTAGCATGGTGTCAACAAAAGTCATGCCGACCGCCCCTGTCCCGATTACCAGATAATCTGCTTCGATCTGTTTCATAGTCTATTTATTGCGAATTTGATTTGGTTTATTTTTTTAGCTGCCTGAATTTGATATCGCCCTTTGGATAAATCCAGCGGCTACAGACGACGCCCTGCCGGGCTTTT
>JAHDEB010000077.1:2393-20078 GCA_020629055.1 Chloroflexota bacterium
GATATCGCCCTTTGGATAAATCCAGCGGCTACAGACGACGCCCTGCCGGGCTTTTAAGATCGAAGGTCGTCATTTGCGGCCGCGATCTTCAGATCATCGGCGATTTGTGTCTTACCTGATGAACAAAAACGTTTTTCCGGCGAACCAAGTATAGAAATCGTTCTAGATCTGGCAAAAATATTGGGGACATTCAAACGATAGACACCGATTTTCTATTCAGAAAACAGATTTGGATCATCGGGAAATAGGATCTTTGAATCTTTGTACAGCTGCCGAGCCGTAAAGCCGCGCCAATCATCGGGCAAAAAACGGGTTGGTAAATTTGGATCTTTGCGCAAAACGGGCAAAAAATCATAAGAAACCCAAAATCGATGACAAAAAGCTTCCTCAAGTGACAATGGTCTCTTGGCGGCTTCTAGTCGGGATAAAAGCGGCTGATATGTTTCAACAAATCGGCCGTACTCGGCAGAAACCGCCTCAAAATCCCAACATGTTTTGATTAATTGTTGAATGTCCGTGTTGCCTAAATAATCCCCGGTAAAAAAGTGAAGATAGTCGTTGGTTTCCGGTTCTTTTAGTGCCTGGCGTAGAGGCTCGCGCCGGTCGTAGGGAGACAGCCAGCTGCCCCGAGACAACCGGCCGTAGCCGAGCCATGACAGCTGCTGGACCAAATTGTGGCGTAAGACTCGCTTGTCCTCTGGCAAAGAATAAATAACCAGATGCCAATTCTCGTCCCAATCTTGCCCCGCCTCTTCAAAGATCCGTAAATCCCCTTGCCGAAGCACTGCTTCCCCCCAGCGGGTTAGCGAATAACGGTTGCGCCGCCCAACTTTCTCGACCTCAAACCAGCCATCTTTTGTCATGCGTGCCAGCGTCGAACGGCCGGTACGTTCCAAAACACCAACCCACGACAATTTGGTCAGAAGCTCATCTAACCAAAACGTTTTTTGATGCGGCAGGATAAAATCGCCCAAAATAATCATGACCCCAAAGCGATTGTTGATTTTACGATCTTTGTGTTTATCCATTGTGTTGATTGTACTCAATTTTGGTGCTATAGTCTAAAAATCAAATCATTTACACCGTTCCAGAGTTCAATCGAGCGAAAAAGAGGCGCAAAATGACCGCAACATTTATTTCAGCAGGCGAAGGGCAACCGCTTATTTTTCTGCATGGTATCGGTTCAACCGGCCGAGCGTGGCAGCACCAAGTTGACCATTTTAGCGAAAACTACCTAGCCGTTGGGCTCGACCTGCCCGGTTATGGAGGGACCCCACCACTCGCAGAGAATAATTTTGAAACGTTAAGCCATTGGCTCAAAGAGACGCTCGATGAGAACGGTTGGATTCAACCGATTCTTGTGGGGAACTCTTACGGTGGCATGATTATTCAAGAGTTTTTGTATTTGTATCCGAATTTAACCGCGGCCGCCGTTCTGTTCGGTACAAGTCCGGCCTTTGGGAAAAAAGATGGGGAATGGCAGCAAAACTATATTCGTGCGCGATTAGAACCTTTTGAAAACGGCGCAACGATGGAAGAGCTGGTCCCCGATATGCTGAAAGGGCTGACCGGATCAAAAGCGACCGAAGCGGGGTTAAAGGCGGCGGCCGAGGATATCGTCCGCGTGCCGGTTGAGACATTTTGCACCTCGGTTGTCACCCTGCTGCTGTTTGATCGACGCAAAAATCTCCCGAACATCGACATTCCAACCCTCCTACTTGTCGGGTCTGAAGATCGCAATGCACCGCCGAAAATGATGGCCAAAACGGCGACCTATATCCCCAATTCACAATTTGCTGAAATGGACGGGCTGGGCCATATCGCACATATCGAAGATCCGGCCGTTTTTAACGCCGAGCTAGACAAATTTTTACAAACAGCCCTTTAAAATATCCCCTTTAAGGTGCACACACCGTACACCTTATCGAAATAAAAACCATGACAAATGATGCCCCTATTTTTGACCCGGTCGCCTTTAAGCTAACCGACAAGCAAATTTACCTAACCGAATTGGCCCGAAAAATAGGGCAAGAACATTTAGCCCCTCGTGCGGCTCAGTATGATCGGGCCGCAGAGTTCCCATCTGAAAATTATGACGATATGTTCAAAGCTGGCTTAATGGGAATTTGTGTCCCGGAAAAAAACGGGGGGCATGGGGCAGACCTGCTGACTTATGCGATGACGGCGGCCGAACTGGGTCGATATTGCGGGGCAACGGCGCTAACCTGGAACATGCACGTCTCTTCTACCTTGTGGACCGGCGACTTAACTGACGATTTAGAAATGACAGAAGAGCAGCGACGGACCCATGAAGAACGGCGAGCCATCCACTACAAACGTATCGTTGAAGATGGCGCGATCTATTCCCAACCGTTTTCCGAAGGCGGAGCCGCTGCGGCCGGAAAAGTGGCATGGGGGACACATGCGGTGCCAACCGATTCAAACGGAGGAGGCTGGATCGTCAACGGTAAAAAGATCTTCGCCTCGCTTTCAGGCCATGCGAACTATTACGGCATTTTATGTTCCGAAGTCCGAGAGGGAGAAAAACCAAGCCGGCGAAACAGCGTTTACGTGGCGGTGCCGGCCGACGCCGATGGGGTCAGCGTAACAGGTGAATGGGACCCGATGGGGATGCGAGGAACGGTCTCCCGAACACTGCACTTTAAAGACGTATTTGTTCCAGAAGAGGCGATGCTTATGCCGCGTGGCATCTATTACGCGGCCGCAAGCCAATGGCCCCACATGTTTTTAACCCTATGCCCTGCATACATGGGCTTAACCCAGGCGGCTTATGACTTCACAGTTAAATACCTTCGCGGTGAATATCTAGGACTCCCACCCGTTAAACGGCGCATGTACCCCACCAAGCAGATGGCGGTTGCCAAAATGAAAATTATGCTGGAGCAAACCAAAGCGCTTTTTTACCAGACCCTGTCTGAAGCCCGAGCGAATCCCGACAAAGATCAGATTTTGCGGGCATGGGTGACCCAATACACCGTCATGGAAAATGCCAGCGAGATGTCACAATTGGCCATTCGGACCTGTGGTGGTCAATCGATGCTCAAAAGTTTGCCGCTTGAACGCATTTTCAGGGACTCTCGTTGTGGAGCACTCATGTTGCCATGGACGGCCGAAATCTGCCTAGACAACCTAGGGCGGGGGGCCTTGTACGAAAGAGGGGAGAAGGATGAGTAAAAAGGATCGCAAGAAGAAGAACGTGCGACTGCCGTTTGTACCTGATCCCGAACAGCTGGCCCTGATACCCGATGTGTCGGGGAATGCGATCAATGGGCTGGGGGAAACGAGTACAAGAGCACCCTCCCCGATTTACTGGCACCATCCGAAAAAAATCGCCCATGGTGACATGCAGCAATGGATGCTAAAACGAACGATTGAAGTTGCACCTGAAACAGGGGACTTAGAAAATAATTTTGGCGGCCGAGCACCTAATCATCCGGCCGACATTGCGCCAACTAAACAGGAAAAAAGCTCGGCCGAATTTACCGCTCAGTGCAAAACATTTGCCCTCGCCAATGAAGCAGATCTGGTCGGCATTACCCGCATGCAGCCGGAGTGGGTTTTTGAAGGTTATGAAGTAGACTACCCGAACATCATCGTTTTGGCGGTCAGCATGGATCATCAAGAACTCGCAACAGCTCCTGAATCCCCTTCTGTCGTCGAAGTCATGCGTGCGTACAATCGGGGCACACGGGCATCACGCACCGTGGCCAACTGGATCAGAGAGCAAGGATATCGTGCAGAAGCGCATGGCGGCCCAACCGCAGGCCCTTTTTTGCTCATCCCCCCAGCGATTGCGGCCGGTTTAGGTGAATTAGGCAAGCATGGTTCGATCATCAACCGAGAGTACGGATCCTCTTTTCGACTGGCCGGGGTCGTAACCGACATGCCGCTAGATATCGATTCGGCCGAAAGTTTTGGTGCAGATGACTTTTGCCATCTTTGCAGCCTGTGCACAGACAGCTGCCCGCCAGATGCCATCTTTAAAACCAAACAAACGGTACGGGGCGAACAAAAATGGTATGTCGATTTCGACAAGTGCATCCCCTATTTTAATCAGACCCAAGGTTGTGGCATTTGCATCGCCGTATGCCCATGGAGCCGGCCGGGGATCGCCCCAAAGCTGGCCGAAAAAATGCTAAAACGCCAAGCTCAAAAATAATATGAACATTTCAAAATGGATTCGCACCAACGCGCAATACACACCCGATAAAGTAGCCATTTACTTTGAGGGGCAAACAATTTCATATTCAGATTTGGAGGTGCAGATAGACCGTGCAGCAAACATGCTGTCAAACACGCTAAATGTAAAGCATGGTGATCGCGTCTCGTTATTGTCTTCGAACTCTCCTGAATATTTAATCGCCCTTTTCGCCTGTGCCCGTATTGGCGCGGTGCTAAACCCGCTCAACTGGCGCTTGGCCATCCCTGAATTAGCCTACATTGTTAAAAATGCTGAAAGCAGCGTCTTGCTGGTCGAAGAAACCTATGCAGAGTTCGCCGCACATGCAAGGGTGGAAATGCCAAACTGCAAGCTGGTTGGATTAGATTACGTGCCGGAAGGCGGGGACAAGTGGGCCGACCTGATGGCGAATGACTCAAGCGGTAGCTCTCAATCAACCGGCTCTCTGGATGATACGCTGCTTCTTGTCTACACCTCCGGCACAACGGGCCACCCCAAAGGGGCGATGCTGTCGCAAAATGCACTGCTTTGGAATGCGATCCAAAGTCAGCATATGCAAGACTTAACCAGCCATGATGTGATTTTGACCTGCCTGCCCCTGTTTCATGTCGGAGGATTGAACAACCAAACAACCCCGGCGTTACATGCGGGGGCGTCTATCGTTTTGCAGCGCGGGTTTAACCCCAATGATGCCTTAAAAGCGATTTCGGCCGGTGATCAGTCACATCCGGCCCCGACGCTAGGCTGCTTGGTTCCCGCAACCCAAAGGGCGTGCATCGACTCCCCACAGTGGCAAGAGACAGACTTTTCAAAACTGCGGCTTATCTGTACCGGATCCATGCTTGTGCCACGCCAATTGTCTGATCAATTTCGAGCGGTGGGTGTCACCGTCATCGAAATGTATGGCTGCACCGAAACCAGCCCGATCGCCGTTTATCATCGGCCGGATTCAGACTTTGACCGGATCGGGTCAACCGGGCTGTGTGGCATCCATTGTGAAATAAAAATTGTAGACGCTGATGGCAATAGCTTGCCCCCTCATGCAGAGGGCGAGGTGCTGTTGCGTGGCCCCAACATTATGCAGGGATATTGGCGGAATCCTAACGCGACAGCGGCCGCTTTGCATGACGGGTGGTTCCGCACGGGGGACATCGGCCATTTAGACGAAGATGGGTACGTTTACATCAAAGATCGCAAGAAAAATATGATTATTTCGGGTGGGGAAAATATCTACGCGGCCGAAGTCGAACGCGTCCTTAATCAGCATCCGTCAGTTGTAGAATGCGCCTTAATCGGCATAAAAGATGAAAAATGGGGAGAACGGCCGGTTGCGGTTATCGTCGGTGATCGTTCTAAAGAGGCGGATTTAAAAAACTTTATCGGAGGGAAACTCGCCCGATTCAAACAGCCACGCGTCTACTACTTTGTCAACGAGCTGCCGAAGAGCGCCTTAGGCAAGGTGCAACACTTTAAATTAAAAAACCGCTTTGATAGCGAATGAGAGGAAAAACATGTTAACTGATCGAATTGAAGCCAAATGGATCGATGCGTTTGAAAAGGTCTTTGGTCTTTGCAAAATTGAAGCGGGTGAAGAAGTTGCCATTTTGTCTGAAACACAGTCTAGGGCGCTAAACGTCCACCTAGCAGAGCTGGCCCTGTTACGAATGGGAGCCAAGCCGATGCACGTGGTGATGCCGACCCCGCCCCAAACAGCACCTGTTGCAGTTCGCTCGACCGGTGCTTCTCAGGCGATTCAGCACTCAAAGGCGGCCTTGGCAGCCTTAACCAGCGTGGGGGTCATTGTCGATTGTACGCTTGAGGGGTTGATGCACGCCCCAGAATTACCGACGATTTTAAAAAGTGGCGCGCGCGTTCTGTTTATCAGCAATGAACACCCAGAGGCATTAGAACGACTCGTCCCAACAGAAGATCTAAAGCCAAAAGTGCTGGCCGCCTCTCGCATGGTGCGAAAATCGGCCGAAATGCGCGTGACCTCGGCCGCCGGTACCGATTTAACCGTTAACATGGAGAAATCACCCACAGTTGGAAACTGGGGCTTTACCGACAAACCGGGCACATTGACCCATTGGCCAGGGGGCGTTTTGGTCAGCTTCCCAAAAGCCAATAGCGTCAACGGCAAACTGGTGCTCGATGTAGGTGATGTCAACTTGACCTTCAAACGATATTTAGAGCAGCAGTTGGTTTTAACCATCGAAAATGACTACATCACCCACATTGAAGGGAGTGGGACCGATTACGAGCTGTTTACCCGTTATTTGGCAGCTTGGAATGATCCGCTCGCCTACGCGACATCACACGTCGGTTGGGGGCTGAATGAAAACGCCCGTTACGAGTCGCTGACGATGTATGACAAACGTGATTTCAATGGGACTGAAACGCGCTGCTATGCGGGCAACTTCCTCTTCTCGACCGGAGCAAATGAGTTTGCCGGCCGCTTTACTGAAGGCCACTTCGATATTCCGGTGCGCAATTGCACCATCAGTTTAGATGGGCAAGTTGTGGTTGATCAAGGCAACTTGGTTGACTTAGGCTAGCATTTAGTGGTGCGTGAGTGCGTCTACTTACTTGACGAACTTATGCACCACCTCTCTCTACGCCTTGCGGAATTCTTCCAACCGCTCCAAGGCGCCTACCAACAGCATTTGCCACTCACGCGTCGGCAATGTCGCATCGAGCCAAATACCGTTTCGGCTTACACGCACTTCCCAACCAACAAACGACTGCATTTTTTCTCGATTCATCGCCATGAGGCGGGGCATTTGCAGGCGGATTTGCTTGTGCTCGGTCGAGATTGAAGAAACCCCCGCCCGTAACGCCAAAATCTTGATACGAAGCTGGTAAAGCAGATTCTCAACCGGATCAGGAATCGGCCCAAAGCGGTCGGTTAGTTCGGCCGTCATCCCATCAATTTGCTCCAAGTCGGTCAAAACCGCCATGCGCCGATATAGGCGTAAGCGTAATGCTGGGTCTGGGATGTAATCGGGAGGCAGATAGGTTGGCAACGGCAAATCGATCAGCGTCGTATCTGGCAGGTCCATCTCGATGATCTTGCCTTCTTTTGCAGATTTTCGCACCTGAATGGCACGTGCCAGCATGCGCGTATACAGGTCATATCCGATGGTGGCGATATGCCCACTCTGACTACCCCCAAGCACATCCCCAGCACCCCGAATCTCAAGGTCACGCATGGCGATGGTGTACCCTGCACCGAGCTCGGTCGCTTCAGAGATCGTCTCTAAACGAGCCTGTGCTTCTTTGGTGAGTTTCGCCCATTTGTCATGGAAGAAATAGGCATAAGCCCGATGCGCACCACGGCCGACCCGGCCGCGCAGCTGATAGAGCTGGGCCAAACCGAACAGGTTCGCACGATTGACGATCATCGTGTTGGCGTTAGGGATATCCAAGCCACTTTCGATGATTGTGGTCGAAAGCAGGATGTCGATGCGTCCAGCCGCAAAATCTGCCATCTGCGACTCCAACTCACGCTCCCCCAATTGACCATGGCCAATGCCTATCGTCGCCTCTGGCACCAGCTCGGCCAGCCCTTTGGCGATTGTTTGGATCGTTTGAACCCGATTGTGAACAAAGAAAACCTGCCCACCACGGTCAATTTCGCGCAAGATCGCCCGGCGTACCAGTTGGTCATCCATTTCGCCCACATAAGTTTGTACCGGCAAACGCTCGGCCGGGGCTGTAGCGATCAAGCTAATATCGCGCAATCCGGTTAACGCCATGTGCATCGTTCGTGGAATCGGCGTGGCTGTCATGGTGAGTACATCAACTTCGGTTCGCAGCTGTTTCAATCGCTCTTTATGCCCCACACCAAAGCGCTGCTCTTCGTCGATAATCACCAGCCCCAAATCTTTGAAGCTGACGTCTTTAGAAACCAGACGGTGGGTACCGATCACAATATCGACAGAGCCGTTTTTAAGCCCCTTAATCGCCTCATCTTGCTGGGCTTGGGTCCGGAAACGGCTCAACATTTCTACCCGAAACGGGAAGGAGGCCAAGCGTTCAGAAAAAGTTTTGAAATGCTGCTGGGCCAATACGGTCGTCGGCACCAAAATCGCAACCTGGCGCTCGTCAGACACCGCCTTAACGGCCGCACGCAGTGCAACCTCTGTTTTACCATAGCCCACGTCACCACAGACCAAGCGGTCCATCGGCCGGGCACGCTCCATATCATCTTTAATCGCCGAAATCGCATCCAGCTGATCTTCAGTTTCTTGATAAGGGAAGGCGGCTTCCATTTCAATCTGGTAATCAGAGTCTGGCGCAAACGCATGCCCGTTAATCTGCTCACGAGCCGCATAAAGTTCCAGCAGCTCGTCGGCCAATTGGTCGATGTCTTTCTGAGCCTTCTTTTTGTGCGTACTCCAACGCTTGTCCCCTAATCGGTTCAGATTGGGCGCAAACTCTTCAGAACCGATCCACTTGCTCATACGATCTGCATGATGAACCGGCACATATAAAATATCGTTGTTTGAATACTCCGTTTTTAAGTATTCCCGGTCTGCCCCACCGATCGAGCGGACAACCATGCCGAGGAATTTACCCACCCCATATTCGCTGTGCACGATGTAGTCACCGGCGACCAAATCAGAAAACATCGACTCCGGCGCATAGCTGCGCTTCCGGTTAAACCGGCGGGGTGCCGGCCGATTCCAGCCAAATATCTCCGCATCGGTTAATAGGTTTAAAACAATGGTGTCTGAATCGTGATCTTCTAAGGTAAACCCCTCTGAAATTGTCCCATTCACAAAAGAGATTTGGGCCATTGAAGGATCAGACAAAGGGTCTGGGTCGGCCGACGCGGGCTCAGCCACATCACCCAGCCCGCTTAAGATCGAGGGGTCAGGGGTTGAAAGATCGCCGGATGGTGGCAATTCGAGATTCGAGATCGGCGAGCTCGGCCGATCACCAAAATCGTCATCTTCTAAATCTTGTGTGATCGCGCGCGATGCTGACGTCGTTTCGCCCGAGCGCCACATGCTCTCTAAACGGTCAGACTGGCGGCTTAAAATGACGGTTGGTTCTTGGGTGCGAAAGGCGTGCTTTAGCTGAAACATTAGCGGTTTCATCTGACCACCGTAACGGGGGCCTGGATGAAACGCGGCCGCCAAATCAGTCTGCGGCACATTGTTCTCCCGCTCTTCGGCCGGGATATGATCGCCTAAGACGATCACCTTGTTTTCGGTTAATAGCGGGATAAGCTCTTGCCATAAAAACAGCGGGCTACGATAGCCACTGGGCAAACTTTCTTGCTCCCCTTCTAACTGCTCCGCCTGCATGTGCAATTCACGAATCGTCTGTTGAAAAATCACCCAGTCATCGACAAACAGCTGCGTATTTTTAGGCAGATAATGCAGCAGGCTATCCGGCCGTTGATAGATGAGCGGTAAATAGAATTCAAGATGAGGATTGGGCTGCCCGGCCGCCAGCGCTTCGATATCATCTTGCCACGCGGGCAAATCATCCGGTTTCTGGCTCCCCTCTAACTCAAACACCATCCCCAGCTCTTTTCCATCTTCAGGGATCGCTTCACGCGCGGGGGGGATGACCGCGCGATCTGGGCTTTCACCCGTGGCCCGCTGAGACGCCGGATCAAACCACCGCAGGGTATCGATTTCGTCGCCAAAAAATTCAACCCGCAGGGGCCATTCGCTGCCACCCGCTGGGAAGATGTCTAAAATCCCACCACGGCGGCTGTATTGCCCCGGCCGTTCAACAACCGTTGCCCGTTCATAACCGACAGACACCCAATCTGCTTCAAGCTTGTTTAAGTCAACAATCTGTCCCAAACGAAGCACCTTGATCGCTTTAATAAAGCTGCGCTTGGGCAAAGTCTGCTGCAATAGGGCACGCGCCGAAGCGACAATCACCGACCGTTTAGCCGGTTTAGGCAGGATGGGCGTTTGCCCTCCCAGCAGCTTCGTCATCACGCTCAGTCGCCCTTGACGGCAGTTTTCTCCCCATGGCGCTCGATCAAACGGCAGCGGGGTCGGTTCTGGAAAGCGAATGACATCAACATCGTCACCCAGCCAATATCCCAACTCTTGAATTAAGATGGGTACGTTTTCAATTCGGCCGGTTAAAAGCACGATTGGCCCGTCGTGATCGGTGGACAAGGCTGAAATAACCGGCACGTGGGCCGCTTTAGCCAAGCCGATGGGAAAAAGCTCTCCCCGTTCAGCTAATTCTGTTTCAAGTTGCCCCCATGCGGGGATCGATTTTATTTTCGAGACGATCTCAGAAAAGTTCATATGTTTTGCCTGCTCACCTAGTATTACTCGTTCACAGCGCCGTTATGGCGCGACATCGATAGGTTGACCCCATCCTTCACAATTGTTTCAACCGCTGACACCGTCCGATCTAAAATCAAGTCGAGCGTATCACGGTCATTTTTCCCAAAATCCTGCAAGACATACGCCTTCACAGGCATCTTTCCTTTAGGGCGGCTGATACCCAGCCTTATACGGGGGAAATCTGGTCCAACATGCTTGATGATCGACTTCATGCCGTTGTGGCCACCTGCACTCCCTTTTGCTCGAATACGAATCACACCAAACTCAAGATCAAGCTCGTCATAAATAACGATGATGTTGGCCGGATCAAGCTTGTAAAACTTTGCCAAAGGGCCGACAGAAGCGCCGCTGTCGTTCATATAAGTTTGGGGTTTTGCTAAAACGATTCTATGGTCCCCCATGCGGAAATTGCCCGTCATCGACTTATTCTTAAACTGCCCCGTTTGCGTTTGGTATGCGGCCGCCAGTCGGTCGATCGCCATAAAGCCGATGTTGTGACGATTCCCCGCATATTCTCGGCCGGGGTTGCCTAAACCGACCACTAAAAATGTTTCTCCCTTAACCGGAGCGTTGTCTTCATTGCGACTAAAAAAGCGATCTAAAAAGTTCATAGCACAGCAAAAGAGCGACCTGAGCAGAAAGTTCAGATCGCTTTTGTAAAAATCGATAGATTAATCCGCAATAATAACATAGCCGCCAACTTAATTGCATAAGAAATCGAGTTGATTTGTGCGAAAAGGGGAGACAATCCCCTAATGAGCCGCTATTTACCCCCAACCGGTACCAAGGCACGCCTCTCAACTGGCAAATAGTCACCAAAGATGCGTAGATGATAAGTCAAGTTGCATTCGATATTTTCAAGGGCGATAATCCGAAATCGGCGAATTTTCCCCGAAAAAACCACATGTTTAACCGCTGGTTGATTCAATCGGTTTCCAACAGCAAAAAACAGAATAACATCGCTTGTCTCAGCCTGGCTTTGCCAATTGACAAGACGAGTAAGGTCATCAAATCTTTATGCATTTAAAACGATTCACTTTCCCCCTTTCAGCCCTCCTACTTTTGCTTTTGGCAGCCTGTTCAAATGTTCCCCCTGAATCCACCGCTGGTGATGGTTCTGCTCAAGTCATCACCCCAACCGATGACGGGTTTTTGCCGACGTCAACCCCGATGCAAAACAGTGAATCGGAGACTGCTAGCAGCGATCAAGCTGAGTCGGTTACGGCCGACAACGACAGTGGCGAAGCGGTCGAACAGAATGGTGATGTGGTGGTTGACGGGACCGGCCTCACAGAAACATACAATGGCTTGACAGTCGGTTTTACGGCGGACGGCAATGCGTATGTTGGCGATTTAAATGCACCGGTCGTCATCGAAGAGTATTCTGACTATCAGTGCCCGTTTTGTTCAAGATTTGCCCTAACAACGATGCGGGACCTGAAGCAAGGGGCTGTTGCCAATGGGGAAGCGGTCCTTATCTTTTATGATTTTCCGCTGAACATACATCCGCAAGCACCGGCAGCCTCGAATGCGGCTCGCTGTGCGGGTGAAGCTGGCCCGGCCGCTTATTGGGCCATGCACGATGCCCTTTTCGAGGATGTGCGTGGTTGGAGCATCAACAACCCATCTGACGTTTTAATTGAAATGGGGAACGGGTTAGACATAGAGCTAACTGATGATTTCCCCAACTGTGTGACTGAAATGCGCTACCAAAGTGCGATCGATGCAGATTTCAATCGCGGCCGCGAGAACGGGGTTCAAAGTACCCCAACGTTTTTCATGAATGGTCAACCTCTGATCGGCGCTCAGCCTATTGCCTCGTTTGAACGGGCGATCGCTGCACTTTCGGCCGGAGAGAGCATTGTTCAAGACAGTGGCCCCCAGATTGAAGAATTAGACATCCCTCCCTTCCAGATGCCGGAACAAGCGGTATTTGGAGATGAATATGCCGGGGAGATGGGTGACCCCGATGCACCGATTTTAATCGTTGAATTTACCGACTATCAATGCCCATTCTGCAGCCGTCACGTGGCTGAAACGATGCCGACGATTATCTCTGAGTTAATCGATACCGGCCGGGTTCGCTATGTGTTAAAAGATTTCCCGCTCGATTCGATCCATCCAGAAGCCCGAGCCGCAGCGGCGGCCGCCCGCTGTGCAGGTGAGCAAGATGCCTACTGGGAAATGCACGACTCCGTATTTGCCAATCAAGCCGCTTGGGGTCAAGGTGGCATGACGCCGGAAGGTCTCAACCAAGTCTTGAGTGGGTTCGCTGCGACATTGGGATTAGACACAATCGCATTTGACAGCTGCATGGCAGACGGCCGATACGACGAAGCGGTCGAAGCCAATCTGCAAGAAGGGTTGGGTGAAGAGATTACAGGGACACCAACTTTCTTTATCGACGGCTACTACCTGTCTGGCGCTCAACCGTTCGAAGTATTTGAATTGGTCGTTGAAAATATCGAAAACGAAACGATCGAGGATCTTTTCCGCGAATCGTATGAGGCTCAGGTAGAGCAATATAAACAGCAGTTGGCCCAACAGCAACAACAGCAGCAAGCTCCCCCACCACCAACGGGTCCAGTAGATGTCAATATCGAAGGGGATCCGTTTTTGGGTGACCCAGACGCCCCGATTACGATTATTGAGTTCACAGATTTCCAATGCCCGTTCTGTGTACGCCACTTTGAAAACACATTCCCTCTTATCAAAGCCAATTACATCGATCAAGGACTAGTGAAATATGTTTACAAAGAATTTCCGTTAAGTTTTCACCCAGAAGCGGATGAAGCTTCAGAAGCTGCTCGTTGTGCAAATGATCAAGGGGAATACTTTTCAATGCATGACAAGCTCTTTGAGACACAGCCAGAATGGGGTAGTAATCCCGAATTTATCAACCTGTTTATCGGCTACGCAGAAGAGCTTGGGTTAGACAAAGATGTGTTTGCGGATTGCCTAAATTCTGGTAAATATACGGAACTTGTTCAAAACCAATTACGTGAAGGGCAACAGCTTGGCATTAGCGGCACACCGACATTTTTCATCAATGGAAATATCTTTGTCGGCGCTCAGCCAATCAGCTCATTTGCAACAGCGATTGATTCACTTTTAAACAGTGAATAAGGCGGAAAACTAAAGGGCTTGTCCGGTACAAGCATCTTTAGAAACTGTTTGATAAATCGAAAAAAGCCATCTTTTACAAGATAGACAGGGTTTTCAGGATGATGCTTTCCCGTCTAACTATTCTGTTCATCTTGTATATCCGGTCTAAATACATTTATCAAACAGTTTCTTAGGGCAAACCGGTTAGATCAATCAAGTTGACGCGACAAAGCGGTCTAAATAGATTTTAGATCGCCTAAAACTCTCACTCGAAGACGAAGATCATGGATTTAAATTTAAAGGAAAAGGTTATTATGGTTGCGGCCGGAAGTCGCGGCCTAGGGTTTGGCATTGCTGAAGCCTGCGCAAAAGAAGGGGCTCATGTTTGCATCGCAAGTCGATCTCAGGAAAAGGTTGATGATGCGGTCATGAAATTAGGCAAATACGGCGGTGGGGTTCAAGGGGCCACTGTTGATGCCAAAGATTCTGACAGCATTCTTGAATGGACCGACGGGGTGATTTCTCGGTTTGGCCGGGTCGATGGGCTGGTCGTAAATGCGGGTGGACCGCCAGCCGGCCGGTTTGATGATTTTGATGAAGACGACTGGTACGACGCCTTTGAACTAACTTTGATGAGCGCTGTACGCATGATTCGCAGCGTGCTCCCCACAATGCGGGAACAAAAATCCGGTTCGATTCTAACCATCACTTCGTCATCAATTAAAGAGCCGATCGATACGATTTTGCTTTCGAACGTCATGCGCTCAGGTGTTACAAGCTTGGTTAAATCACTCTCACGCGATTTGGCCCCCTCAGGCATCCGCATCAACAATATTGTGCCTGGCACGATTCTGACCGATCGCATCCATCAGTTGGCCAACAAACGGGCCGAAATGACAGGCGTCGAAGTAGATGAGATGATGACCAACATGGAAGCCCCCATCCCATTGGGTCGCTTTGGCAAGCCAGAAGAGTTCGGAACAACAGGTGCGTTCCTTTTATCAGATGCGGCGTCATACACAACAGGGGTTTCATACTTTGTAGACGGTGGCCTTTCCAGAACCTTATTCTAAAACGACCTGCAAGCTCTTGTAATTTAGACTGCGGAAGTTTTCTTTGATTTTGGACAATTGTTCAAGCCCGAACAAATAAAATTTCCGCAGTCTGTTTGTTTCTACGGTCTATCAATTTAATAAGCGCCCTATTTCCTGTGCAAGCCTTTGTTTGATCGAGCCGGTTTCCAAGTATTCCCAATGGGTGTAAGGGTTTAAGCCTTTCATGAAATAGCCACGCAATCCACCATGAGCGTTCATTTGAACATCTTCAACAAGATCTGCATAGCTTCGACCCCGTCTACCCTCGTCAAAGTAAGCGCCTAACGGCTGCAAAGGCCATCCCATCAAATCATCATCGTCATAAATGTTTAACCAACGAAAACGATATCCCAATCGATTGTTTTCGATTGCCTGAATTTCGGGAAAGCCTGATATAAACAGCGGAATGCTACAACCGGTTGTGACCAACAGGTCGATTTTTTGAAGTGATACGATTTTAATCAGGCTAGGATCTAACCCATCAAGCAGGTTTGATTCGGTGGTGCAATCATCGGCTAATACGCATTGTACATCCCAAATATAGTTCGAGATTAGATGGCCGCCCAGCGCATCAGCCAGCACCACGACGACTGTGCTCTCACGATCTTCGGCCGGAATTTTCTCCCACCCATCGATGATCTCATCTTTAAAACGGTGCATCACTTTTTTGTAGACAGATCCCGAAACGGCGGCTTGGTGATTCACCAAAAATCCACTCGTGATATTAAAAATCAAAAAGCGGCGCAGATTAAGCCAAATATAGCGGGACAAATTGCGCAAGCTTCCGAAGCCTCGGCCGAAATCGTCACCTGCGCTTCGCATACGCTCCCATACATCGGACTGCCTCTGCTGCAAAATGTCTGAATATCTGATCGGCTTTATTTCAATTTTTCCGTTTAAGTCCGGCCGATTTTTAATCAATGATCGTTTAAGCCGAGCGGCCTGATTCTGAAGATCGGTGCTAGAGAAGTCACCCATCCCGTGTACCCAGTAAAGTAGTATTTTCAAAGTTGCTCTCTGGCAAATAAATTAGTTTGTTGGTTGTCCGGTCATTTTAACACGTTGAATAATGAATTTCTCCTTTGCAGGAATTGGTTAATTTTCGTAAAGTCGTAAAATTACAGCGATCAAAAAATTAATCACGACAAAGGCAGGAAAAGAAAATGACTGAAAGCAGTGAGCACAAAGAAGAAATCGAAAATGGTGCACACCCACCAGCTACCCAAGAGATTAGCCATGGTGGACAGCTGGTGGGCCAAGTACTGGCACGTCATGGGGTCAAGTTCCTGTTTACACTTTGCGGCGGGCATATCTCCCCTATTTTGACCGGGGCCGAAGAACATGGTGTACGAGTCATCGACACCCGGCACGAAGTCAATGCGGTATTTGCGGCCGATGCCACCGCCCGTCTAAGCGGCATCCCTGGGGTTGCAGCGGTCACAGCAGGACCAGGCTTAACCAATACGATTACAGCGCTCAAAAACGCATCGATGGCTCAATCCCCGCTGGTTCTATTGGGTGGCGCGACCCCCACATTGCTCATGGGGCGCGGATCGTTGCAAGACATCGATCAAAAATCTTTGATCAAGCCCCATGTTAAATGGATGAAACAAATTAGGCGTGTTCGGGACATTGTCCCAGCGCTAGAAGAGGCGTTTTATCAAGCACAATGTGATGTTCCCGGCCCTGTTTTTGTAGAGCTACCCATCGACACGTTATACCCCGAAGAGTTAATTCGGGAGCAGACGGCCGGGCAAACGCCTAAAGGGAGCAGTATTTCAAGCCGTGCCATTCGCTGGTACATTCAACGCCATTTAAGAAATCTGTTTGCAGATAAAAATCGATATCAGGCGAAACCCCCACGCCTTCCATCGTTCCCAACGGCCGATTTAAGCGCCATCACAAAAGTTCGGGATGCCCTGCTAACGGCAGAACGGCCGGTATGTGTTGTCGGTACAGGGGCGATGTTACAGCCTCGCAAAGCGGACGTTTTGGCTTCGGCACTGCGTAAGTTGGGGATTCCAACCTTCCTGTCCGGCATGGCCCGTGGTCTGCTAGGCAAAGATCCGCTGCACATTCGGCACAAACGCTCAAATGCATTAAAAGAGTCAGACTTGGTGTTGTTGGCTGGCGTTCCCTGTGATTTCCGCATGGGATACGGTGAGACGATCCCCAAAAGCGCAACTTATATTTCAATTAATCGGAGCAAAGTTGAACTCAATCAAAATCGTCGGCCGACAATCGGCGTGTTAGCCGATCCATGTGACGCCTTAATTGATTTGGCCAACTTCTGGAATGAACCCACTGAAAAATGGGAAGATTGGCACGGCAAGCTCAAAGAGCGAAATGATGCGCGCGACGCTCAAATTAGCGAGCAAGCGGCCGGTGACACCGAGCATTGCAACCCGATAAAAGTCTGCATGGAGCTTGAAGCGGTCATTGGCGACAATAGCATCATCATCGGGGATGGCGGTGACTTTGTCGGCACCGCAAGCTATATTGTTCGGCCTAGAAAGCCGCTGAACTGGCTAGACCCCGGGGCGTTTGGCACTTTGGGTGCGGGGGCAGGGTTTGCCCTAGCCGCAAAATTGCATAATCCAGAAGCTGAAGTTTGGCTCCTATACGGTGATGGCTCGGCCGGGTACAGCATCGCTGAGTTCGACACCTTCGCCCGTCACAATCTACCCGTCATCGCCGTGGTTGGCACCGATGGGGGTTGGACCCAGATCGCACGGGAGCAAGTGGATATTTTAGGCACCGCACTCGGTACTGAACTAGCGATGACGGCTTATCACGAAGTTGCCAAAGGGTATGGGGGTGAAGGGTTGCTGGTGCAAAACGATGACGACCTGCAAGAGGCGTTTGAAACGGCCCAAGGGCGATCACAATCGGGCGTGCCGGTACTGGTGAATGCATGGATCGGTTCGACCGACTTCCGCAAAGGGTCTATTTCGATGTA